>NZ_JBBWVD010000044.1:0-43879 GCF_041903745.1 Thiocapsa sp. C2-2m | reverse complement strand
ACCCGCAATTGGACGCCGCCCGCTTCGGTCTTGCTCAACCCCGGAAAACCCCCTCGTGAACCGGAGAAGGCCGACGCAAACATGACATGATTAATGCGACAACTACCTTGACACTTACCGGCCATGCCCTGGTCAAAACCAATCCCGACGAGCCCCTCGCGATCCGGTGTGACTCCTTCGTGGTCGAGACCCACGTGCATTACCCGACCGACATCAACCTGCTTTACGACGCCGTGCGCAAGGCCATCCAGACCAGCGCCGGGCTGTGCGAGGACGCCGGCCCGAGCGATTGGCGGCAAAGCGCCTACAACGTGCGCTGCTTGAAGAAAGCCTATCGTCGGGCGCAAACCCTCAAGCACTCCACCGCGCAGGATCCGGACCAACGGGCCGCACGGCGTGTCGAGATCGCAGCGGCCTATGCCGCCTATCTAGAGTTGGCCGGTGGCTTTGCTGATGCGGGCGCGCGAGACGCGTATCCGTCTGCGCCTGATCGCCGCGCTGCCGGACGTCCAGCTCGCGCCGCTGGATGCCTTCATCGCCCACGGCGAGCGGCAGATCGACCAGATCCGCCGCCGCGTGCTGTGCGGACAGACCATCCCGCATGCCGAGAAGGTCTTCTCGATCTTCCAGCCCCACTCCGAGTGGATCAGCAAAGGCAAGGCCGGCGTGCCGGTGGAGCTGGGCCTGCGCGTGGCGATCAGCGAAGACCAGCACGGCTTCATCCTGCACCATCGGGTCATGGAACGCATCACCGACGATCAGATCGCCGTGCCCCTGGTGGAGGAGATCGTGGCGCGCTTCCCGACGGTCGCCGGCGCGAGTATGGACAAGGGCTTTCACAGTCCCGCCAACCAACGCGGGTTGGCCGAGGTGTTCGACTTTCCGGTGCTGCCGAAGAAGGGCAAGTGCTCGGCCGCGGAGCGCGAACGCGAAGGCGATCCGCGCTTCATCCAGCTGCGCCGCAAACACTCCGCCGTGGAGTCCGCCATCAACGCAGATCCACAGGCTCGACCGCTGTCGCGATCACGGGATCGACGGCTTCAAGCGCTACGTCGCCTTGGCGGTGGTGGCGCGCAACCTCCAGCGCATCGGCGCGCTGCTGCTCGCGCAGGAGGCCGAGGAGGCGCGGCGCGAGCGGGAACGACAGCGCCGCCGACGCACGGCTTGACCCTTTCGATCGGGTCCGGTGCCGACCCCGACGGGAGTGGTACGCCTGCAGTCCGGCGGTGATGCGAGTCATTCTTATTCAGGCAGCTTGATCGCGCGAATAGGCCTCGAATGAGGCTCAATTGAATACGCCGGCCCCGGCCCGCCATTCAGGACGGGTTGCCGGGGCGGGAAAAAAACGGGGTTCTCGGTCGAGCACTACATAGTGGCTAAATGAATCCGACCCAACGAAAAAGGGCTCACGGCGATCAACCATAAGCCCTTGTTTTATTTGGTAGCGGGGGCAGGATTTGAACCTACGACCTTCGGGTTATGAGCCCGACGAGCTGCCTGACTGCTCCACCCCGCAACTGAGTCGATAAGATTATAGGGGAAAGGCCGAAAGCGCAAGCGCTTTTTGATCGTCGATTCGCTCGACCCGCATCCGGCCTCCCCTTCGTGCGCGGCAGAATCTCAATTCGAAGAAGGCTGCGGCTTACTCGGAAGCGGACGAGACCGCCGCCCTGCTCGGTTTGAAGCGCTGCATGTAGGGATTGTCGTGCCGTCGCTCGACGATCAGATAGGGACGGTTTGATTTCTCGTGACACTGATTGCAGGCACCGAGCAGCCCGTTGTAATCGGCATCGACACGCGACTCGTCGCCTGACTCGAAGGACGCCTCGAGGCTCTCGAAGGTCGGCAGTAGGATCTCTTTGACGAGCTTGCCAATGGGGACGCCGTCGGCTTCGTCGATGTCCTCGATCGCCTCGATGACCTCTTCGACCTCGTGGATGTAGTACGCGATAAGCGGCTTGTTTCCGGCGTCGACGGAGAGGCCGAGCTTGTGCGTGTAGTACTGAAGTTGCCCCATCCAGGTCACCAGCCCGAGATCATGCTTGTCGTCTCCGGCAAGGACCGGCAGCGGGCCGGTCAGGAGGGCGGCAACCAGGATCACGGGGATGCTTGTCGTTCGAATCATCTGCGTTGTCCTCTTTATCTATTATGTTGAAGGTGTTGCGATGGTCTAAACCGCGTCCAGAGCGAGATGCTCATTTTCGAGTAATCTCGACGTTTGGTGCATCCACAACTTTTAGCGGGGATGCGGTTTAAAATGATATATTTTTTAATACCTTAAACCGCGCAGACTCCAAAGGTCGTCAAGTCTGCCGGGGCCGATCCCATCCACAAACATCGCATACCGCGCTGGGCGCGGTTTAAAGCGTCTTGAGATATTCGAGCAGGGCCAAGCGTTCAGGGTCGCTGAGATCGTCGCCGAAGGTGTGGCCCTGATTGCCGTAGCCGGGAAGCCCGGTGTCGTAGATCTGGTTGCGCTCCTCCCAGCTCATGGCGCCGGCCTTGCCGTTGTCCAACGCCCGATAGGTCCAGCCGAGGCCGACCTCATCATACGCGGGCCGGCCGTCGCCTTCCCGATCCAACCGCCAGAAAGTCGGGCGCGAGCGGCTGTCAAGCAGGGTCGCAATCGTCGGTACCGAGCCGTTGTGCAGATAGGGGGCGGTCGCCCAGACCCCGTCGAGCGGTGGTGCCACATAGCCGAGCGCCGGTGCTGCCTGAGACAGCTCGCCGTAGAAGGATCTTCCGAACCACTTCAGGAAGCGGTCCGCATCGCTGAAGCCCTTGCGCGCGAGCTCGGGATCGGTCTCGACCTTGCCGAGTGCGATGACGCGATTCGGATAGGTCGGCGTCTCGCCGTAGGTCCCGTGACACTCCTTGCAGGTCTTCTCGAAGACCGCTTCGCCGCGTTCGGCGAGCGCCCGATCGACAGCGAAGGGGTACACGGGCGGCCGCAGGCTGGCCAGATAGGCACGCACGTCGACGAACCAGGCGTCGATCTCGGCGGCCTCCTCGACCGAATCGGTGCAGGTGGTGGAGGCGAGGATCATGTAGCGGACATGGTCGCCGCGTCCTTCGCCGTTGTAGAACATCGCGTGCTTTTTGCCCATGTTCCACCAAGGCGGAACACTCACCGGGAGCGGCGTCTGCGACGGCGGCTCGATCAGGGGTGTGTCGGACCAGGCCAGCGTCTCCGGGTCGCGGTGCGCCATCAAGGCCAGCGTCAGGTTGTTCGCGGAGTTCACGCCGACGGTGTCCGTCATCATATAGTCGGCGATGGCGCCGATCCGATCGGCCCAGTGCCGCCACTCCGTCGCTTCGGGGCCGTCCTTGACCAGCGCGGCTGCAGCCTCGATCCCGACCAAGGGGTCGGCGGTCAGATCGAGAAATTCGTTCCCCAGGCCCATGACCAGCTCGCCGTTGAAGGTCGATGCATGGCAGGCCATGCAGTTCGAGGTCACGATCTCGACCCCGGAGGCCGCGACATGCGAGGTCAGCATGTAGGGAAGCTCGGCGTTGCGTCCCGTGCGGCCCGGGAACTGCGGACCCGCATCCTGCGCGGCACCCCGGGTCTTGAGATAGGCACCGTAGGGTAGACCACAGGTGGCGACCGAGCGGTTGAGGAGCGCGTCGTAACCCGCGTCGGGGTCGCCCGGCCGCTGGGGCGATGCCGGGATCTCCCCGACCTCGGCCTTGTAGACGCCGTCCTTCTCGGTCGGACCTCGATCGCAACCGAGCAAGGCCAGCGTCGGCAGGACCAGAAGGACGTGAAGCAATGGATAGCCGAGAGTGGTGAGTGGTGAGTGGCGAGCGGATAGCAACGAATTCTTGAACAGTGACTCAGCGACCTGGAAGCCGAAAAACCGGCGCACATTGGGTATAAAACGGATGGGGAACACCATAATGATCCGGTTTGATTGAAAGGTTAGGCGATTTCCGCAAACTTCCATACCCGTAGGTTGTGCTGACGATAGGAAGCACAACTTGCGACGACGGTTGGTTGTACCTCGCACGGCTCGGCACAACCTACGCCCTTGGCATGAAGGTTTCCGGAGTTCGCCTTAACGCGCTCAGGTCCCGGACGGCGCAGCCACCTCGGCCGTGGCCTCGATCCGCCCGTGCCCGGCGATGACATCTCCGCCCAGACGACCCTCGGCCTGCACCGCGCCGGTCCAGAGTCGGACCGCGTCGTCGGCCTCTTGATCCCGCGCCAGCGGGGTGAGCTCCAGTTCCAGATCTAGGATCGGGATGCTCAGCCGCCAAGCCACCGGGTAGCGTGCCCCGCTGCGCGGGCTAAGCCAGCGCTCGAACGGCTCAAGCCGGATCTCGCGGCGCCGAAAACCTTGCACCTGCCCATCGGCGAGAATCAGGGCGCAGGCGGGTATGGGTGTCCCGGTGCCGTCTTCACGACGCAATTGGAGACAGACCAGCTCGCGGTTCTGGTCGAGTTGGATGGCGAACCGGTTTAACCCGACCCGGCCCCCGCTCGTCGGAAGCGTCCCCCAAGCATGATCGAGCCAGACCTGCCCCTCCACCGACCGAGGCTCGCCATCCAGGGTCAGAGTGCCGGCGGCCGCCATGCGCGGGAGCAGATACGCCTGCAGTCCCAACCCGCCGACATCGCCACTCAACAGACCCAAATCGGCAAAGGGGATGGCGGGTTTGCCCGCGACCAGATCCAAGGTGAGCGCTGGCCCCTCGCCGCCTGCGACCAGTCGCATGCGCGGCAGCTCCTGTCCGCCATCGGCAAGCGACAAAGACCAGTCTTCGATCCAAACCGACGTCGGCTGAGAGCCGGTTCCGGCAAGGCCCGAGGCGGCACGCGTCAGCCGCTCGGCCGACCGCACCCCGGGCTCGTCGGCCCGAATGAGCGTGAGTCGACCGCGGTAGACGGCGTTGGCCGCCCAGGCGGACGCGCGCGGTGGGGGATTCGCAGCGAGCGCAAGCCGTGTGATGCCGAGCTGGACGTCGTAGCGTCCGCCCTCGGTGTCGGTCAGCTGTCCGAACAGATTCCACAGCTCCCCCCGATACTCTGGATGGGCGCCATGATCCGCCGGGAAGCGCAATGGCCTGTCCTCGACAATCTCGGCAAAGCCCTCCGCGACGACATCGACATCGAGCAGAGCGTCCACCGAAGGCCCCGGCATCGATTCAGGGCCTCGAGACCCAAGGGTCCAGAGGGAGGCGAGTCCCGCGATCAGAACCAACAGGCTGATCAGGACCAACAGCGGCTTCATGACTGCATCAACGCCGCGCTGCTTCATATTCGGCGATTGCCTGCGGGAGGAAGCGCCGGATCTGGGCGATACGTGCATCGTCGAGCGGGTGTGTGCTCAGGAACTCCGGAGCTCGGGTTCCACTGCCCCGATTCTCGGCCTGAAAGCGCTCCCAGAATCCGACCGCCTCGGTCGGGTCGAAGCCGGCTCGGGCCATATAGAGCAGGCCGACTCGGTCGGCCTCGTACTCCTGGGTGCGTGAATAGGGGAGCATGACACCAACCTCTGTACCGATGCCGTACGCCTGCAGGGCCAGATCACGGGTGGCCGGCGATCGGCTGCCGAGTGCGGCGGACAACGCCGTGCCGCCGACCTGCACGAGCAGGTCCTGAGACATCCGTTCGGCCCCGTGGCGGGCGGCCACATGCGCGATCTCGTGTGCGATGACGGTCGCGAGTCCGGCCTCGGTCTGCGTAATCGGTAGGATGCCGGTGTTGATGCCGATCTTGCCGCCGGGCAGCGCGAAGGCGTTGGGTTCGTCCGACTCGAAGAGAACGAACTCCCACTGCGCATGCGGGATGTTCACGACGCTCGCGATGCGTTTGCCGACGGATTGGAGCTGAGCATTCGCCTGACGGTCTCGGGAGACAGGCGTGTCCTGCTTGATCTGCTGAAACGCCTGAAGCCCCAGTTGAGCCTCTTGCGCGCTGTCGATCAGCAGCACCTGGCGGCGGCCGGTCTCGGGCGCCGTGGCGCAACCGGCAAGCGCGAGCAGGACGCAGGAGACGGCCAACAGGCGCCGCCATTGCGACGATTCCCGCCGCGGCGGCACAACCGTACGCACGGATGCGCGGGGTCTCCGGCGAGGTCGGCCCCGGCTAGGCTTCCGTGGAGCACACCCGCCGAGGATCGAGCAGGCATGATGAGAGACGTGGATACGGCTTTGTCTTTGCATGACAGTCCAGAGTGGGGGCATGCCACTCGGCACACCAGAGGCCCAACCGTTCCAGGCGCTCGTCGGCTCCCCGTCAGGTCTCGGGCGCGTCGTAGTAGCTGAGATCGAGCCAGCCCGCGGCGTCGCCGCGGTGCTCGACATTCCAGCGGTTGATCCAATCGTAGAAGGGCCAGAAACGCGCACTGTCGCGCAGGATCCCGAAGCGCGAGGCGAACCGATTCCAGTCGGCTTTGCTCCGAACGGCGCGCAGATCCGTCAGGAAACGGCGCGCGTCGGCAAGATCCAGATCGATGAAGAGATTCGGGAAGCCGTTGACCAGCGTCGGATAAAGACTGAGCGTGTCCTCGTCCGGGAGCGCCTGACCGTTCTGAAACATCAGCGTGTACTGGGACTTGTAGACCCGGTTTGCCACCAACGAATAGACCCGGTGGCGATCCTGCGGCGGACCCTCCGCACGATTGAGCCGAAGCACCAGGACGCTCGGCATCTCGGGGACGAAGGGCTGTCCCTGAACGGCCGTCAGCATCGACACGGCCGCTTCCCAGTCGGCGAAGTCATCGATGGAGGCGTCGACGGCAAGCTCGGGCTTGACCCGCGGATTCAGCCGATCCGGCAGGCCGCTGATGCGCGGCCCGAGGCGTTGCACAATCTGCTCGACCAGGTCGAGGAGAGGATCCGGCCCGCGGACAGCGACCCGCGTCGGCTGCTCCGCGGTCTCGAACGGGATCAGGCTCAGGGCCACGGAGCCGATGCCTCGCGTCCATTGGTGACGGATCCGCTCGCGCTCCTCGCGCGGCAGCAGCCCGATGAAACCGTCCTCGAACTCCTGGCGCAGCATGTTGAAGAAGAGCAGGGTCTGGAGCTTCGGCCCGTCGCCGGCCCAGTATTCGAAGCTGGCCACGGTGTCGTAGTAGAGACGCTCCAGCCCGTTGTAGCCCATCAGCCAGAAGGTCTGCGGCATGCCTCCCCGGGCGCCCTGGAGCACCGAGACGTTGGTCTCGTGGCGCAGCACGGTCAGCCAGGCGTTGCGGTTATCCCCGTCGCCGTCCCAGATCGCGTCGAGCGACAAGCCGTCCGGGTCGAGCCGTGCCCGGGTCTTGGCGTAGGCATCCAGATACTCGGCGTTGCCCACAAGCGAGCGGTCCATGAAGAGATCCCAACCGTCGAGACCCAGGCTCGGATCCCGCACCGAGACATCGTGCGCCGGGTCCAGGAAGAAGACCCAGAACTGATCCTTCACGGCATAGGTCGCGATCTGGCCATTACAGACGGGTCCGTAGGTGATCCCGCCGATGATGACCTCGGCGTTCTCGAGCAGGAAGCGGTAGCGAGACTCGGCCGGGATCGCCGCGAAGACGCGAAAGGGATTGCCGATGTCCCAAGGTGGATTCAGATCCGCATCCGCAGCCCAGTCCGGCGCCAGAAAGAGCGCGCTCAGATGCGCGATGTCGGTCGGGGCGAGGCGCCAGACGAAGAGGCTCTTCTGCACCGGCGCCTCGGTCAGTTTCTCCAGCCTGTACCAGAACCGCTCCACGCCGGGATCGCCGTACGGCAGTGCGGTGGAGATGAGATCGATGGGCGTGGACTCGACCCGGCGACCGCCTTGACCGTCGTCCAACACCCGTGCCGGCGGGGTGCGTGAGCGCACCAAGCGGAAACGATCTCCGGGGCTGTCCTCCAGCACGATGGTGGCGAGAAAGACATGCTCGAAGATGAAGCGACTGACCAGCGCCTGGCGGGGATCCGCGCCGTTGAAGAAGGCCTCCCAAGCGGCGACGGCCGTCGGGTTGGCGGCCTGTTGCGCTTGAGCCTCCTCCGCCTCGGTCGGTCCGGGCGCGCCCTGCGCGATCCAGTCGCGCAAGATTACGAAGTCCTCCTCGGCGAGCGCCGGCAGGCCGAAGGGCATCCCCAGACCGGGGTGCTCTTGAAGCCGTGCGGCAAGCGCCTCGGCCGTCGAGGGGCAGGTCGCCGCGAAGCGTTGCAGCCGAAAGGGATCGACGGACTCCCGCGAGAAGCCGGGGCCGTTGTGCCGCATGCCGGCGTCGATCATCCGATAGAGGATGGAGTCGTCGAGATTGGTCTGCGCCGACGCGGTGCGCGCCAAGATGGGATAGAAGCCGCGCTCGCGCCACTCGGCCGTGGATCTGGCGGCGTCCATGTCGGTGCGCGGATCCGCGGTCAGACGCGTCGAGTAGGGGTTCTTACCGAAGCCGCCACGATCGACCCCACGGAATGAATCCAGCTTGACGTTGCAGGGCGAGCCCAGACAGCCGTGACAGGCGATGCAGCGGCGGTCGAAGATGGGTTGGACTTGCGTGCTGTAGCGCGGCGCCTCGGAGCCGACGGATACGGCCGAGACATCGGTGATCGACGCGCGGGCGGTGCCCTGCGGGTCCGCGGCACGCAGCGGCAAAGACAGGATGATCGCTGCGATGGCGATGACCGCCATCAATTGCCGGGGCACGGCGTCGGTTCCTGTGTAAAGGGACATCCGCGAAGCCTCCGAAGCGGAGTGTACTTAGGTGATTTCCGGGAATAGTCATCCCGACAGCGAGTGCCTGGAAGGCATCGAGTCCTTTTGTGTTTCCCAACCGGACGCAAGACTTCGACCCCACACCTGGGTACGCCGACTTCAGTCGGCCCCTGGGGAGGCGGACTTCAGTCCGCCGTGCGGGCGTGCTCGAGGGCCGACTGAAGTCGGCGTACCCGGGCGATCGCGGTCGGCGACCTGGACGCTGCCGCTGCGGCCGAAACGATGATCGAGGCCCTATCCCGGAAATCAGCTCATAATCCCCGCAACCCGAGGACATCCTGCATATCGAACAGCCCAGGGCCACGCCCGGCGATCCAGCCCGCGGCCCGAACGGCGCCACGCGCAAAGTTCATCCGACTCGATGCCTTATGGGCGATCTCGACCCGCTCGCCGTCGGCGACGAACCAAACGCTGTGCTCGCCGACGATGTCCCCGGCCCGGATGGTCTCGAATCCGATGGTACGGCGCTCGCGCGGTCCGGTCTGCCCTTCACGCCCGTAAACGGCGACTTCGTCGAGGTTCCGGCCCAAGGCCGAAGCGATCACCTCGCCCATGCGCAACGCGGTCCCGGACGGCGCATCGATCTTATGGCGGTGGTGCGCCTCGATGATCTCGATGTCGACCTCGTCGCCGAGCACCCGCGCGGCGATGTCCAGAAGCTTGAAACAGAGGTTCACACCAACGCTCATGTTCGGCGCAAAGACGATGCCGATCTCCCGACCGGCCGCGTTGATCAGGTCGCGCTGCGCCGGGTCGAGCCCGGTCGTGCCGATCACCATGCCCTTGCCGGCGGCGCGGCAGACCTCGAGATGCGCGAGCGTCGCCGCAGGCGAGGTGAAGTCGATCAGGACGTCGAAGTCGTCCAAGCACCCCGCCAAATCCGAGGCCACCGACACGTCCAGACGACCGACCCCCGCCAACTCGCCGGCATCCGCCCCGAGCAATGAACTACCCGCCCGCTCGGTCGCCGCACGCAACACAAGCCCGTCGGCCTCGCACACCGCCTGCACCAGCGTGCGGCCCATACGCCCGCCCGCCCCGGCCACGGCGATCCTGATGAGTTGCATCGTAGCTCCTGAAGTGTCGTGGTTAGTGGTTAGTGGTCGGACCCGGAAACTCTCGGGACATGGGCCCCGCAAAAATTTTCCTGAACCGCGTCGACTCGAACGCCGATCGATGCGAAAACGACCGACACGAGACTCGACTCGACCAAGGAAGCGCCGGACGCGGTTCAGCTTTAGAGCCCGATCTTGTCGATAAAGCTCTTCACACTATCGAGCCAGGAATGCGACTGCGGACTGTGTCGCGACCCGCCCTCCGTCATGCTGGTCTCGAACTCGCGCAGCAGGTCCTTTTGGCGCTCGGTGAGATTCACCGGCGTCTCGACCGTCACGCGACAGATGAGATCGCCGATCACACCGCCGCGGACCGGTTTGACGCCCTTGCCGCGCACGCGGAACATCTTGCCCGTTTGGGTGCCGGCCGGGATCTTGAGCATCACCTTGCCGTCGAGGGTCGGAACCTCAAGCTCGCCGCCGAGTGCGGCGGTCACGAAACCGATCGGCACCTCGCAGTGCAGATGACTGTCCTCGCGGGTGAAGATCGGGTGCGCCTTGACCTGGATCTGGACATAAAGATCGCCGGGCGGTCCCCCGTACTCGCCGCGCTCGCCTTCACCCGCGAGGCGAATCCGGTCGCCGGTGTCGACGCCCGCAGGCACCCGCACCGAGAGGGTCTTCTCCTCTTGGATCCGGCCCCGACCCCGACAATGGCTACAAGGCTCCTCGATCACGCTGCCCGTCCCGCGACAGGTCGGACAGGTCTGCTGGATGGAGAAGAAGCCCTGCTGCATCCGCACCTGGCCGCTTCCCCCGCAGGTCGAGCAGGTCTTGGGCTTGGTGCCCGGCTTGGCCCCGGTACCGCCGCAGAACTGACAGTCCACCTGAACCGGGATGCGGAACTTGACCTCCTTGCCGCTGACCGCGTCCTCGAGACTGAGCGACATGTCGTAGCGCAGATCCACCCCGCGCTGGGTCCGTCGAGCGCCCGAGCGCCCGCCGAAGATGTCCCCGAAGACGTCCCCGAAGATATCGGAGAAGGCCCCGCTGTCCGCGCCAGGACCACCAAATCCGCCCGCGCCGGCATCCACCCCGGCATGGCCGAACTGATCGTAGGCCGAGCGCTTCTTCGGATCGCTCAGGACATCGTACGCCAGCTTGGCCTCTTTGAACTTGGCCTCGGTATCCGCATCCCCGGTATTGCGATCCGGGTGATACTTCATCGCCAGGCGACGAAATGCCTTCTTGAGATCGGCCTCGCTCGCGTTGCGCGCGACGCCCAAGACCTCGTAATAATCGCGTTTTGCCATTGAATCCTAAACCGCGTCCAGAGTCGTAACCGAGGGCGCTGCAGCGTGACCGGATGACAGGGGCCGAGCATCTTCTCGAAACCACCGAGCACCGATCGAGATACCAACATGTCCGGGGGTGATTTCGATCCGGCCGGCCGCTTTAGATGATTTTCCGGGAAAGGAACGGCCGTCGTGTAGGGGCGAATTGATTCGCCCCTACAGCACCGGCCGGTCTTCCGGGTATGCGCCGACCGCAGCTTGTGCCTAGCCGTGCGAGGCACTACCGGCCTTCGGCGGAAGTTGTGCTTCCTATCGTCAGCGCAACCTACGGGTATGGAACTTTGCGGAAAGCGCCTTAATCCCGGAAATCACATGATTTATTTCTTGTCGTCTTTGACCTCTTCGAACTCGGCGTCGACCACGTCGTCGCGCGCCGGACCGGCCGAACCCTCCGGCTCGCCGGCACCGGTCGGACCCGCGCCGGGACCGGCACTGCTCTGCGCATAGAGCCGCTCCGCCATCTTCGCGGAGGCATCGCCGAGGCTCTTGGTCAGCGACTCGATACGGTCCTTGTCCTCGCCCTTCATGACATCCTCGAGCTCCTTGATCGCGGCCTCGATCGATGCCTTCTCGCCGGACTCCATCTTATCGCCGAGCTGCTCCATCGACTTGCGCGTCGCATGGATCATGGTGTCGGCGTGGTTGCGCGCGGCCACCAGCGCGTGGAACTGGCGGTCTTCCTCGGCATGGGCCTCGGCATCCTTGACCATCTGCGCGATCTCGGCGTCCGAAAGACCCGAGGACGCCTTGATGATGATGGACTGCTCTTTGCCGGTCGCCTTGTCTTTGGCCGAGACGTTGAGGATACCGTTGGCATCGATATCGAACTTGACCTCGATCTGCGGCACGCCGCGCGGCGCCAACGGGATATCGCTGAGGTCGAAGCGCCCGAGCGACTTGTTGTGGATCGCACGCTCGCGCTCGCCCTGCAGAACGTGCACGGTCACCGCGGTCTGGTTGTCGTCCGCGGTCGAGAAGACCTGCTGCGCCGAGGTCGGAATGGTGGTGTTCTTCTCGATCAGCTTGGTCATGACGCCGCCGAGGGTCTCGATGCCGAGCGAGAGCGGGGTGACGTCGAGCAGCAGCACGTCCTTCACCTGGCCGCCGAGCACGCCGCCCTGGATGGCCGCGCCGATAGCGACGGCCTCGTCCGGGTTAACGTCGCGGCGGGGTGTCTTGCCGAAGAACTCCTCGACCTTGGCCTGGACCTTGGGCATCCGGGTCTGACCGCCGACCAGAATCACCTCGTCGACCTCACCCGCGGTCAGGCCGGCGTCTTTCAACGCGATCCGGCAGGGCTCGATGGTCCGGTCGACCAGCTCTTCGACCAGGGATTCGAGTTTGGCGCGTGTCAGCTTGACGTTGAGGTGCTTGGGCCCGGTCTGATCCGCCGTGATGTAGGGCAGATTGATGTCGGTCTGTTGGCTCGTGGAGAGCTCGATCTTGGCCTTCTCGGCGGCCTCCTTCAAGCGCTGCAGGGCAAGCGGGTCATTGCGCAGATCCACGGCCTGGCTCTTTTTGAACTCGGCCACCAGGAAGTCGATGATGCGCATGTCGAAGTCTTCGCCGCCCAGGAAGGTGTCCCCGTTGGTCGAGAGCACCTCGAACTGATGCTCGCCCTCGATCTCGGCGATCTCGATGATGGATACGTCAAAGGTGCCGCCGCCCAGGTCGTAGACCGCGATCTTCTGGTCGCCGCGCTTCTTGTCCATCCCGTAGGCGAGCGCCGCCGCGGTCGGCTCGTTGATGATGCGCTTGACCTCGAGACCGGCGATCCGCCCCGCGTCCTTCGTCGCCTGGCGCTGCGAGTCGTTGAAGTAGGCCGGGACCGTGATGACGGCCTCGGTGACCGCGTGGCCCAGATAGTCCTCAGCGGTCTTCTTCATCTTCTGGAGGACCTTCGCCGAGATCTCCGGTGGGGCCATCTTCTTGCCGTTGACCTCGACCCAGGCGTCGCCGTTGTCCGCCTTGACGATCTTGTAGGCGACCATGTCCTTGTCTTTGCTGACGACACTGTCCTCGTAGCGACGTCCGATCAGACGCTTGATCGCAAAGAGGGTATTGGCCGGGTTGGTGACCGACTGGCGTTTGGCGGACTGTCCGACCAGCACCTCGCCGTCACCCGTGTAGGCGACGATAGACGGCGTGGTGCGATCGCCTTCGGCGTTCTCGATCACCTTCACACTGTCTCCTTCCATCACGGCGACGCAGGAGTTGGTCGTCCCGAGGTCGATACCGATGATTTTTCCCATGAGCATATTCTCCAAAAATGTGTCTTGTGTGGCCGAACGGCCTCGAAATTGCCTCGGAGGTTGGGGAAAACCCCCGATCGTTCAAGCCGATATCAGGATGCCTGTTGAGAGACCATGACCAGCGCCGGGCGCACCAAGCGTCCGTTGAGCGTGTAGCCTTTCTGCATGACCGCCACGACGGTGTTCGGCGGCAGATCCGAGCGCGACTGCATCGTCATCGCTTGATGAAACTCCGGGTCGAAGGGTTGCTCGATCGGATCCACCGGGACCACGCCGAAGCGATCCATCACGTCGCCAAGCAGCTTCAGCGTCAGCTCCGTGCCTTCGCGCAGTTTGGCGATATCGGCGCCCTCCGCCAGTGCGGCATCGTGTCCGAGCTCGAGGCTGTCGCGCACTTGCAGGAGCTCGCGGACAAAGCTGTCGAGCGCGTATTTGTGCGCCTTCTCCAGCTCGATGGTGTGGCGCCGCCGGAGGTTCTCCATCTCGGCGCGAACCCGCAGCGCTTGGTCGCGCAGCGATTCCGCCTCGGCGCGTGCGGCGGCCAGCTCCGACTGGAGCTCCTCTGGCGTCGGCACCTGCGCAGCACTCGCGCGCTCGCCTTCGGCGTCGCCCGCACGGGACGCCGAGGCATCCTCCAGAAGGGCCTCCTCCTCCGCCACCGACGCGTTCGATTCGGTCTGTTTTGCTGATTCCGTACTCATTCAATTCTCCCGTATCTCGGTCCGCCGTGCGCCGCGCATCGATGTCGGCGTCTCGGCCGTACGACCGACCCCAAAAACCAGAAACTATTGTCGGAGCGCCGCCGCCAGCAGTCGCGCGGTGACGTCCACGATCGGGATGACGCGCTCGTAGTCCATGCGCGTCGGGCCGATCACGCCCAGCACCCCGACGACCTTGTCGTCCACCCGATAGGTCTGGGTCACGACGCTGCAGTCGTCGAGCAGCGCATAACCCGACTCCTCGCCGATAAATATCTGCACCCCGTCGGCAGCGATACAACGGTCGAGGATGTGAAGAATTTCGCGCTTTTCGTTGAAGGCTTCGAACAGCTGTCTGAGCCGCTCCATGCTGGCCAGCTCGCCGAACTCCATAAGATTGGTTTGCCCTGCGATAAAGCAGTCGTCCTTGCGCTCGGCCGACTCGATCACCTCGTGGGCCAGCATGACGGCGCGCATCATGAGCTGATCCATATTCCGATGCGTGTTCTTGAGATCTTCGACAAGACGCTTGCGCACGTCCTTGATGTCTTGGCCGGTGAAGACCTCGTTCAGATAATTCGATGCCTGCTCCAACTGCGACGCCGTGAACTGTCGCTCGGTCGCGATAATGCGGTTGTGGACCTCGCCCTCGCTGGTCACGAGGATCGCCAGCACCCGTGTCCCCGACAAGGGTAGCAGCTCGATTTGGCGAAACACATTGCGCTCGTGACGCGGCAACATGACAACACCGGCGAGGTGCGTGATGCCCGACAAGAGCGTGGAGGCCGTCTCGATGAGCGATTTGGCGTCGGAGCGCACATCGAAGCGGGTGCGCAGGCTGGCGATGTCGTCCTCGGACGGCGGACGCACGGTCAGCAGCGTGTCGACGAACAACCGATAGCCCGCAACCGTCGGAACCCGTCCCGCGGAGGTGTGCGGCGAGACCACGAGCCCCAGGTCCTCGAGATCCGCCATGACGTTGCGCACCGTGGCCGGACTCAGATCCAACCCGGTGTCTTTCGCCAAGGTCCGCGAGCCGACCGGCTGGCCCTCCCGAATGTAACGCTCCACGAGCGCCTTCAGGAAGTGGAGCGCACGATCGCTGACCTGGCCCTCGGTATTACGTGTCTCGATTGACAAGGTGCGTCTGCCATGAAACCGGCGATGATATGGATTCCGACCGCAACGAGCGACCTCGTCGGAGCGCGTTCGAAGCGACCGGACGCGGTTTAGCACTCACCTCGACAGAGTGCTAACACCGCAATTTAGGGATTCGGGCCAAGCCTGTCAAGGCTGCTCGGCGCGCCTATTGGCGCCATCCCCCGCCCATGCTAGCTTTAGGCGTCGTACGCCCTTCCCGGATCCCAGCCTCTGACAGACCTCATGCCGCAATTCAACACCGTCGGCATCATCGCGAAACAAGGCGACCCGGAGAAGGTGGTCGGCACCTTGCGTCATCTCGTCACCTACCTGCGTTCGCGGCGCATCCATGTGCGACTCGATGCCGAGAGCGCCCACCTGCTCGGTGCGGAGGTCGGGGCAGCGGTCCCGACCGCAGAGCTCGGCGCAGGATGCGATCTGGTCATCGTGGTCGGCGGGGACGGGACCCTCCTGCACGCCGCGCGTATGATGGCCTCCTACGGCGTCCCTCTGGTCGGAATCAACCTCGGTCGACTCGGGTTCCTAGTCGATGTCTCGCCGCAGGATATCGAGTCCGCGCTCGACCCGATCCTCGCCGGCGAATACCAATCGGACCGCCGCGCCATGTTGTCGGTGCGCGTGATTGCCGAGGACGGTTTCGAGCGCAGCTACTCGGCCCTGAACGACATCGTCATCCACAAATGGAATACGGCCCGCATGATCGAGCTCGAAATGGACATCGACGGTGTCTTCGTCTCCGCCCAGCGCTCGGATGGCTTGATCATCGCCACCCCGACCGGATCGACGGCCTATGCGCTCTCGGGCGGCGGCCCGCTGGTCGACCCGGCCCTGGATGCGCTCTTGTTGGTGCCCATCTGCCCGCACGATCTGAGCAACCGGCCGCTGGTCGTCCCGGGCGATCGGCGGATCCAGGTCAGGGTGCGTGGACTCGATCAGGGTTATGTGCAGGTGACCTGCGACGGACAGGCGGACCTGCAGCTGCCGCCGCGCGCGTCCGTCGAGGTGGTCCGACATCCGCATTCCGCCCATCTGCTCCACCCGCGAGGCCACGATCACTACCAGATCCTGCGGGCGAAACTCGGCTGGGGCGGCCACATGCCCCCCGGCGTGGCTTAAGCAACGTCTTCGAGATAAGTTGAGCACCGAATCCAATCGTTGTCGTTGTCGTTGTCGTTGTCGTTGTCGTTGTCGATTACGATTGCGATTGCGACAACGACCACCGTTGCAAAGGCATTCTCTCGTCGAGTTGTTTTACTCATTTCTGAACCCTTCCTTAGGGGTGCCGTCGGACGTTCCCCGATGCTGACACACATCCTTGTCAAAGACCTGGCCATCGTCAGCTCGCTCGAGCTTGAGTGCACCTCGGGCATGACGGCGCTCACCGGCGAGACCGGCGCGGGCAAGTCGATCGTGATCGATGCCTTGGGCCTCGCCCTCGGCGATAAGGCGGATGCAGCCATGATCCGCGCCGGCTGCGAGCGCGCCGAGATCGTCGCCGGTTTTGACCTGGCTGCGGTCCTCGGTGC
Organism: Thiocapsa sp. C2-2m; assembly: GCF_041903745.1. Lineage (NCBI taxonomy): Bacteria > Pseudomonadati > Pseudomonadota > Gammaproteobacteria > Chromatiales > Chromatiaceae > Thiocapsa > Thiocapsa sp. C2-2m. The sequence goes on along the minus strand of NZ_JBBWVD010000044.1, from coordinate 27,131 downwards.
ACGCGCCTGGCTCGCCGAGCAGGATCTCGACGATGACGGCGACTGTCTGGTGCGCCGCCTGATCGTGCGCGACGGACGCTCGCGCGCCTATGTCAACGGCCGTCCCGCCACCGGCACCCAACTGCGCGACCTCGGCGACCTCTTGGTCGACATCCACGGCCAGCACGCCCACCAATCGCTCCTGCGAGCCAACGCCCAGCGTGATCTTTTGGACGCCTACGGCGGGCATGCCGTCCTCGCCGGGTCGGTCGCCGCGGCCTTTCGCGACTACCGTGCGCTCGACCAACAGCTCGGGGCATTGGAGTCGGCGCGACAGGAACGGGCCGAACGACTCGATCTGCTGCGCTTTCAGGTCGAAGAGCTCTCGGGCCTGGGACTGAGCGCCGCGGAGATCGAGAGTTTCGACCGAGAACAGCGACGTCTGAGCCATCTGGGGCGCCTGCAGGAGACCGCCGCCCGCGTCCTCGACCTTCTGTCCGAGGCCGAGCCGGCGATCTCGGATCAGCTGCGCTCGGCCGGATCCGATCTGACCGATCTGGCCGCGATCGATCCAGCCTTGACCGAACCTCGCGACCTGCTTGAAACAGCCGCCATCCATGCCGGCGAGGCCGCTGCAAGTCTGCGCCATTATCTCGACGGTCTGGAGGTCGATCCGGCCGCCCTCGACGCGGTCGAGACCCGCATCGCGCAGATTCACGACCTGGCGCGGAAATTCCGCGTCCTGCCGGTCGAGCTGCCGGACGCCTTGGCCGCGCGCCAAGCCGAGTTGGAGACGCTCGAGCAGGCCGATCTGCGCCTCGGCGATCTGCGCGCCTCGCGCGACGCCTCGCTGAACGCCTTTCTCGACCAAGCGCGCGCCCTCGGCGACGCACGGGCCGGGGCCGCCGAGCGCCTGAACCGCACGGTGACGGAGGCCATGCAGCAGCTCGGCATGGCGGGCGGGCGCTTCGCCGTGGAGATCGAGACGCTGTCGTCCGAGCGCGCGGGCACGGGCGGGCTGGAGCGCATCGCCTTCCTGGTCAGCGCCAACCCGGGCCAGCCGCTACAGCCGCTCGCCAAGGTCGCCTCGGGCGGCGAGCTCTCGCGCATCAGTCTCGGCATTCAGGTCGCGACCGCCGAGTGCGGAAGCGTCCCGACCCTAGTGTTTGACGAGGTCGATGTCGGCATCGGCGGCGGGATCGCGGAGATCGTCGGGCGTCTGCTGCGCCGACTCGGCGACTCGCGCCAGGTGCTCTGCGTGACCCATCTCCCCCAGGTCGCCGCCCAGGCCCACCAACAGCTTCGGGTCCGCAAAGAGACCCTCGACGGCCAGACCTACACCCGCATCGAGACACTCGACCCGGATGCGCGGGTCGAGGAGATCGCCCGCATGCTCGGCGGCACCAAGATCACCGCACGCACCCGCGACCACGCCTGCGAGATGCTCGGCTGGGCCGGATGACGCTCAACACGCCGACGGTCAACACGAAGGAGTAAACGCATGAAAGTCATGGTGACCGGCAGCGCCGGTTTTATCGGCTCGGCCCTGTCCTTACGCCTCCTCGCCCGCGGCGACGAGGTGATCGGGATCGACAATCTCAACGACTATTACGATGTCGCCCTCAAGGAGGCGCGACTCGCCCGCACCATCCCCTTCGAGGGCTTCCGCGACGAGCGCGTCGACATCGAGGACGGTGCGCGCATGCGCGAGCTCTTCGCCCTGCACCGCCCGGATCGGGTCGTACACCTCGCAGCCCAAGCCGGGGTGCGCTACTCCATCGAAAACCCGATGGCCTACGTCAACACCAACCTGGTCGGCTTCGCGCACATCCTGGAAGGCTGTCGGGATATCGGAGTGGAGCACCTGGTCTACGCCTCGAGCAGCTCGGTCTACGGCGCCAATACCGCCATGCCATTCTCGATCCATCACAATGTCGATCACCCCTTGAGCCTCTATGCCGCCAGCAAAAAGGCCAACGAGCTGATGGCCCACACCTACAGCCATCTGTATCGGATCCCGACCACCGGTCTGCGCTTCTTCACCGTCTACGGTCCCTGGGGGCGGCCCGACATGGCGCTCTTCAAGTTCACCCGCGCCATCCTCGCCGGCAAGCCGATCGACGTCTTCAACTACGGCAAACACCGTCGCGACTTCACCTTTGTCGACGACATCGTGGAAGGCGTCATCCGTGTCCTGGACCGCGTCCCGACCGGAGATCCGACCTGGTCCGGCGCACAACCCGATCCCGCGACCAGTCAGGGACCCTATCGCATCTACAACATCGGCAACAACAAACCGGTCGAGCTCATGGAATACATCGGCTTCCTGGAAGAGGCCCTGGGTCGCAAAGCGCAAATGAACCTGCTCCCCCTGCAGCCCGGCGATGTCCCGGACACCTATGCGGACGTCACCGACTTGGTGCGCGACACCGGCTACTGCCCGGATACCCCGGTCGGCGAGGGGGTGGCGCGGTTCGTGGAGTGGTATCGGGGTTTCTACCGCGTCTAAACCGCGTCCTGAGCCACATGTATTGTTCGAGCGGGTGCTCGGGCTTACGACGACCCGCGAGCTCGGGAGTCGACGCGGTTTAGGTGTCTGCTGGTGCAGGAGGGCTTCTACTCCAACCGCACCGACTTCATCCGGACCGCGATCCGCAGCTAGCTCGATCATCACGGCGAGGCGGTGCGTCAATCGGTCGCCAGACACCGTCTCGACCTGGGCCTGCGCCGGTACGACCGGCACAAGCTGGAACGGGTGCAGGCGGCGGGCGAGACCCTCCACATCCAGGTGCTCTGTCTCGTCGTCATCGCCGATGACGTGCCTGCCGATCTCGCACGAGAGACCATCGCCTCGGTCCATGTGCTCGGCGCCCTCCAGGCCGGTCCCGCGGTGAAGGCCGCATTGCGCGACCGCATCCGATGAGGGCACAGCCACCGCGCGGCACGGCCGCAAGGCGCGCCCGCGCCGCATCTCTCGACTCGAGGACCCGACCCATGATTCATTTGGGCAAGATCGACATGGCCGAAGTGACCCGCCTGACCCGCGAAGGCCGGCTCCAGGACGCCATGGCCATGCTGCGCGGCGCTCAGGTCGATGCGCCTGCGGCGCCCGGCGCGGTGCGCGATGCAGAGCCGACGCCGTCGGGAGGCACCTCGCGCGTGCACGACATGCAGCCGCCCGACCCGCACACCGGAGGCGCCTGGACTGCGCCTGAATCCGACGGCGATCCGGCGCCCGCGGAGCCTACCTCGGGGCATCGCAGCGGCGTTGCAGCACCTAAGATCCCCGAAGCCTTGCGCGGCGTGCTCGGTCGGATGAAACAACGGCTCGCGGGACGCATGCCCGGTCTAAGGACCGGATTCCCGATCGACCGCGCGCCGGTCGTGCTCCCGGACGGGGCGCAGTTCGAGGAACATCGCCACACCGCTTCCGCGGGCACCCTCGCCTACAAACTCTACATCCCGAGCGGCTACCGCGGGCAACCGCTGCCCCTGGTGCTGATGCTGCACGGATGCACCCAGTCGCCCGACGACTTTGCGGCCGGCACCCGCATGAACAGCCTGGCCGAGCAGGAGCTGTTCCTGGTCGCCTACCCGGAGCAATCCCTGTCGAGCAGCGCCATGAAATGCTGGAGCTGGTTCAGCCCCGAGGACCAGCAGCGCGGGCACGGCGAGCCTGCGCTGATCGCCGGCATCACCCGCGAGATCATCCGCGATTACGCGGTCGATCCCGATCGCGTCTACATCGCCGGACTCTCCGCCGGCGGTGCCGCCGCCGCGATCATGGGGGCCACCTACCCGGACCTCTACGCCGCGATCGGCGTGCACTCCGGGCTAGCTTACGGGGCCGCCGACGACATGCCGTCGGCACTCGCGGCGATGCTTCAGGGCGGATTGTCTCAGGACTCATCGGGCCATCGGCACCGCGGGCCGGACGGCAAGGCACCCTTGGTCCCGACCATCGTCTTCCACGGTGATCTCGATACCACCGTCAACCCGGTCAACGCCGATCAGGTCATCACCGGGACGCCGGGTGTCGCGCGTTTACGCAAAACGCTCGTTCAGGGCGAATCGGCCGGGGGAATCCGCTACACCCGCAGCCTCTACGCCGATCAGAACGGACGGGCGCAGCTGGAGCAGTGGATCCTGCACGGCACCGGCCACGCCTGGTCCGGCGGCAGCTCCGACGGCTCCTACACCGAGCCGCACGGACCCGACGCCAGCCGCGAGATGCTGCGGTTCTTCATGGAGCACCCCCGCACTGCCGCGCCTTGAGGGCCGTTTGCGCCGCGGTCATGGCGCAGAGGGCGGATCTCCGAATGCGCGGTAGGGGCGACTTAAGTCGCCCCTTACACCCACGGCGGCGGCTCCGCCGGCGAAGGCGTGACCTTCGTGGGCGCGGGTGCGGGTTCGGTTTGCGGCAATGGCGCCGGCGTGCCGGCCGCATCCTCGTCGCCGACGAGGCCGAAGATCGCATCCAACCGGGCGATCAGCTCGCGCAGTTGCAATGCGAGGATCGCAAGCTCGGCGTCCATGCGCGCTGCGGGCTCGAGGTCGCCGTCGTCGAGCTCGTTGAGCAGGGCATCTCCGACGCGCAGGCGTTTGAGCGACATGTCCTCGGCCAGGACGAAGTCGAGTCGCTCCTCCCAGTTCAGGGCCAGCTTCAAGACCTGCTTGCCGACACGCAGATGGGCGAGGATCTCCTCGCTGCCGAGATCCTGTCCGCGACAGCGGATCAGGCTCGCGGTGTCGCTGACATCGCGCAGCTCGCAGGCATCGCCGATCTGGAAATCGCTCGGCGCATCGCCGTTCAACAGCCAGCCGGTCATGACCTTGGGCGGCTCCATACGCGGTGCGGGGGGCCGGGCAGGAAGGGTCTCGATGGTCTCGCGCAACAGCGAGATCACGTCCTCGGCCTGCCGATCGCTCCCCGAGTCTACGACCAGCCAACCGGCCTCCGTGTCGACGTAGAGCAGCGTGCGACGCGACCGGGTGAAGGCCCGCGGGAGCATCTCGGCCATGATCTGCTCGCGCAGCCGGCGCCGCTCGGCGCGGCCCACGTCGCGAGACTCCGCCGTCTCCAGATCGTTGACGCGCTCATCCAACGCCTCGGCGACCGCTGCCGAGGGGAGCAGGCGTTCCTGCTTGCGCGAGCAGATCAGGAAGCATCCCGAGACCGCATGCACGAGCGCGGTCGAGCCATCGCCGAGCGGCGCCGCCCAGCCCATCGTCGCGGTTTCCAGCGGACCACAGGGCCGAAAGCGGCGCTCCTCGAGACGGGCCTCGAGCGTGTCGGCGTCCAGACCGAACGGGCGCGCCAATCGATACAGTCGTACATTCTTGAACATCTTCGACCCCGGTCAAAAAGGCCGGGATTATGACCGAGCCTCGCCGAACTGCAAGCGCCGGGTCGAGGTGTCGATGCGCCGGGACGCCGATCCGCGGGTCCAGTCGGGGCGATCGGCGCGAGAGAGCCTGAGGCGGGACGCGGTCGGACTCGGCTTGGATACCGACACGGAAACACGGATTCGCAACGCGCCCGGTATACTGTAGCGACGCTCGTCCCATCGCCAAGCTCGGAATCCAAGGTGGATGAACTCTCGCTACCCGGCCTCTTTCTCGCGCTCGTCCTGTTGCTCATGCTCTCGGCCTTCTTCTCCGGATCGGAGACGGCCCTGCTCACTATCAACCGCTACAAGCTCAAACACCTTGCGGACGGCGGCCACCGAGGCGCCCGCTTGGCCCGTGCACTGCTGGAACGACCCGACCGCCTGATCGGGCTCATCCTGCTCGGGAACAACTTCGTCAACATCATGGCCTCGTCTTTGGCGACCATCATCGCCTTGCGCCTCGGCGGGGAGGCGGCGATCGGCATCGCCGCGGGCCTTTTGACCTTGGTGATCTTGATCTTCGCGGAGGTGACGCCCAAGACCTACGCCACGCTGCATCCCGAGCGCCTGGCCTTTCCGGCGGCCTATATCTACAAGCCGTTGCTCAAGCTGCTCTATCCGATCGTCTGGTTCGTCAATCTCTTCACCAACGGGATACTGCGCCTGATGGGAATCACGCCGGAGGGCGCTCAGGGTACGGCGCTGAGCCGCGAGGAGCTGCGCACCGTGGTCAGCGAGGCGGGCGCCATGATCCCGGAGCGCAGCCGTTCCATGCTGCTCGGCATCCTGGATCTGGAGCGCGCCACGGTCGAAGACATCATGATTCCGCGCAACGAGGTGGAAGGGATCGACATCCAGGACAGCGAGGACGAGATCCTGCATGCGATCCGCAACTCCAGCTATACGCGCATGCCGCTGTTCGACGGCAGCATCGACAACGTCATCGGTGTCTTCCACGCAAAGCACGCCCTGCATGCGATGCTGGAGCAGGGCCTAGACAAGGAGCATCTGCGCGCCATCGCCCGCGAGCCCTACTACGTCCCCGAAGGCACGCCGCTCTATCAACAACTGCTCAATTTCCAGCGCGGTAAGCGGCGCGTCGCTCTGGTGGTCGATGAATACGGCGACTTTCTCGGACTCCTCACCCTGACCGATCTGCTCGAAGAGATCGTCGGTGAGTTTACAACCGACCCGGCCGACAGCATCCCGGAGATTCATCGCGGCGAAGACGGCAGCCTCTTGATCGACGGCAGCATCGGCGTGCGTGATCTGAACCGGGCGTTGCGCTGGACGCTTCCCACCGATGGACCCCGGACACTGAACGGACTGATCCTGGAATACCTCGAGACCATTCCGGAGCCCGGCACCAGTCTCAAGCTCCACGATCATGCGATCGAGATCCTGCAAACGGCCGACAACGGGGTGAAGACCGTCAAGGTCGTGACCCGCCCGGCCCGCAAGGGGCGGGCGCTCGTTTAAACCGCGCCGGCTCCAACGCTCGTCAAGGCTGCCGGGGCCGAGCCCATTCAAAAACATCGCATACCTCGCCAAGCGCGGTTTAATCGCCTCAGACCCCGTCGAGGGCCTCCGCGAGGGTCTTCACCGCCGTGATCTCCAGTCCCTCGACACCCTCCTTCGGGACATTTCCGACCGGCACGATGGCCCGACGGATACCGTGCTTGGCTGCCTCGCGCAGCCGATCCGGACCGTTGGGGACCGGGCGAACCTCGCCCGAGAGGCCGACCTCGCCGAAGACCGCGAGATCCAGCGGAAGCGGTCGGTCCCGGTAGCTCGACAGCACCGCCATAACGAGCGGAAGATCGACGGCGGTCTCCGTGATCCGCACCCCGCCGACCACGTTGACGAAGACATCCTGGTTGAACATGGCCACGCCGCCGTGACGATGCAACACCGCCAACAGCATCGACAGGCGGTTGCCGTCGAGTCCCAAGGCCACCCGGCGAGGATTGGCGAGCGGGCTTTCGTCCACGAGCGCCTGCACCTCGACCAAGAGGGGCCGGGTCCCTTCGCGGGTCACCATGATCAGACTGCCGGGGACCGCTTCGTCGTGGCGCGAGAGAAAGATCGCCGAGGGGTTCTTCACCTCGCGCAGCCCGCGGTCGCCCATCGCGAAAACGCCCAGCTCGTGCACCGCACCGAAGCGATTCTTCACCGAGCGCACCAAGCGGAAGGCACCGCCCGGCTCGCCCTCGAAATAGAGCACGGTGTCGACCATGTGCTCCAACACGCGCGGACCGGCGAGCGTGCCGTCCTTGGTCACATGGCCGACGAGAAAGACGACCGTGTCCTGCTGCTTGGCGAAACGGACCAATTGCGCCGCCGCCTCGCGCACTTGGGAGACCGAGCCGGGGGCCGATTGCAGCGTGTCTGTGTAGAGGGTCTGGATGGAGTCGACGACCATCACGCGCGGCCGCTCCTGCGACGCCGCCGCGAGGATCGCCTCGACATTCGTCTCGGCGAGCAGATGGATGCCCTCGCCCGCCAGCCCGAGCCGATGGGCGCGCAGCCCGATCTGCTGAGGCGACTCCTCGCCGCTGACGTAGAGCACCGGCATGTGGCGCGCCAGCGAGGCGCTCGCCTGCAGCAGGAGGGTCGACTTACCGATTCCCGGATCCCCGCCGATCAAGACCACCGAGCCCGTCACCAGACCGCCGCCCAGCACGCGATCCAGCTCGCCGATTCCGCTCTGGATGCGCACCCGATCTTCGGGACTGACCTCGGCCAAGCTCTCCACGCGCGGGGACTCGGCCGCACCTGCGTAACCGCCGCGCACGACGGGGCGCGCGATCTGCGCGGTCTCCACCATGCTGTTCCAGGCCCCGCAGTCCGGGCACTGACCCGCCCACTTCGGCTGACGCGCACCACAGGCGCTGCAGACATAACTGCTGCGGGTCTTAGGGTTGCTCATAAGGCAGGTCCGCTCCGTCCAATGAATGGGCCCCATTGTAGGCCGATTCGGCCGTCGAATCGGTTTGAGCCCGTTCGTCATCGCCACGCACGCTCGGTATAGAATCCGCGCAACCTCAACCCACTCGAGAACATCCCATGGCCGGGGCCAGCCTGCTCACCCTGCTCGACGATATCGCAACCGTCCTCGACGACATCTCGGTCATGACCAAGGTCGCCGCGCGCAAGACCGCCGGCGTGCTCGGAGACGACCTGGCGCTGAACGCCCAGCAGGTCCTCGGGATACGCGCCGAGCGCGAGCTGCCGGTGGTGTGGGCGGTGGCGCTCGGCTCGTTCAAGAACAAGCTGATCCTGATTCCGGCGGCGCTGCTCATCAGCGCCATTGCACCCTGGGCCATCACGCCGCTCCTGATGCTCGGCGGGGCCTTTCTCTGCTACGAGGGTTTCGAGAAGCTGGCCCACGCCTTTCTGCATGACGAGGAAAAGGACGAACGTCATGCGGAGCTGACCCGCACCCTGCTCGACCCACATGTCGACATGGCGACCTTCGAGAAAGACCGGATCCGGGGTGCGATCCGCACGGACTTCGTCCTCTCGGCGGAGATCATCGTCATCACCCTCGGGATCGTCGCCGGCGCCTCCTTCGGCGTGCAGGTCGCAGTCTTGGCGGGTGTAGGCATCTTGATGACAGTTGGCGTTTATGGACTGGTCGCGGGCATCGTCAAGATGGACGATGCCGGTTTCTACCTGCAGCAACGTACGGGCGAGGACCTCGGCACCCGATTCGCGCGACGCCTCGGCGCCCTGCTCCTCGCCGCCGCACCGCGCCTGATGCGCATCCTCGCGGTCGTCGGAACAGCCGCCATGTTCCTAGTCGGGGGCGGGATCCTGGTCCACGGGATCCCGGGAACACACGACATCCTGCATCTCCTGAGCCATGGCGCCGCCGCAGTTCCGACGATTGGACCGATCCTGGAGGCCCTGACCACGCCGTTTTTAAACGCGCTGGTCGGCGTACTCGCAGGCGCCCTCATCCTCGGTGTCGTCACCGCGGGCTCACGCGTCGCCGGCGTTTTCCGAGCCTAATGCGCCTTCCAGAGATGGTGATACCCGTAGGTTGGGCAAAGCGCAGCGTGCCCAACACACCGCCGGCATCGCGGACCGGCGTGCCGCATGGCATCACTGTTCCCGAATTCACCGAGGTGGACCCGGTCGACCGTCGACCGAAAACAAAGGCCCGACGAACACAGAGAGCAACGATCGATGCGTCCGAAACCCCCGATACGATCATGGTTCGTCGGATGCTGCAGTCTCTGCCTCCGCTGTACGATTCTCTGGGCGGTCATCTGGGCGATCCTCGGCACGGAGGCGATCGCGGCACAGGATGTCGAGGATGCGGATCTCGCCACACGGATGCAGAACGGCGGTGCGGTTCTGCTGCTGCGCCACGCCTACGCCCCGGGAACGGGCGATCCGCAGGGGTTTCGCATAGACGACTGCTCGACCCAGCGCAACCTGAATGATGCCGGGCGCGAGCAGGCGAGATTTATCGGGGCTTGGCTGCGGGCGCGCGGGATCGAGCATGCGCGGGTCTATTCGAGCGAATGGTGCCGCTGCTTGGAGACCGCCGAGCTGCTGGGGCTCGGACCGGTCACGCCGCTGCCGGCCCTCAACTCCTTCTACGAGCGCCGAGGGAATCGCGGGCCGAATCTGGCCGCACTCGAAGCGTTTCTGGAGGATCAACCTCTGAACGGCGAGCCCATCGTGCTGGTGACGCATCAGGTGACGGTCACAGCGCTCACCGGCATCTATCCCGCCTCGGGAGAAGCGGTGTTGATGCGACTTTCGGATCAGGACAGGGGCACGCTCGAGCCGGTCTGGCGGATGGACTTCGGTCCCTAAGGCGATTTCCGCAAACTTCCATACCCGTAGGTTGTGCTGACGATAGGAAGCACAACTTGCGCCGACGGTTGGTTGTGCCTCGCACGGCTCGGCACAACCTACGCCCTTGGAAGGAAGGTTTCCGGAGTTCGCCTAAACAAGACCGAACCGGGCACAGCAGAACGCAACGCCCCGTGAGCAATTCAAAAACAAACGAAACACGTCCGCGCCACGGGCGTCAGGCCGCAGCAGCCAGCCCGTCCGGCCCCAACCGTGCCTTCAGCTCCTTGATCCGTCTCGGGACGGACTCGGGGTGACTCTGCGCGCCCTTGAGCTGCTCGGCGAAGAGCTCGGTCTCGGCCCGACCGACCTGCGTGAGCAGACGACCGAAGATCACGTTGACCTCGCCGGCCTCCAGCTCGTTTGTCACCTTGAATGCCTCTTCCAAGCTCATCTCTGGGACGCGGTGCTCGACCTCGCGCAGTGCATTCAGCGATTCGCGCATCTCTTGGTCGCGCACGCTGGGCACGAAGTCCACCTCGCGGTTGACGGCGACCTGGTAGAGACAGGCGAGCATGAGCCGTCCGTGCTCCATCTCCTCGTCGCGCAGATCAAGGAAGAAACGGTGCACCTCGGGATTGGACTTGAAACGCTCGGCCATGGCCGCGTAGATGTGCGCTACGCGAAACTCGAATAGGGCCGAAAGCTTGTAGGCGTTGCCGATGGCTCCAGGCATGGGCACGCGCTGCGCCTGATACTTCTCGGCGATGCGCTGCAGCAGGGTCTTGTCCTTGCTCAGCAGCATCCCAACGAAGACGTCGAGCCCGAACAGTTGAACGATCTTGACGGGGTTCTTGAGGCAGAAGCCTCGGTCGATCACGGCTTGCATCTGGGATCTCCGGTCTCGGTTCCGATTCGCCCGCTCGGCGAGGTCTGTCCGGGTGTATCGACCCGCAGACAGCCGTCCGTATCGGACTGCGTTTTCCTCGAATCAGGATAGCCGATTCGCGTGCGGCGCATAGGCCGAATCAATCGCTGCCGTCGGCCCGGTCGCCATCGAGCCGCAGCGGTGCAGGCAGGCCATCCACCCGATAACGTCGATAATCCGTCAACACCAGCGCATGGTCGAACGCCAGCACCGCCGGAAGCGCATCCGGGCAGAACACCTGCAAGTCCCGCGCATCGTCCATCGCCCGCGGCTCGCCGCGCGCCTCGGCCACATAGACCGCGGTGACCGTATGGCCGCGCGGATCGCGGGCCGGATCCGAATAGATCCCGAGCAGGGCGCGCAGGGTCACCGCGAGCCCGGTCTCCTCGGCGGCCTCGCGGATCGCCGCGGTCTCCATGCGCTCGCCGACATCCACGAAGCCGCCGGGGATGGCCCATCCGTGCGGCGGATTAAGACGCTCGATCAGCACGAAAGGGCGGCCGGGTCGGTCGACCAGCTCGATGATGGCATCGGCGGCAAGCAACGGGGTGACTGGGACAGACATCGGGGTTTTTCCTTGGGTTCGGGGTTCGGGGTTCGGACACTGTAACGCGCGCCGGGAGATCAACCAACGACGGGGCCTGTCGGGGCAGGCCCGGGCGCCCCTCAATCGAATGGCCAACGCATCCACACCGGTCAAGATTCGACCATGGCCGAGATCGGCTACACCCGCCCGCGGCTTAGCCGATGTCCGCACAGCTTATCCACACGCGCAGACACAGGTCCCGGGGACAAGCGATGAAGAGGCCCGATCTCCCTGTTCGTCAACCCGACTGACGCGGATCAATGTCGGAAGACCACGCAGCCGCTAGGGTCCGATCCCCGACACTTCACGGAGATCCCGGTGAGCAACCCCTTCGACCTCGACGACGACAACACCTATCAACGCTGGAAGGAGCGCAAGCTCGCCGCGGCCCCGACCGCACTGACGGACCTCGTCGTCGAGATCGGCGATCCGCGCACCTTGAGCGATGCCGAGCATGCAGCCATCCTCGAGCGCTGCCGCCGGGCCAACATGGCTATCTATATCGGCACGAGCGGCGACGACCCGGACAAGGCGATCCCGATCACACTCGGCGCACGCTTCGGCCTGCACCGGCTCGATCACAACCGCGGGGCCGACGAGGATGCCGTGACCTCGCTCACCGTGCAGACCGACGCCGCGCACCGCCATTACATCCCCTACTCCAATCGTCCCATCGCCTGGCACACCGACGGCTACTACAACACGCCGGAGCAGCAGATTTATGGTCTGCTCCTGCACTGCGTACAGCCCGCCGAGACGGGCGGCGAGAACGCACTGCTCGATCACGAGATCGTCTACATCCTCGTGCGCGATTGCGATCCGGAGCATATCCGTACCCTGATGCATCCGGGCTGCATGATGATCCCCGCCAATGTCGTCGACGGCATCGAGCTCCGCCCGGAGCGGACGGGCCCCGTCTTCTCGATCCGACCGGACGGACGCCTGCACATGCGCTATACAGACCGCAACCGCAACATCCTCTGGCGCGACGATCCCTCGACCGACAGCGCCGTGACCTGCCTCAAGGCAATCCTGCGCACGCCATCGCCTTGGCACTTCACAGGCCACCTCGACTCCGGCTGGGGTCTGATCTCGAACAACGTGCTCCACACTCGCACCGGTTTTACCGACGGTCAGAAGCCACGCTTGCTGTATCGCGCACGCTATTACGACCGTCTCGCCGAAAGCTGATCGGCGCTAACGCGCTAAAGTCACTCCCGTTGACGCTTAGGCTGCGATGCTGCACGCTCCCTTATCCCCGATAAGACGCCGTAACGGGGCCATAAAAAACCTTGGGGTAACGACGATGGCGCAAACGGATCGGTCGCTCGGTGGCCTAAGCAGCGAGGAGCGCAAGAAGGTCCAGGAGTTGATGCAGAAGGACGCGAAAGCGGAGCGACGGGTCCGCGGCCCTTGGCTCTGGCTGACATCGCTGCTGGGTGCGACGATGGTCCTCATTTACTTCTATGGCGCCGGGGTTCAGGCGCTCGACACCCAATATCACCTGGGCATCTACGTCCTCATCACCTTTGTCCTGGTATTCCTGCTCTATCCGGCGGGCGGGCATTTCGCCGTCGGGGCCATGTCGGTCTGGACCGCCGCGATGCTCGCGGTCTTGGTCAGTTGTTTCTGGGTGTTCGAGTCCCCGACCGCGTTCTACAACCAGATCACGCTGTTTCGCGAGACCTGGGAATACGACGGCTTCGCCAAGGCATGGGCCGATGACTTCGGCGCCCTACGCACGACCCTGATCTTAGTCCTGCCCTTCGCCATCGTGCTCTTGCCGCTCGATCAATGGCTGTCACGACGCTTCCACCAAAGCCCCACCGCGAGCGATGTGCTGATGGCGGCGATCGTCGCCGGCACCGTGATCTACTGGATCAGCCAGTTCGAGGCGTTGAACTACCGCGCGGGCGCCGAGAATCAGGTCGACATGCTGGTGAGCATCATCGGCCTGCTCTTGTCGCTGGAGGTCTGCCGACGGGTCCTCGGCTGGTCGATCACGCTCATCGGGATCGGCATGATCGCCTTTGGATTGCTCGGACCTTATCTCCCTGAGCTGTTCGCGCATCGCGGCTTCCGCTTCGAGCGCCTGGCGACCTCGCTCTTTCTCACCACGAACGGCGTCTTCGGGGTGATGGCGAGCGTGCTCGCCACCTACGTCATCCTCTTCATCTTCTTCGGCGCCTTCCTGCAGAAGTCCGGTGCCGGCAAGTTCTTCATCGATCTGCCCTTGGCGCTGACCGGACGCTCGACCGGCGGACCCGCCAAGGTCGCGGTCGTCTCCTCGGCCCTGTTCGGCTCAGTCTCGGGCAGCGCGATCGCCAATACCGTGTCGTCCGGCGCCTTCACCATCCCGATGATGAAGCGCGCGGGCTTCAAGCCGCATGTCGCCGGGGCGATCGAGCCGGCAGCCTCCATCGGCGGTATGTTCCTGCCGCCAATCATGGGTGCGGGCGGCTTCCTGATGGCGGAGCTGACCGGGATACCCTACTCGCAGATCATGCTTCTGTCGGTCGGCCCGGCCCTGCTCTACTTCCTGTCGGTATTCTTTATGGTCCATTTCGAGGCCAAGAAGCATGGCCTGGTCGGCATCCCGGGCGAGACGATTCCGGACTGGAGACCCGTGCTCAAGAGCGGCTGGTTCTATGCGCTGCCCTTGGTGATCATCACGGCCTTGATGCTGATGGGACGCTCGCCCGGCAATGCCGCCTTCTGGGCGACCCTCTCGTGCATCCTGGTGAGCTGGGCACACCCGAGCACGCGGATGGGACCGCGCGCGATCTGGGAGGCGATCCAACTGGGTGCGCGCAATACCCTGATCATCGGCGCCACGCTGGGCGTGATCGGCATTATCGTCGGCGTCATCTCCCTGACCGGCATGGGGCTGAAGTTCTCCGATCTCGTCATCTCGATGGCCGGCGACAGCCTGTTCCTGGCGTTGGTTCTGATCGCGATCGCCTCCTTGGTGCTCGGCATGGGCGTGCCCGTGACCGCGGCCTATCTGATCGTCGCGGTGCTGGCCGTTCCGGCGCTCGGGCACTTTGGTGTGGCGGCCATCGCGGCGCACATGATCGTCTACTGGCTGTCGCAGGACTCGAACATCACCCCGCCCGTGTGCGTCGCGGCCTATGCGGGGGCGGCCATTGCGGGGTCGGACCCCTGGAAAACCGGGTGGACCGCGTTCCGATTCGCGAAGATGCTGTATGTGATGCCTCTCCTGTTCGCCTACGTGCCGGCGATCCTCCTGGACGGGACCACCTGGGAGATCTTCAGCGCCTTCGTCTCGGCGACCTTGGGAACGATCGCGTTCGGGGCATTCGCCATGGGTTTCCTGCGCCGCAAGACGACACTCGTCGAATGGGTGTTGTTGGGGGTCGCGACCTTCCTGCTGTATTGGCCGGGATTTGTCACGGACGCCGCCGGGCTGACCGTCGTTGCGCTGGTCTGGTGGCTGCAGCGCGACGCCGCAGCGACACCTTTGAGCCCCGCAGCAAGGATCTAGTGCAGCAGGGCAGATGTGTCGCGACCCGATCCGTTTTCTCCAACTGCAGGTGAGTCCCTATGGCCGAGATCAAGACCCTCCTCTTCGCAACCGATTTCTCGAAAGGCTCCGCGCGTGCATGCGATCTCGCACGCTCCTTGTCGAACACCTGCGGGGCTTCCCTGACACTCCTGCACGTCATCAACGAGTTTTCCGATCGCAATGCGCGCAAGCTGTCCGCAGAGGTCTACGAGAAGCTCGCGGCGGAGATCGAGAAACATGCCGTCGAGGACATGCAGGCGTTTCGTGACCGCTATTTCAAGGACATGCCGGTCACCACCGAGATCGCGGTCGGCAAGAGTCACGAGGAGATCATCCGACAGGCCAAGAAGATCGGTGCCGATCTCATCCTGATGGGCACCCAGGGGCGAGCAGGTCTCGAAAAGATGCTGATGGGATCGACAGCCGAGAAGGTGGTCCGCAGCTCGCCCATTCCCGTACTCACCGTCAGGGAGTAGGGAGTAAGGTTCCCACGGCCGCCACGGCACGCCGAAGCCGCACGCACCGATGCCCGGCAACCGGATGTGCGACGCATCCGGATCGGGTGTCGTGGCTTCTGCCCAAAGCCGAGACTTGGCCACCATCGGAGAAACATGGCGGAAATCGTCTCCGCCGATGCCCAAGCGACAGCCCGTCGCATCACCATGAGGAAATCAGAATGATCAAGAAGCAGAGGTTCAAGCTGACCCGCGTGGCCGGTCTCGCCGCCGCCGCGATGACGGCGGTCGTCCTTGCCGGCGCGCCGATCGCGAATGCCCAGGTGCAACGGCTGGCCTTTTCGGGCGGACCGGACGGCGGCACCTTCCAGTTCTTCTCCAACGGGATCGCGACCCTGTTGTCGCGCAACCTGGAAGGCGTGGATGTCTCGAACATGGCCTCGGCCGGATCGGTCGAGAACCTGCGTCGCGTCAACTCGCGCGATGCCGATTTCGGGATCGTTTACGCCGGTGACCTCTATCTCGGCATGCAGGGTCAATTGACCAACGACACCGCCCAATACCGCAACACGCGCGCGGCCTCCTTCCTCTACGGCGCACCGGCTCATCTCCTCGTCCTCGAGGGCTCGGGGATCACCGATGTCGCGCAGCTGGAAGGCAAGCAGGTCGCGGTCGGACCGGCCGGCTCCGGCGCCGCGGCATCCGCGCAACGCTTCTTCGAAAGCCTGGGCCTTTGGGACAAGATTCGCCCGCAGTTCATCGGCTACACCCAAGGCGCATCCGCCTTGGGCGACCGTCAGATCGACGCACTTTGGGTCTTCGCCGGCTTCCCGAATGCCTCCGTCATCCAAGCGGCGACCAGCAACAAGATCCGCCTGCTCCAGGTCTGGGAGGCTGCTCAAAAAGGCAGCCTGTCGCAGGACCATCCCTACTACGTCAAGGTCACCATACCGGCCGGGACCTATTCGGGCGTGGACTACGACGTCGTCACCATCTCAGACGGCGCCATCTGGGTCGCCGGCCGCCACATCTCCGATGATCTGATGTACCAGGCCATCAGCGAGATCTATTCCGAGGAGGGGCTGGCCTTTATGCACAGTGTCTCGCAGGCGGCGACGGCCATGACACTGGAAAGCGGGCTGGAAGGTGTCGTCACGCCGGTCCATGCGGGCGCCCAAAAGTTCTGGATCGAGCAGGGCAAGACCCTAACCGAAGCACAGAAATAGACTGGCGTCGCGGATTGCACCCGGGCGGCTCCGCGGAGCCGCCCCGAGGTGCAGCCACCCTGGGTCACGTGTCGGAGATAAGGTGAGCGGCGAACCTAATCGATGTCGTCGTCGATTACGGTTACGACAACGACAACGACAACGACAACGACAACGACAACGACAACGACAACGACAACGACAACAATGACACGGAAAGTGTGGCAAGGGTGTACTTTCGTCGAGGTGTTTTTACCTATTTTTGAACCCTTCCTAGGGGTTCCCTATAAACCATAGCAAGTGTATGGTTACGCGGCCTGAAGATGTCACGGCGCTCTCAAGTCGACTCGACCCGCACGCGGTCACACGCTAGGAGGTCGGATCGGCATCAAATCCTCGAAGACCATCACTGAAAGAGGTGCATCGCATGGAACTGACCAAGAACATCGGTGAGACAGACCGCAAGATTCGCTTCGGGGCCGGCGCCCTGATCATCCTCTGGGGTCTGTTCAACAGCAATTGGCTCGGCCTCGTCGGACTCGTCCTGATCGCCACCGCCTACGTACGCTCTTGCCCGGCCTACAGCCTCATGACGATGAGCACCGTCGAGAAAAAATAGGGGCTCCCCTCTTGCGCGCCGCGTTCCCGCGGCGCCGCGGCCCTCCCTCACTGATCCACCCACCAACCCAAGCCGATCAAGGCGGCAGGTTGTGCCGAGCCGTGCGAGGCACAACCAAACGTCGGCGGAGGTTATGCTTCCTATCGTCAGCACGACCTACGGGTATGGAATGCTCCGGAAATCGCCTTATCCGCCCACCAACCCGACCCAATCCAAGACCGAGGGCAGCAGCGCGGCGGTCAGAAAGGCCGACAGCGCCATCGCGAGACCCGAGAAGGCACCCATCGTCGGGCTGACCTGGAACGCACGCGCAGTGCCGATGCCGTGCGAGGTCACGCCCATGGCGACCCCTTTGACCGCATCGTCGCGAATCCGCAGCAGTCTCAGAACGCCCGTGCCGAAGACCGCGCCAACGATGCCGGTGCTCACCACCAGAACCGCCGTGAGCGACGGGATCCCGCCCAGCTTCTCCGAGACGCCCATCGCCACCGGCGCCGTGACCGACTTCGGGGCCAAAGACACCTGAGTTGCAATATCGGCGCCGAGCCAGGCCGCAAGCCCAATCGCACTCAAGCTCGCCGTCAACACCCCGACCAGCAGGGCCGCACCGATCGGCACGGCCAAGGCGCCGAGACGCTCGCGCTGTCGATACAGCGGGATGGCCAGCGCGACCGTCGCCGGCCCGAGCAGGAAATGGACGAACTGCGCCCCGTCGAAATAGACCGCGTAGGGCGTCCCGGTGAGCGTGAGGATCCCGATCAAGAGCGCGACCGCCACCGCGACCGGATTCAGGAGCGGGCTCCCGCGCCCGAGCCGGTAGAGCCGATCGGCCGCCAGATAGCACACCAATGTCGCCGACAGCCACAGCAGCGGCGAGGCCGAGAGATAGACCCAAATCTCGGTGAAGGGGGTGTCAGTCACCGGCGGCACCCCCTCGACGCCGGCGTACCGTCGCGAGGAGCCGCTGCACGCCGGCCATCGTCAATGCGGTGACCGCCAGCGTGACGAGTGTCCCGAGCAGCAATGCCGCGGCGATCGCCGGCCACTGACCCTGAAGACGCTCCCAGTGCAGCATGACGCCGACCCCGGCCGGGACGAACAGGAGCGAGAAATGCGCGAGCAGCGCATCGGCCGTGCGCCCGAGCGCCTCCGAGATCCCGCCGCGCAGAAATAGCCACCCCAGCAGGAGCAACATCCCGAGCACGGGCCCGGGGACCGGCAGCCCGGTCAGCAGGACAACGGTCTCGCCGGCGAGTTGGCACAGCAGGATCAAGGTCAGAGCGTGCAACATCGCCACAGCCTACATGAAAATCGCCGAACGAACGCGGCGAGTCGCCAGGTTCCATTTGTCCGGTACGGCCCCCACCATCTTGTCAAATGTTCGTTCAAGTCGACGTCCGTCAGCACGCCGTGTCACAGCACGGGGACCATTTAGGCAACATCATGGTAGAGAAACCCAAGCTCACTCAGGTCTTCACCAACAGCCATTACGCGACCAGCTTCGAGGCGGATTCCGACGACGAGGTCTACGACGCCCGTAAGGAATCGCTCGTCAAGAGCATGCTCGGCGAGATCGGCGAAGACCCTAATCGCGAGGGCCTGCGCCGCACCCCTTTGAGGGTCGCCAAGGCCATAGACTTCCTCACTAGCGGCTATTCGATGTCCGCCGAGGAGATCATCAAGAAGGCGCTCTTCGAGGAAGATGTCAAAGAGATGGTGGTCGTACGCGATATCGAGTTCTACTCAATGTGCGAGCACCACATGCTGCCCTTTTTCGGTCATGCGCATGTCGGCTATTTGCCCAACGGCAAGGTCGTCGGCCTGAGCAAGATCGCCCGCGTGGTCGACGTCTTCGCACGCCGCCTGCAGGTCCAGGAACGCCTGACCAGTCAGGTCGCCGACTCCCTTATGGAGCACCTCGGCGCGCACGGCGTCGCCGTCGTGATGGAAGCCAGTCACACCTGCATGATGATGCGCGGCGTGCAGAAGCAACGCAGCTCGACCGTCTCCAGCGCCATGCGCGGCACCTTCGAGACCGATCCGCGCACGCGCTCCGAGTTTATGTCCTTTATCAAGGGATGATGGCCAGACGCGGTCCAAGGCGACAACAGGCGCTTCACCCTATGGGTTCGTTGTCGGGGAACCGATCAGGCGATTTCCGGAAGATTCCAGACCCGTAGGTTGTGCTGACGATAGGAAGCACAACGGCCGCCGACGGCTGCTCGGATCAATCGGATGGATCGCGGAGCGACCCGAGCATACGCCGCGAAAGCACGGTGTCGGGCAGAGCGGCGTGCGCGTCGCGGATCATGCGCTCGGTGGTCGGCCAGTCGACACAGGCATCCGTCACCGAGCAGCCGTAGCGCAATTGTTCGAGGTCCGCGGGGATCGATTGCTGTCCGGCCTCGATGAAGCTCTCCACCATCAGGCCAACGATCGATCGGCTTCCGCCGGAGATCTGATTCACGCAATCGTGCATCACCAGCGGCTGAAGCTCCGGTCGCTTGAAGCTGTTGGCATGCGAGCAGTCGATGACGATGTTCGCGGGGAGTCCAGCCTTGATTAGCGCCTCCTCGGCCATCGCGACGCTGACGGTGTCGTAGTTCGGACGATTTCCTCCGCCGCGCAGCACCAGATGCGCGTAGCGGTTTCCGCGGGTTCGGACGACACTGGTCAAGCCTTGGGCGTTGATGCCCAAAAAGCTGTGCGGCTGGGCCGCCGAGAGGATCGCATTGATCGCGGTGTCGACCGAGCCGTCCGTGCCGTTCTTGAAGCCGACCGGAGTCGACAGCCCGGAAGACATCTCCCGATGGGTCTGCGATTCCGAAGTCCGCGCGCCGATGGCCGTCCAACAGATCAGATCCCACAGGTATTGAGGGGCGATGGAATCGAGCGCTTCGGTCGCGGTGGGTAAACCCAGCTCGGTGACCTCGAGCAGGAATCGTCGCGCCTTCTCCATACCCTCGGCGATGCTGAAGGTGTCGTCCAGGTTCGGATCGTTGATGTAGCCCTTCCATCCGGTGGTGGTGCGCGGCTTCTGGAAATAGACCCGCATCACCAACACCAATCGATCCGAGACCGCATCGGCCAAGACCTTGAGCAGCCGGGCGTAATCCAAGCCGGCGACCGGGTCATGGATCGAGCAAGGCCCGACGACAACAAAGATCCGAGGATCACGCCGATCCAAGATCGCCTGCAGGGTCTCGCGACCTGCGAGCACGGTCGCCGATGCCGCATTGGAGATCGGCACGGCTTGATGGATCGCCAGCGGCGAGGGCATCGGATCGAAGCCGCTGACGTTGAGGTTTTCCGTTTTCTGCACGCTCACCGATCTCCTTCAAGGTGTCGCCGCCGCTGGCATAGGGAGCCGCAATCGCCTCGTTCCGGTCCGTTCAAAGCGCGGCTTATTTCGCTACCGGCTTGGCCGACGGCTGGCACTAAGGGCGGGGTCGCGAGGTCGCAATGTCGCGCACTCAGCTCACATGATGCAAATGGCAAGACCCGGTTGCCCGAGATCCAGCCGTCACCCCGGATAAAAGTCCGATGAAAGAATCTGCTCGATCGTCCATGGGTAGTCCTCTGGAAACAAATCGAGGCCAGTCTCGTCGATCGCCTTCGCGGTTGCATCCGCCCAGACCCCCTCTTGCCAATTTGGATCGGCGAGCGCGGTCTTAAGGCTTGGCGTCTCTCGCAAGTGCGCGGCGATACTCCGGCGTTGCTCCTTGATCGTCCGCTGCCAACTGGAGCCGCGGCGGCCGGGTTGGAACTGCCACTTGAGCAAGTGAACCAAGAGAACCACCACCCGGCTTGCCAGTTCTCGCCGCTCGCTTTTGCCCACGTCCTCGATCTCCTCGGCGATTCGCGCGATATCAAGGTCGGAAAATCTGCCGGCCCTCAGTAGCGCCGCCTGCTCGTTGGCCCAGGCAATGATATCGGTTTCATAAGGCGTACCCACGGCATCACGCTCCACGATGATTTCCTACTGTCGGTCGGTGCGCCGGGGCCGGTGACAGCTGGGCCCCGGCTCCGGACACTGGAGTGACGTCGGTTGGAGTCCGCAATCGCGCGGACAGCCGACGCTCCCCCTACGTACGAGTGACATCTACTGCCCCTGGGACTCAACCATCAACACAGCCAATCCAGCTTCCACCGATAAACATCCAGGCAAGACCTTGTATCTAACGCCCGCGGTCGGCTCATGACAAACGATAGCCTACGCCGCGCACGCTACGTAGCGGCAGTTGCCGCCCGGTGAGTTGGAGCACCCGGCGACGCAACCGGCTGATGATGACCTCGATGCGGTGTTTGTGCAGGTCGTCCGGCAACATGCCCAAGGCGGCGGCCAGCCCGACGGTTGGGCAGGTATCGTCCGGGTGTTCGAGCAAGGCTTCCAACAAGCGCTCATCATCTCGCGACAGCGGAACCCGGATCTCCTCCGGCCCCATCAGAACGCCGGCTTTCGGGTCGATCAGCCAGTGGCTGCCGATGTCCTGCTCCGGTGTGCGATTCGTTTCCGTGCCGTACAGACGATGTCCCAGGTTGTTGAGGATCGCGGAGAGCTCCAGGGGATCGATGGGTTTGACCAGATAGGCGTCGGCACCTGCTTCGAGCCCGGCGATGCGTTCATGGTGCAGTCTGCGGGCGGTGAAGAAGACAATACCGACGGCCATCTCGTGCGCGCGCAGATCCCGGCAGGCCGAGAGTCCATCCTCTCCCTCCAGACCGATGTCGAGCACCAACAGGGTTCTTGGGCCCACGGCCAGGTACCGGTAGCATGCCTCCACGCTGTCGAACGCCTGGATGTCGAACCCGAGGTGTTCGAGTTGGAATGCGAGCTCCTGACGGAGAACCGGTTCGTCCTCGACGATGGCAACGGTGTAGGAGGACTTGGGCATGGTGGAACGCGCTTGAACGACAATCTGATCTGGAGCATCGGTCTGGTCGATGTTCACACTCTAGCCTTGGGGGGCCGGTCTGGGCAAACTGGTGTTCCTGTCCCTGGCCTTGATCTATGGCCGTTCGGTGGCGAGCACTGATCGAACACTGCGCGTCTGGCAAGGATTGCGCGAGGCCCTGGAAGACGTCTCCCTGGCGGAAGCGGAACAGCGTCAGCTCCTGTCGCTGGACTCGCACGAATTTCGCACCCCGGCGGCGATCATACAGAGCTCGCTCGATTCGCTAAAGTTCCTTGCTGCCGAGATCACTCCCGCTGTCGCGGCGCGGCACGACAACATGTACCGGGCAACTCAGCGGTTGATCCCTCTGGCCAACGCGCTCATTACGCAGGATCGGCTGCGCGACCTCAGCTTCGAGCTGATGCGACGGGAGGTCGACCTTGTGGCGGTGACCGGCGAAATCGTCGGACGCTACACGCAGCCGCTGCGCTGGGACCCGCCGCCCGCGCCTGTTCCGGCCAGCGTTGACCCGGAGCTGATCGCCATCGCGCTCTATAACCTGGTCGATAACGCGCTGCACCATAGCCCCGCCGGACAGCCACCGGAGATTCGCTTACGCCAGACATCCGACGGCGTGGAATGGCAGGTTGCCAACCAGGGCCCCGGCGTGCCGGACGCGGACAAGCAAGCCCTGTTCGAACGCTCCTACCGCAGGGATACCGGACTCGGCAGCGGTCTGGGGCTCTCCATCATGCCCCGGATTGCCCGCCTGCATGGTGGAGAGGCCAGTATTCAAGACCACTCGCCGCACGGCGCCTGCTTTGTCATCCACCTGCCCGGAACCGGGCAGTCCGCCTAAACCGCGCCCGGTGCGATAGGCGTCATGTGTTGAGTGGCTTGGATGCGCCAGCTCCGACGATTATCGGAGCTGGCGCGGTTTAAGGAGATTTCCGAGAATAAGCCAACCAACTGCGCATGCCCGGAAGACCTATAGGTCTTCCGGGCATACAAGGGGCAAATGAATTCGCCCCACGCTGGGAGATCCTTTCCAGGAAATCACCAAGAAGATTTCCGCAAACTTCCATACCCGTAGGTTGTGCTGACGATAGGAAGCACAACTTGCGCAGACGGTTGGTTGTGCCTCGCACGGCTCGGCAAAACCTACGCCCTTGGCATGAAGGTTTCCGGAATTCGCCTAAGCCCACCAACCATCCGGGTTCAACCTCGCTTGACCATTGCTCTCAAAGTGAGAGTTTTTGAGAGCCACGACGGCCTCGTTTAGGACTAGCCTGAGACCTGCTTTCGGCGCGACCACGATTTTTTAGAACGGCGGCCATCTGCTCTTCTACGAGGAGCCTGAGAAATTCAATCGGTTCGTCAAGGACTTTGCGTTGAGCATCACCTGAATGGCGCACTCACTGCGCGGGACGGCATGATTGCTCATGAGCAGGATGTATCGTTGGCGGCTCGCATGATTCGCGGGCAGGTGTCGGTTGCGTCTTGAGCCGCTCAGGCGTGTTCTGTTCGTACGGCAGGGCCATCATAAAGGTCCCGGCGGTGGTCGAGGCTGAGAGACAGCCGTGTCAGTGCGAGGCATGACCAAAACGACACCAGGGCAACCGATGCGGCGCACGCTCGTATCAGCGACCCTGCTGCTGCTCGCCTCCATCGTGCTCATCGCCGGCATCGAGCACTATGACGCCCTGCATCGGGAACGCCAGTTGGCCAGGGACTTGAGCCAGCAGCTTGAGCCTTTTCAGCGGGCGTTGCAGGCCGGGATTGATGCCCTGATCGCCGAAAATCGCCGGCTGGCCGAGCAGATCGCAGCGGACCCCAACCTGGCCGAGCCCGCGCTTGAGGCCATCGCCGGGGAGATCCTGGCGGCGCGCTATGGTGGCGAGGAGTTTGCCCTGATTGCCGCCGACACCCTGCCCGCCGCGGCGCTGCGGATGGCCTAAAGCATTCGCGCCGGGATCGAGGCGCTGGGCCTGTCGCACCCAGGTGCGGCAGGCGGACTGGTCACCGTCAGCATCGGTGTTGCCCTGACCAGCGAGCATGCCCCGGCCAATCCCAACGCCCTGGTCGGTCTGGCGGACGCCGCCCTCTACCGCGCCAAAGCCGCCGGCCGCAACCGGGTCGAGATGGCCTAGGGCGAGATGGCCGTGTCGGCAATCGCGTGAGCCGGATCGACAACGGGATGATTTTGACCGGATACTGCGACCCACGGGCCTTGTACCCACAGGCCGCGTCCGCGACGGCAACGCCATCGAACGCATGAGCCTAGGTGTCGAGAGGGTGCGTTGGACAAAGCCCAGCGGGCCGAGAGCAGAGGAGAACGAGAGCATGACAGCGGCGCAGCGCAACCGCCGGCCCGACACCCGGACCGCCTCGTCCGGATCGGCTATACCGCAAAGCCGTGCCGGGTCAGTCGGCGGGAGTCCGACTCGATCCCGAGTGTCCGAAGGCAGTGTCGGGCCATCGCGCGCTCGGCCTGCACCGCCTTCGAGCGACCCGCGACCGGCTAAGGGGCTGCCCCGAATCCCGCCCGCGTCGTAACCATTGCCAACCCGAGGTCGTCATGCGTCTCTCCCACCGTCTGATTCTGGCCCTGCTGATCGTCCTGGTGGACACCGCCGCCTTCGCAGTCCCGCTTGCCGCAATGCTGCTCGCATACATTCTCCTCGCGCGACCCGCCTGGTTCCGGGACTGGGTGGATCGGCTGTATCGCGGGGTTCCTCGGTAGCGGGTCCAGAACGAGGCAGGCCGGATGGCGCCACCCGGTCGGCTGGTGTTCCAGAGCGATTCGCCCCCTGCCGATGGCCAGACTTGGACGAAACCGGACGCCTCGCGGTCCTGGGTCGGATCGTCACCCCCGGCCGAGCAATCGCCCACGAGACGCCCCGCTGGCCGCGGGAGCATCGCGAGTAGTCAGCCAGGTCGTCCGTCCCGCGCCCTCGATCGCGATCTCGACAGGGGCAACGCTCGCCGGGGTCATCGGCCCTGGGAGGCTCGCCCGTGCCCGGTTCGTTCGCGCGATCCATCCGCCCGTATCTTCACCCGGAGGCCCCCGATGAGCTGGAAGACCGCCTACCGCTCCTTCTACTACGAGCACGCACCCGAACCGCCGGATCTGCTTCTGAATCCGGCGGAGACGGCGATGCTGAGCATTGACGTACAGAACATCTATCTGGAGGTCGCGGAGGATCCGGCGGAAGCTGCGCGCTGGTTCCCTTTCCAGCGGCGCATGCGCGAGATCGTCATCCCGACCACCCAGGCGTTGCAGGATGCCTTCCGCGCGAACGGCATGGACGTGATCCATGCGCGTATCGCCTGTTTGCTGGAGGACGGGCGGGATCGCTCGCTCAGCCAGAAGAAGCCGGGCTGGAACGCGCTGCTCCTGCCGAAGGACAATGCGGCGAGCCAACTGGTCCCCGAGCTGGCGCCGCACCCCGGCGAGATCGTGGTGACCAAGACCACCGACAGCGCCTTGACCGGCACCAATCTGCGCCTGATCCTCGCCAACCTGGGTATCCGCAATCTGGTGTTGACCGGGATCTTTACCGATCAATGCGTCTCCTCCACGGTGCGCAGCCTGGCCGATGAGAGCTTCAACGTGGTCGTGGTCGAGGATTGCTGCGCCGCAGGCACCGACGCGCTGCACCGACGCGAGCTGGAGATCATCAATATGATCTACTGCCAGGTACTCACCAGCGTGGAGCTGCGGGAAATCATGGGGCTTTGAGGGGGACCATCATGAACCCGGCACGAACCCTGTTGAAAAGGCCGCGGCTCAATCCTGACCCGGCATACGAGCGGACCCGGCAGCCTTACGGCGGATCCCCGGCGCAGCGTTCCATCCGCAACCGAGGAACACCGACTGCCTCTATCGCAACGCGCACGGTGATCGATCCGACGGCGTCGCGTACACGTTCGTGATGGCGGCGGTGACTTCGCATTGGATTCCCCGGTTCCGGAGATCGCAAGGCGATCGAGCGCACCCCAAAACCCCGGGGCCCCACATCACCGACGGCCAGGCGCGAACCCGTGTTGTCGGTCACTTTATTCCACGGGAATTCCTCAGAGTAATCCGCGCTGACCCTACCGGATTCGTCCACCGCTTTTGCGGCTGCCGGTGGTCCATCTGGTCTTGGTTCGGTTCAGGCGACCCTAACGGCAGCAATCGGCCCTGACCGGTCACCCAGCGCCCGAAAGGCGGTGACTCTTCGATCCCGATACCGGTCACCCGCCGTCCGGCGACCGACGGACCAGTCACGACCCATTACGGCCACCGAGCGCCGACTGCTTCGACGTCTGGAACGGACCGCAAACCGGACGCTGGGTGCTCTCGGCAAAGACAGCTTTGGCCGGGGCAGCGATCCGCTCGCGCCTAGCTTTAGCGATGCGCAAACTTCCGACGTCTGACCTGCAAGTATTGTCGGATCCGGCCCGCAGGCCCTGACGACATCGGACCTTACTGACCCACATTCGTCCGACAACAGACCATAGTCACCGCCGATCATGCTGGCCTTGTGCTGACAAACGCCTGGATCGTGGCGTAGGTCATTCCCTATGACTTTGTGATATAACACTAAGTATGACATCGAACCGGAGCACAAGTGCACGTGAGGATCTTCAAGAACGCTTGGTTCGAGCGCTTCGCGCGCAAGCAGAAGATCCGGGACGGGATGTTGCGCGAAGCCGTCCTTCGAGCGGAGCAGGGT
Organism: Thiocapsa sp. C2-2m; assembly: GCF_041903745.1. Lineage (NCBI taxonomy): Bacteria > Pseudomonadati > Pseudomonadota > Gammaproteobacteria > Chromatiales > Chromatiaceae > Thiocapsa > Thiocapsa sp. C2-2m. The sequence continues at coordinate 18 of NZ_JBBWVD010000044.1, read as the reverse complement.
CTCATTGATGCCGATCTC
>NZ_JBBWVD010000043.1:0-44384 GCF_041903745.1 Thiocapsa sp. C2-2m | reverse complement strand
TATCTGTCCACCCTGCGCAAGCAGTCGATCGCTCTCTACCCCGCCCTGGTGATGACCTTCCGAGGTCAGCCCCCGATGCCGCGCTTGCCGTAAGGCGGTTGGCGACCTGAACAGTTACGAAAGTCCTTCATTCCCGACGTGCAGAGACACGCTGGAAACAATTCAATAACCCCAATAGCAATTACATTACCGTCCTTCATTCCCGACGTGCAGAGACACGCTGGAAACTGATCATGTTGCCCCTCCCGAGGCGGTTGATGTCCTTCATTCCCGACGTGCAGAGACACGCTGGAAACAACAGGGCTCGCAGGATTAACGATCGTCGAGTCCTTCATTCCCGACGTGCAGAGACACGCTGGAAACCTCGACTTGTGACATGGAAGCGAAAACGCTAAAGTCCTTCATTCCCGACGTGCAGAGACACGCTGGAAACTTACTACTGCTGCTTCTCAAACAACTGTTGGTGTCCTTCATTCCCGACGTGCAGAGACACGCTGGAAACATTCTGCAATGCAATGTACATGTTAGCCTCATGTCCTTCATTCCCGACGTGCAGAGACACGCTGGAAACTTAATGCGCAATCTAGTTTTCCAGTAGTAGGATGTCCTTCATTCCCGACGTGCAGAGACACGCTGGAAACCCAATTCTCTCGGGCTGCGGTCCAATTCCAGGTCCTTCATTCCCGACGTGCAGAGACACGCTGGAAACCCAATTCTCTCGGGCTGCGGTCCAATTCCAGGTCCTTCATTCCCGACGTGCAGAGACACGCTGGAAACCGATATCATGAGTATCAGTAGGGGCGAGTGGGGTCCTTCATTCCCGACGTGCAGAGACACGCTGGAAACTTCCGGGAATCTATACCTACCTTTTCGAGCATAGGTCCTTCATTCCCGACGTGCAGAGACACGCTGGAAACAGTTTGCACGTTTCTCTCTAACCCAACGATATGTCCTTCATTCCCGACGTGCAGAGACACGCTGGAAACTCTTTGCGTAGTCCATGTTGACTAGCTCCCAGTCCTTCATTCCCGACGTGCAGAGACACGCTGGAAACGGAGTTTGGCGGCTTTTTCCAGCAGCCATTCAGGTCCTTCATTCCCGACGTGCAGAGACACGCTGGAAACTCGATTCAGAGAGCATTACCAAAAGTTGAATTGTCCTTCATTCCCGACGTGCAGAGACACGCTGGAAACGGAAGGCGTCGATCTGGGACAGGGATGCGAAGGTCCTTCATTCCCGACGTGCAGAGACACGCTGGAAACCAAAGGCATCGATGCGCTTCTTGCGCCCGATCAGTCCTTCATTCCCGACGTGCAGAGACACGCTGGAAACAATACTTTCGCGTTCATACTGACCTCCTTATTTGTCCTTCATTCCCGACGTGCAGAGACACGCTGGAAACATAATAGTTCCTAATTTAAATGATTCTCGATGTCCTTCATTCCCGACGTGCAGAGACACGCTGGAAACATTAAGCCAGTTTTTCGATTTGGGATTTTTAAGTCCTTCATTCCCGACGTGCAGAGACACGCTGGAAACGATCTCATGCACGCTCGAAGGCATGATTCCGTGTCCTTCATTCCCGACGTGCAGAGACACGCTGGAAACCGTTCCATGCGATCGATTGAACGGCTAGAACGGTCCTTCATTCCCGACGTGCAGAGACACGCTGGAAACAAAGCCTGCTCTTCTTCGGACAAGGCTTGCGTCCTTCATTCCCGACGTGCAGAGACACGCTGGAAACCCGATCCGTGAGGGGTTTCCTGATCTCTGCGGTCCTTCATTCCCGACGTGCAGAGACACGCTGGAAACTGTTAACAGGCTTCATACGTGAGGTTCTTTACGTCCTTCATTCCCGACGTGCAGAGACACGCTGGAAACCGTCTGCATGAAATAATCCAGAATGTGTTTTTTCCTTCATTCCCGACGTGCAGAGACACGCTGGAAACATACACTTACCTCACTATGAAAATTAAAACGTCCTTCATTCCCGACGTGCAGAGACACGCTGGAAACAAATAATAGAGTTTATCCATCACGGTTTTATGTCCTTCATTCCCGACGTGCAGAGACACGCTGGAAACCCGAAAGGCGCGCGGTCGATTGCATGGAATTGTCCTTCATTCCCGACGTGCAGAGACACGCTGGAAACTGGATTTTAAGCCAGGTCTTGACGCCAGTAAGTCCTTCATTCCCGACGTGCAGAGACACGCTGGAAACCAATATCCTATGACTCGTCCACGCAGAAAATTCGTCCTTCATTCCCGACGTGCAGAGACACGCTGGAAACAACGCCCGTAACGGCGTTTTCTGATCCTGTTGGTCCTTCATTCCCGACGTGCAGAGACACGCTGGAAACAGTTTAAAACCCCTTTTTTGTCCGATGCACTATGTCCTTCATTCCCGACGTGCAGAGACACGCTGGAAACAAGCGTAGCCGGGTCTCGATCATCGTTTCGGCCACATTGGCCGTGACCGGGGCACCCACCGCGACCGCCGAGGTACGCCGGATTCATCCGGGCCTGGGTACGCCGGATTCATCCGGCACCCGGGGATGGGCGACTTTAGTCGCCGGAGCGCGCCCGCGCGGCGGACTGAAGTCTGCCTTCCCCAGGTGCCGACTGAAGTCGGCGTACCCAGGCGTGCGGCCGAAGTCTCGCGTCTGATCGGGGAACCCAAGAGGCATGAACGAAAGGATGACCAAGGCCGGCCTGAGTATTTGACTGGTGAATGGCGGTCATTCATTTCCGACGTGCAGAGACACGCTGTTTCATTGAAATAGCTTTAGTTTTTTTATTTTTCCACGCTTCATCGCTGGAACGGGTGAGTGCATCGCGCGTCACTTCGGCCGTCGCGGTAGGTGGCGCAGAGCGCTAGGGGGCATGCGTGACACCGCAAAGTAGGTGTCGCAGCGACTGGTGATTCGGGCGGCCAGTTTCCTCCGCGCGAGGCCCGGGCGAGCTCCTCTCCATGCCTCGGAATCCGGGTCATGGAGCAAGACGACCCCGCGTGTTAGGATCGCTCCCGCGCGCCCTCGCTGTGGCGCTGCTCTGGAACCGAACGCGGACATGGATTGGGAGGATGCAGATGGCTTTGTCGGTGTGGATTTCGTCGGCCTCGCAGTACGGTGTGCTTGCCCCTGGCGAGTCCAAGGCGCAGCAAGGCGCGGCACAGCGGGCCGTGGCGCAGGCCATCAAGCGGCATCTGTTCGAGGACGACGACACCTATGCGCGCGTACTGGGCGACTTCGCCGGGAGACTCCGAGCGGGATTGACCATCGGCAAGGAGTGGGAGGCGGCGCGGCGTTTGTGGCAGGCGCTGCTCCCGGAAGAGGAAACCGCCCCGCCGACGGTCGCGGAGCTGCCGAGCAGCCCGGTCCCCGAGCGTATCGAAGCGCTTTTCGGCCTCGCCTTGCATTGCTTGTGCGCGCCCCTGGCCGGCCAATGGGTCGATGGCCCAAATCGCGATCCGGACGACAACGAGATTGATGGGGGAGACGACGACGACGAGACGGACGCGCCCCCGGGCGCCCCGCTGGCCGTCGAGCACGCCCAAGTGGTCGGCGTGCTGGTGGAGCAACTGCGTCAAATCACCTGGAAGTGGCGACGCGATCTGCCGGAGGACGAGCGCCCGGAGGCCGAGGCTTGGCGTATCCTTGCACGCGCCTTGCTCGATAACCTGCTGGCGGCGCTCGGCGGCTGGTTCGCGGTGCAAACCGGCAACACGCGCCACCGCGACGGCAAACCCCATACCGAAAAACGCATCGAGATCAGAAATCCCGCGCTGGAGCAACGCATCGAGCGCCTGCTCCGGAATCTGCCGCTGCATTTGACGCCGCAGCCGCTCATCTCACCTGTCTTCTACGGTGGCGTGGCTTCCGCCCCGACGGATGACGCGGCCGAAACCGCCATCCGTATCGACCTCATCGGTTACCGCCGGACCAACGCGTTTATGCGCAGCGCCCAGCGCGGCATTCTCCACGCGGATCACTGCCCGCCCGTCTTCGCGCGCTATGTTGAGGCCATCGATCTTCAACAGTCGGTACCCTGGCGGGTCAATCGCGACCTGCTGCACTGGACGCGTGCGCTGATCGCGACGGTGGACGCAGCGCCGAATGCGCACGACGAGGACGCGGGTTTACCCGACTGGGTGCGTGAAAATCTCTACCGCCCCAAGCAGGAACGTCCCCGCACCCGCTTCCACTCCAAGAGGGACCGCGACAGCCGCAAGGCGCGCCCGGGGGAGTTTCTCGACCATCCCGCGGCCGGTCGGGCGCTCGACGCACTCTGTCCGAGCGATCCGCTGGTCGACCGGCCTGCCTTCTATCTTCCCTGGAAGGCCGACTATCGCGGGCGGATTTATGCCCAGACCGCCTGGCTCAACCCGCAGGGCGGTGATCTGCAACGCGCCTTGCTGGAGTTCGCGCGCGGTCAGGCGTTGACCGAGGCCGGGGTCGGCGCGCTGCGCCGCCACGGCGCGAATCTGATCGCGCGTGGGCGTCTGCTGAGCGATTTGGGGATCGACGACCGGCAGGTCTTGACCCTGGAGGAACGCGAACGCTGGGTGGTCGAGCATGAGCATGCAATCCTCGCCAGCGCCGCCGACCCGCTCGCCGAGCCCTTCTGGCGCGAGGCAGCCGATAAGCCGATGCAGTTTCTGGCCTTCTGTCTGGCCTATCGGCAGTGGATGGAGCAGCCCGAGGGGCTCATCCATCTGCCGGTGCAGATCGACGGCACCTGTAACGGCATCCAGCACATCGCGGCCCTCACCGGCGATGCGCAGCTTGCCAGGGCGGTCAATGTGCTGCCGCGTCAGGACGGCCTGCCGGCCGACATCTACAGCGAGCTGGCCGAGCGCGCACGCCAGACGCTGGGCCAGGTGCCTATCCCCAAGGGGCAGGCCGTGCATCGGGATGGCCTGAAGCTGGCCGATGCCTGGTTGGCCGCCGATCCCGCGCGCCGCGCGTGGCTGGACCGCAAGACGGCCAAGAAGGTGGTGATGACCATCCCCTACGGCGCCAGTCGCGGCGCGCAGGCGCAGGGCGTGCTCGAGGCGATCGAGGAGCGGATCGTCGCCGACTGGCAGCGCGATCCGCCCCCGCTGTCCAAACTGGACGTCCTCATCGATAAGATAAAGAACGACGAGACCTATCGTCGCCGGGCCTTTGTCGCGCGCTGTACGCGCGACCGCTTCGATGAGGCACGCCGCCGCGCCTTTGCTGGCGATGACGAACTCGTGAAAACCCTGGCGCTGGTGGAATGGGAACGACTGCGCACCTTTGGCGCCTATGTGGCGCTGATATTGGTCGAGCATCTGCGCGGCGCGCTGGATCGGAACTATCCGAAGGTCGGCAAATTTTCCGCTTGGCTGGAAGATATCGCTGACTCGATCTCGTTTCCTCGATACTCCAAAACGCAGTTAGAAAAACTCGTTGCCGAGACAACAGCAGCATTAGATCGGAAGACCAAGCTTTCTGAGTTAGAAAAACTCGTTGCCGAGACAACAGCAGCATTAGATCGGAAGACCAAGCTTTCTGAGAATCAAATCAAAAAATTGGTCGGAGCATATAAAAAAGCGACAGAGGCCAAGTTTGAGTCTCCGGAGTGCCAGGGATTGCCCCTGCTGTGGCTGACCCCGCTCGGTTTTCCAGTCGTGCAGAATCAGTTCAAATCCAAGGGAACGAGCGTCACCGTCCGGTTCGGCGCGCAGTCGATCAAAATCGATGTGCAGCGCCTGACCGAAGATGTCGAGCCGGGCAAGCAGCGCGATGCCCTGCTGCCCAATCTGATCCACAGTCTGGATGCCACCCATCTGATGATGACGCTGCTGGAGGCCAGGGCGCACGGGGTGAATGACATCGGCAGCGTGCACGATTGCCTGCTGTGCCATCCGAATCGGGCCGAGACCCTGGCGCAGACGGTGCGCCAGACCTTTGCCGAGCTCTATGCGCCGGATGAGAAGACCGGGTTGCCCAAGCCCTTGAGTGCTTGGAAAGACTGGATGGAGCAAGTCGTCGAACTGCGCACTCTGCCGCGACGGGGCACGCTGAAGGCGATGCTGGATCATCCGGGCGGAATGGGCGAGCGTATGCTCGAACAGGAGGCCGACGCGGGGAAACCGGATGCCAGCGACGCCCGTGCATGGCTGGCCAAAATCCGCGATCGCACGCCGCCGCCCGCGCGTTTCCTCTTGAGTCGGTTGCTGGAGCAGGCCGCCGACCTCCCGACGCCCAAGACGCCGCCGAGCCTGCCCACACCGCCCGCGGCGGCGGCGCTCCCGTTGAACGCGGACGCGGTCTCCGAGTATTTTTTCTCCTGAGGATCGCTCATGGCGCGACCGCCGACCCGGCTGATTCTTTCCTTTATCGGCAATACCGATCTGAAGTTTTTCGAGCCGCAAGGGGACGATCAGAGTCCCATTCTGCGTCTCCTGCTGGCATCGCTCGATCCCGATTCCGACCTTCAGAAAGGGCGCCCCATCAAACCGCAAGACACTCGTCTGGCGCTCTTCGATGATCGCGCGGGCCAGCACGAACGGGCGCGCTTCTGCGAACGGCTGCACGAGCAGTTGCCGGGGCTTGGACTCGACGGACTGACACTGGAGCGGCGCGCCGTAACCTTGCCCAAGGGACCGACCGACCTGAGCGCGCTCTACGAACAGGTCTGGGCGACGATTCCCACCTCGGGGCCGGAGGCCGTCGATGAAGTGGTGTTTCATCTGACCTCGGGCACGCCGGCGATGCATTTGACGCTGATGCTGGCCTCACAAAGTCTGCGACTGGATGAGGCGCGCCTGTTCGAGACCTCGCGCGAGCAGGGAGTGCGCGAGTTGAAACCACCCTATGCGCTGGCGCTGCGCCGAAAACGCGAACGCGAGCGGGTGGCGTATCAAAGCCCGGGGTCGCTGTCGGAGGAGGCTCGCAAGGGACTGCTCAAGGACAGCGTGCTCGATGACCCGCACGGCGAAAGCGCCTACGCCGCGCTGCACAAAGCCGCGATCAACCGCAAGCAACCCCAGCGCGTGCTGATCGGCGGCCCCACCGGCAGCGGCAAGTGGCATGCCTGCAAGCAGTTTGCGCAGTGGCGCCAGTGCGACGCCCCGGTCGTATGGAGCGATCCCGCGCACTGTCCCGAACTGCCCGAGGGCGCCACCCTGCTCATCCGCTGGCTCGATGTCTGGCCTGAGCCGGCCTTGAACCAGCTGGCCCTGCTGGCCGACGCACGCCCCGATCTGGCGATCGCCGCGACCGTGCGCACCGACCGCGCGCTCGGCGGCGGATGCGGTGCGCACGCTCGCCGCATCCTACCCGTACAGATTGCCTTGCCGGCGCTGGGTGCGCGCTCGGATGTGTTGGCGTTGGGCGAAGCCTTGGCGCGGCAACTCGGCCTGCTCCATGGCAAACTCAAGGAACGCCTTCAGTACGATCTCCTGACCGATGTCTATCCCTGCAATCTGCACGATCTTAAAGCCCTGCTGGCCACCGCCGGGGCGCACAGTCCAGGCGCGCATCCCAAACGCGAGGCCTATCTGCAAGCGCGCGATCGGCACGCGGCGCGGCGGCTGCTCGAGGAGGCGTGGCAGGCGGTCGCCGGCATGGATTTCGGACCGGGGCGGCATCGGCTCGCCGATGTGCTCGATGCGATCCGCTGGGCGATTGCGCAGCGAGCGCTGGCCGATGGACGCAGTCAGGATGACGTTGGCGCCTTGCTTGGCTGCGGCCAATCGACTGTGTCGGACATCCTCCTCAAGACCGACCTGAATCCGCGCCTCTGGCCCAGTCTTCGCGAAGGCAATCATGCCGACTGAGCGCCCGCCCGAGATCCGCGGCGCACGCGATCTGGCCGACCTGTGGCGTGCCCTGCCGGCGGCGGCGTTTGCCTATCCGGTGACGGCCTGTCCGCCGCATCTGGGGCTGGCTGCGCTCAGCGATACCCTGCGCGCGCGTGCCTGGCGCGAGCACTGCGCCTCGTCCATGCCAGAGAGTTGCGCGGATCGGGGCCGGGATTGCGAGCGCTCTGAACAGTGTCGCGCCGATCTGCTCTTTCCGATGAAGCTCGGCGGTGGGGCACCGTCCTGGCGCATGGCCACGCTCTTCGTGCGCTGGCGACCAGCGCTCGAGCAACTGCATTTGATTGCGCTCGGGGCGGCGGCGTGCGACTCGATCGGCTGGGCGGCGCGTTGTCTGCGTGAGCGACAGGGTCTGGACGGGGCTGAGCGGCTGGCGGTCGCGACCCTGGCGGATCTGGAATTGACGGGTGCGACCCGTTGGGAATTGACCTTCGTGACGCCCTGGCTGGTCGGCAAGGGCCGGCCGGATGTTGCGATACCGCCAAGCGCCGAGACGGTGGCGCACGAGTTGCGCAAGGCGCTGCGTCTGCGTGCTCATAAGCTGACGGCCTTGTGTTGCGAGGAGACGCAGGCGCAGCGCCTGGCCGCGCACCTGGCGCATCATGTGGCCGAGGCGCTGTTGCCGGATGGCTTGAGCGTCGCAGACGCGGAGGTCGAGACCCTGCCGCTGGCGCTGGCCAGCCGGGGCAACGGGGGGAGCTTTGCGGCGCTGACCTGGAACGGGCGGGCGACCGTGTGTGCGGCGCCGGCTGTGCTGCCCTGGCTCACCTTGATCGCGCTGTGCGGGGGCGGTGAGAATGCGGACAAGGGGTTCGGCGGCATCGAGCTGACCCCGTTGGATTAAATCGGTGGATATGGAAGGAGCATCGGCATGCGTTGGTTGTGGTTGATCTCGGTAGGGGTGACCGATGTGCAGTTTCCGGTCTGGACGCAGGACGAATACGGAATCTGGCAAGGACCACGGCGCTTCCAGCTCGGGCGCGGCGGGGTGCGCAAAACGCATGAGGGACTCTTGAATCTCTTGCGCCGCGAGCGGATTTGCTTCGATCCCGAACGTCCGCCATTGGTCGAGCGCGAAGTGGCCGACCAACTGCGCTTCGAGTTCGAGCACGATCCCGCGAGCGACGAGTTTCTGGCGGCGCTGCATCCGTCCATCTATCGTCTGTCGGGCCGTGGTGAGTTTGTACCCAATGCCCATGAGGAGCGCCTATTGCTCTATTGTCCCAAGGTCGCGCCGCTGGCGGACAAGGCGCGCGAGATCTTCGGAAGTGATTCGGTCGCGGTGCTGGTGCTCAATACGCGGCGCGCCGAGGAGTTCGGTCCCGAGGCGCGCGATGAGCCGATCGCGTCGGGCCCGCTGGTCGCGCGCTATCTGGCCGAACGCTTGGGTTTGGACTGGCAGGACAGCGACGGACGGTTGCCTCGGCCCTTCGGCTCGGGAGTGTCGACCTGGATCGATATCTTGACTGGCCATGAGGCCATGGAAGACCTCGATGCACAAGCGCAGGTTGCCGCCCGGCTGAATGATGCCTTGCGTGCCTGGAGCGGCGGCAACCAAGGTGAACAGCGCGTGCTGGTGACCACCAGCGGCGGGATACCGCCGCTGAAGCCGCTCATCGAGCGCCTGCCGGCGATTCATTTCGGTCAACAACATGTCACGCTGCTCGATCAGCCCGAGCGGGGAGGCCGGGGCGCCAATGCCGCCGCCTCGGCCTTGAACTATGGCGAGCGTGTCGCCGAGCGCGAAACGCTGCGGTTTCACTGCGTCGAGGCGCTGCGTGGCGGCGATTATGCGGGGACCTATGGGTTGGCGCGCCGCGCGGGTCACCGGCCTTGGGCGGACGCGGTCTGCAACCGTATGGGACCTCTGCTTGAGCTGCCGGGGCAGCCCTTGCAGCTCAAGGGCGACACGGTCGACCCCTTTGTCCTGCATGCCTGCCAAGTCGAGACACGCTTGTGCATGGGCGATGTCGTCGGCGCGCTGTTGCGGATGGGGCCTTTCATCGAGTCGGTCGCCTGGAAGCTCATCGCGGAGGACGCGCGCATCCGCGAGTTGGGCCTGCGGGTCGATCGTGCCAATGAATGTCTGCTGGGCGCCATCCCCTGGGGCCACGCCTTATTCTCGAGTCAAGGTCAGTATTTCCGCCCGAATCCCGAGGGCACGGATCATCATCGCGTCAATGCCTTGACCTGGGAGTGGCCGAAGTGGCTGGCCGAGCCGGACGGCGGTCAGCGAGAGGCGGCCCAGGCGCTCTTCCAGGTCTGCTTTCCCTATAACAGCGATAAGCTGGGGACGAGTCCACGCCAATACCGCAATCTGCTGGCGCATGGCTCGGACCAGACGGTCGCCTTGCAGGAGATCGCACGCTGCATGAAGGAGCGCGGCCTGATCGCGGCAACCGGACGACGCTTCGGGAAGAACTTCATGAGCAGCGAACTTGTTGCCAATCTGCTGGACGCGTTGGGCGAGGGCGATCTGCAAGAGAGCATGCGCGATTATCTGGCGGATGTCCGTCAGCGCGTCATCGAGGGCTAACCGGCGATGGGCACACCAACCTTCAAACTCACCATCGAGCTCAAGCGGGTTCAGACCTTCATCTTCGAGGTCCCACGCCTCAAGGCCATGCTCGGCGCCAATGCCCTGATCGGACAGACCATGCGGCATGAGCTTCCGGCGCTGCTGGACGAACAAGGCAGCCGGCTCGACTGGCCGGCTGAGATCGGGCTTCAGTCCGGTGACGATCCGCTGGATCATGCCGCAACTGATCCCGACGACCGCGATGATCCCGCCAAGCTCTATCAACGGGGCATCCTCGCGCGCGATGGCGGGCACTTCATCGTGCTGTTCGACGACGAGCCAGCCGCCAAGCGCTTCCTGGAACAGGCCGAGGCGGTGCTCGCCGAGCGGCTGCCGGGGGTGCTCTACGAGGCGCGGATCGAGACATTTCCAGAGCCGAAAGAGCGCCAGGGTCAAGCGCGCCATCCACACGAAACAGCGCTCCTGGATCTGCCGGTGTTGCAGGTGTGTCAGGAGACGGGGCAGGGGCCGGCGTCTGCCCGTAACAAGAAGGGCAACTGGCAAGGCGAATCGGTGCGCTATCGCCTGGAGTGGGGCGATCGGTTTTACAAAGGGCTGACGCAAGACATCATCGGCCTCCTGCGTCCCACGCTCTACCCTGACCGCGACATGGGTTGGCAGGAGCCTGACGATCTGGCGCAACTGGCGGCGGGTGGCTATCTGGCGCTGATTCATGCCGACGGCAACGGTATCGGCAAACGCTACAAGTCTTGGCGCGATCGAGCCAGATCGACCGTCGAGGTCGTCAAGGAAGCCCACGGAGAGGCGTTTTTTCACAGCATGCGTGTCGCAGTGCGGCGGGCGGTGGTCGATGCCCTGCAAGCCACCTTCAGTGGGCCGGGCGGTGTGCGCCCCTACGAGATCCTGATGCTCGGCGGCGATGATCTGCTGCTCGCCTGTCGCGCCGACCGCGCGCTCGATTTCGCCCGCGCCTATGCCGAGGAGCTGACCCGCTACAGACTCGCCGACGGCCAACCGCTCACCGTCGCCATCGGCGTCGCTATCGCCCAGAAGACCTATCCTCTGCATCGGCTGCATGAGCTCGCCGAGGAGCTGGCCTCCAGCGCCAAGCGGCTCTATCGGGCACTGCCCGATGACGAAGAATCCTCGGTCATCGACTGGCAGGTCGTCACTCAATCCTGGTTCGCGGATGTCGCCGAGGCACGGCGCCAATCCGAGCGCATCCGGTATCAAGTGAATGATCAGTCAGAAACCCTCTTGCTGACGGGGCGGCCCTATCGCGTTCTGGGTCCGGGCGGTCTCGACGGATTGCTTGATGCTGTGCAAGAGCTTGATCGTAAAGGACGGCAACAACCCCAGGGTGCGAGGACCGGCGACGACACCAATGACGAGGACAAGGCGGCGCGCTCGCCCTTGCGCGCCTTGCGTACCGCCTGCGAGCAGGGGCGCTTGATGGCGGAGATGGCCTTTGCCCGCCTCCGCCCCGAGACGCGCGCCTGCCTGGGTTGGGAGAAGGATGAACTGTGGAAATCTGTCTCGGTTGATCACAGCCCGGTCTATCTCAACCGCGCCCTCGACATCATCGGCCTGCGCGAGATCGAACGCTTGGGAAAACGTTCGGACCAAAGCCCCGCTCCCATCGGGAAGGGGGTTGGGGTGAGGGGAGAAACATGACTGATACCGCGACGACTGCCCTATTTATTCAGCTCAGTGCCGAGGTGTTGGAGGATCTGCACACCGGCTCGGGTACCGGCGGCGGCGACATCGATGCCCTGGTGCAGCGCGACCGCAACGGCCGACCGGTAATTCGCGCTAGTCATTTCAAGGGACTGCTGCGCGAGGCGGGCGAGGAACTCATTGCGCTGGGTACTCTGGCAGCGGCTGAGTTGGACGAACTGCTCGGCACGGAAGGCACGGGGCGCGGGGCACTGCGCCTGACCTCGCTGCGCCTGCCCGAGGGCGATGCCGGCAGGACGCTGATCTGGGGCTCGACCCAGCGTGTCGAGAACGGCCGCGCGCCCCGGCCGGATACCTTGCGCTTCATCGAGCATGTCGCCGCAGGAGCTCGCTTCAAGGCGCAACTGCGGCTCGCCGATACGCGGCTGCAACCACTGCTCGAACGGCTCCTGAACCGCATCGACCGGATCGGCGGCGCACGCAATCGCGGCGGCGGGCTGGTGAGGCTCGATTGGCGTGCTCAGCCGCCAACCGCCTCCATCCCAACTCCTCTCGCGGCGGCAGGGGGGCTCTCAGTTCGCTTCGTCCTGCGCAATCTGGAGCCTCTGTGTCTGCCGGCGACCGGATATCCGGGCAACCTCATCAAAAGCCACTCCTTCATTCGTGGCCAGACCCTGCGTGGCGCGTTCGTGGCCTGGGCGATTCACAACGGGCAGGCGGATCGGACTGAACTGTTCAAGCAGGTCTCGGTCGGCGATGCGCTGCCCCTGCCCGAGGGCTGCGGCGGCGCCGAGCAGGTGATCCCTATCCCCTTGTCGATCCTGACCGACAAGCCTAAGGGCGGGGATCCAGCGCTCCCCTGGTGGATCGGCGGCGGGGCCAGTTCGCCCGTCTTCGATGCGCTTGGAGAGGTGCCGGAAGCGGAGGAGAAACGCAAGCGCCCCGGCGCGCACGAATACCTATGCCGCACGAAGGATGTTCCGTATTGGCAACGCTACACGCCGTCCATGCAGGTGCGGCTGCGCAATGCCACGCCGAAACGCAGTTCGACCGAGGACACACGGCTCTTCAGCTTGGAGGAGATCGCCGAGGACACCTGTTTTCAGGCTGAGCTGCGCTGTGCCGATGCCCAAACCCTCGAAGACTTCCGGGCTGCCTTCGCCCCGCTACTGGCGGGCACTGACTGGCTGGGGATCGGGCGCGGCGGGCAGCCCGTCGGCATCGAATCGGTGGACATAGCGCCACCGCCGACCTTGCCGTTGAGCCTTGGCGACGACTGGACCCTGACCTTGATCAGCGATGCCATCGTTCGCGGCGAGCGGCTCGGGTTTCTGGACAATCTCAGTCGGGAGCGGCTGTGCCGGTTGGCTGGTATACCACTGGGTGATGGCTGGGAGATCGCTACCGACGCGGTCGAGACGGAGACGCTGCACGGCTTCAACGCGGTCACGGGCTTGACCCGTGCGCCTGCTTCGGCCCTGCGGCGCGGCTCGTGCTGGCGCGTCCGGGGACCCGGCAGCGCCGAACTGGCGCGTGCCCTGTTTCAGATCGGCACGATTGGCGAGCGCGCCGGCGAGGGTTGCGGGCGCTTCCTGATCGGTCTCCAGCCGATCGACTCCGGTGAAATCGGCAAACCGCCCGGCAAGCAGGAGGCGCCGAAGCCGAATCGCCATGAGGAACTGCTGGTGCAGGCGCGGAAATTGGCGGATCAGCTCAAGGGCAATGGCCCGAGTCTGAGTCAGTTGCAGTGGTTGCGATCGCAAGCCTCGGCGGTACGCACGGAGGCGCAGTTGCAAGCCTTGCTGGATGAGATTGAACAGGCGCCAACCCGTCGTCCGCAGGGCGGTAAACCCTGGGCGAAGGAAACATTCCCGTTGCCAGCGCTGAAGGACGCGCTTAAGCAATGCAGTAACTTGACGGAGCAACGCCAACTGATCGCCTATCTGGTGCAATGGCGGGTTCCGAAGGCCAAGGAGGCGCGGTCATGACCCAACCCTATCGCACCCTCTTCGTCGGCACCCTGGTGCAGGAGTCCTTCCTGAGCGTCGGCGGTCGCGACGATCCGACCTCGAGCCTGGATAGCCCGTTCTGTCTCGACGGGCGCGAGCGCCCGACGCTGCGCGGCAGTGGACTGGCGGGGGCGCTGGTCGCCACCCTGCGCCGGATGCGATGCGCCGAACCCAAGCCCGTTCCCAAGACGATCTCGGGCAGTTCCGATGGGCGTCATCCCTCGGTCTGGCGCTGCTTCAACAGCCATCCGAGCGCCCCGTCCCAACCCGTCGTGCGCCAGCATGTGGCGATCGATGCCCGCACCGGCGCGGCGGCGACCGGCCTGTTGTTCGATGTCGAGACCCTGCCGCCGGGTACGCGCTGGCCGTTTCTGCTGGAGGTGGATACCTCCCGCGATCATGAGGCTGCGGACTGGGCGCGTCAGGTACTCGGTCACTGGGCCGCCGGGCGCTGTCTGCTCGGGCGGGAGGTCGCGCGTGGTCTGGGCTGGTTGAGTCTGGAGGATTGCCGGGAATATCGGTTGAGCACCGAGCAGGCGGAGCAATGGCCCTGCGCGCGCGCCGCCAACGACTATCCGCGCTATATCAGGGAGCATTTCGCGGATTTTGCCTCGCCCCTAGAGCCAACGTCCGATCCGTTGCCGGGCTGGTGCGAAATTGTCGGCACTCTGACTGCCGGGGAGTATCAACCGGTCTGGCATGGCGACGGGCAAACCACCTGGGGTCTGGACAGCCTCTCGATCGGCGGTCATGCCAGCGACGAGTTGGCGACGGCCTGGAGCGACCGCTTTCTCGCGCCGCGTGGTCTGGGCGATCCGGGCAAGAGCTTCGATCCCGATTTCACGGTCGTCACTGTTGCGAGGCAAGGCGATGGGGACGCGAGTGAACGCCTGCCCTATATCCCCGGCTCCAGTCTGCGTGGACCGCTGCGCCATGCGCTGGCGCGGTTGCTGCGCGCACAAGGACAGATTGACGCCGACGCCTGGCCACCATTGGTCCGCGCGCTGTTCGGCACCACGCAGCAGAGTGCAAAGCTGCTGGTCCGGGACGCCTTCCCCGATCCGAACGAGGATCTCCGTCTGGCCTGGTTTCAACACCATGCCGAGGACGAGTTCGCCGGGAGCACCTATGGCTCCGGGAAGTTCGACCGCGTGGCGGTGATGAGTGGATGTTTCCGCTGGAAAATGGTGCTTGAGGATGCAAGCCCAGAGGAACGTGAAGCACTTCGGGTACTGTTCGCGCTGTCGCGAAACGGCCAGATCGGCATCGGCGGCGGCCAATGGCGCGGGCACGGCTGGCTCCATTGGCGGATTGAGCGATTCGACGGCGAGGAGGTTCGATGATGGAAGCGCTCAAACTCAAGACCCTAACGGATCTGCTCGATACGCCCGAGGAGCGCGTCGAGCTGATCGATGGCGATATCGTCCAACGACCGATGGCGCGCATGGAGCACGGGTTCGTACAAAGCAACACGGTCGCCGAGTTGGATACGTTTCGACGCACCTCTGGGCCCGGTGGCTGGTGGATCGTCACCGAGATCAGCGTCAATTATTCCAGTCATCAGTGTCCGACCCACGATCTCGCCGGTTGGCGCAAGGAGCGACTGCCTGAGCGCCCACGCGGGGTGGTCGAGATCGTCCCGGACTGGGTGTGCGAGATCGTCTCCCCCGGTCACGAGCGTAAGGACACGCTGACGATCTTCCTGCTGTTGCAACGCCATCAGGTGCCCTTTTACTGGCTGATCTGGCCCGAGGACCGCACCCTGATCGCCTTTCAGCTCGATGGTCAGAGCTATCGGGTGATCGCAAGCGTCACCCTGTCCGGTACCGAGGAGCGGACGATGCGTATTCCGCCGTTCGATACCCTTGAGATCGATGTCGGATACATTCTGGGCGACTCAACCGCGTCCATACCGGGCGCGGTTTAGCGCCGAACGCGGCGGCGAGGTATTTCGATCGTGAAAGTCTCCGAAACATCATGCGCGTTGTGCATCCAAACCCAACAGGACGACACCCGCCTTGCCGAGGTCATCGCCTATCACGCGGGCGAATCCCCGCCGCTGCTGGCATGGGCCGAGCCGGATCCGTTGCATGTCGATCCGGTCAATGGTTCCGGGCGGCGCGGCGATTTTGTTCCACTGGTGAGGGGCGTGCCGTCCTGGCCCACTGACCTGCCGCTGGTCGAGGCACGGCTATTCTGGCCCGGGGCGACGCTGCATCTCGTGGCGCGCGAGGCCGGTGGCTGTGTCTGGACGCGGATCGAGGAGGTCAACCCCCACGAGGGTACCTTACGGGCGATGCGCTCGGAAATCCCGGTGCATACCCGAAGCGATCTGGCGCGTTTTGGAATCACCGAACATGAGCCGATCGAGGGTTTGAGGGCGATTGAGTACCGGGAACGTGGGCGTTTGGTGGCGTGGCGGCTGATGATTGCAACTGAGGAATCTCGTGATGTCTGAGGGAACGATTAAATGGGTGAATACCGATAAAGGGTTTGGTTTCATTAATGCGGAGGATACCTCAGGCGACTACTTCTTTCACAAGAGCTATCTAGTAGAAAACTATAGGTTTGATTCCTTGAAGGAAGGCGATTCGGTTGAGTTCAAGCTGCGTCCAGGAAAGAAAAGGGCCGACCAACAAGAAGCGTACGATATTAAGCCAGCGGGTGGCACGTCCGCGGTACACGTCACAATACGGTCATCGGATCCGAGACATCAATCAAACGAGCGCACTGTGCTGCCCTATGGCTTCGCCCCGATCTTTCCTGATAAGGCCGTCGCCGATATCCCAGTCTTACACGACGGTTCCAGCGGCGGGGATTTGCTCTCGGGTGAGATCCTCTGCGAACTGCAAGCGCTGACACCCTTGCTGCCGGGTAATGCGCGTTATCCGGTCAGTGACGCAGACCGCAAGTGCTTGCAGCAGTGGGGCTTTGGCGAATTGAAAGAAGGCAAGCAGATCGCTGAACCCCTGCGCTTGCCCGACGGTCGGGTAGTCATCGCAGGCACTGCCTTGAAGGGAATGATTCGCCAGAGTCTGGGCGCCTTGACCTCGGCGCCAATGGAACGAGTTGGAGAGCGGCATTTCACCTATCGGCCGAACCTCGATTTCAATAAATATGGGGTCAGTGAGCGCTACGTCGTGCGACCGGCACGGGTGGTCGAAACCCGCGATGGCGGCTGGAACCTCGATGTGTTCGATGATGCACGCGCCGCGTTGTTCGTTCGTCGAGATGCGGTGAAAAGTGTTCGAGACGCGGTCACCGATGACAACCAAGTGTCGGGTCGGATCGCTAGGGTGGCGAAAGAGAAGAACCGTGTCGTTGCCTCGACCGGATCGGAGTTCTTCAAACACCGTCTCGCGACTTATCAGGGTGGAATCGATGGTCAAGGGTTGCTTGCGGCGTCATTCAACGATGGCCGACGCGGTCCCTTCACCTACGATTTGGCGCTGGTGCCTCAAGAGGCCGATCTTTCATTGCACCTCTCGGCCGATCTGTATCAGCGTTATTTGAGCGACCAAGAGCATGTTCTCGCTGATGACAAGAACGGTCATCTCACCGGACATCCGCTCGGCTCCAAGTTCGATGTCCAGCAGGTGGCGCGCAGCATCCGCACGCGTTGCGAGTTCTCGCCTGGTCAACTGATCTATGTGGAATTGACGACCGACTCTGACGGCAAGGTTACCAAAGATTCCAGAGTCGTCTCCTGCGGCCATCATTTTCGCTATCGCTGGGCCTATACCTCATCGATCCGCGAGGTAAAAGGCCACCCGCGCGCCTGCCTGACCCCGCTTGCCGACGAGCGAACCGCCGATAAGCCCGAGCGCCTCACCGGTGCCCGCCTGCTCTTCGGCTACGTCCGCGACAAGACCAACCCGATTGGTGAGGGCGCATTCGAGCGCCTAGCCGGACGCATCGCGATCAATCACGCCGTCAGCGAAGGGACACCGCGCTTTCTCGGCGATCCAGATAAAGGCTATTGCATCCCGCTGAAGATCCTCGGTCAACCCAAGCCATCGGCCTGGGAGCTCTACCTTCAGCAGCCCAAGGATCCTAAGCAACGACTCCATACCTATGGCGATCTGCCGGGCGACCCCGGTGGCGAGCTGGCCGGACGCAAGTTCTACCGACATCAGCCGGGCACGAGCCAGGCTGACATCGCCGCCAGCGAGGACGACATCATCGCCTCCGATCAGGCCACCCTTGCGCGCTTCATCTCTCAGCCTGGAACCCGCTTTCGCTTCGCCATTCGTTTCGCCCGACTGCGCGCATGGGAGTTGGGCGCCCTGCTCGCCGTGCTGGAACCCCATCGGCTCGCCCCTGAAGGGACGGTGGACGAATTCGCCCACAAACTCGGTCTGGGGCGACCCATGGGGATGGGCAGCGTGCGCATCAGCCGACGGGCACTGCGGGTACGCCAAGAGAAAGAACCCTCCTTTCCGAATGAGCCGGCTGCGGACGAAACACTCAGCGAGGCGATCCGCACGCTACGGGAGAAACTCGACGATGATCTGTTGCGGCAGTGGCTTGACGCGCACCGGATCGTACCCGGCCAGCGCCTGGGTTATCCGCTGGCCGCAACCAAAGTGGATGGCAAGATGGTACAGACGATCTATGCCTGGCATACGGATGTGCGCCGTCAATACAGTCAACTCAGACGTCAGGAGTCCCCGAACTGGCCACTGTTGGCCAACAAGATCACTCGCGAACGATAAGCAGACTGTCCGAATTGGGCGAATTTTCGTGGGCGTTCGTTCGCGCTACGAGGATTACGGAGCGGGCCTCGGTGCAATCCTGAAGGCTTCGGAGCGCATCGGAGGGCACTTCGCGCGTCGGCCAGGGAAAACGCGAACCTGGTCGGTATACCATTGGCCGTTCTTGTTTCCTTCCGAGAAGCCCCCCTCATGAATCTGCGCGCCCTCTGTCTCGCCCTTTTGCTGATGCCCTCGGCTCAGGCTGCGGATGTGCCTGTCGAGACGCACGCTCCAGGGTCGCCGGGGTCTGAAGCGTCTCTGGATCCGGAGCGTACGCAACGCGGCTATGTGGGCGCCGCGGTCTGCGCAGAGTGCCACCAGGCGGAGTTTGACCTGTGGAAGGGCTCCGACCACGACCTGGCGATGACGGAAGCGACGCCGCAGACCGTCCTCGGCAATTTCGACGACGCCGAGATTGAGGCCCACGGCGTCAAATCCCGGTTCTTCCGTCGAGACGGCGGCTTCTTCGTGCAGACCGACGGACCGGACGGCACGTTGCGGGATTATCCGATCCGCTACACCTTCGGCTGGTCTCCGCTGCAGCAATATTTGATCGTGTTTCCGGGCGGACGACTCCAGGCGCTCGGCCTGGCCTGGGATACGCGTTCACCTGAGCAGGGGGGACAGCGTTGGTTCCATCTCTATCCCGACACCGATCCGGACGCGCCGATGGACCACCGCAATCCGCTGCATTGGACCGCCGCGGAACAGACCTGGAACTATCAGTGCGCAGACTGCCACTCCACCGACCTACAAAAGCGCTACGACGCCGAGCAGCAGGTCTACGACACCCGTTACGCGGAGATCAACGTCGCCTGCGAGGCCTGCCACGGACCCGGTGCCCGGCATGTCGAGTGGGCCAGGGCCCAGCCTGCCGGAGAGAATGCCGAGACGCCCGCGGCGACCGATGCCGCCGGCCGCGGTCTGTTGGTCGATCTCAAGGATCGCGACGGCGGTGTCTGGCAGATCAATCCCGAGACGGGTAAACCACAGCGATCCGTAACCCGCTCGCCCGAAGGCGGTCCCCACGTCCAGACCGAGACCTGCGCCCGTTGTCATTCCAGACGCGGCCGTATCCAGGACACGCCGAGCCCGGGCGAACCCCTGCATCAGGGTTTCCGCCTCGCCTTGCTCGATCCCGCGCTCTACTTCCCGGACGGCCAGATCAAGGACGAGGTCTTCGTCCACGGCTCCTTTATCCAAAGCCGGATGTACCATCAAGGGGTCGTGTGCAGCGACTGCCACGAGCCCCACAGCCTCGAGCTGCACGCCGAGGGGAACGCCGTCTGCGCCCGCTGCCATACGCCCGCCCGTTACGATTCACCCGAGCACCATCACCACCAAACCGGCACGACCGGTGCCGCGTGCGTGGCCTGTCACATGCCCCAGCGCTATTACATGGTCGTGGACGAGCGCGCCGACCACAGCCTGCGCGTGCCTCGGCCTGATCTGTCCCTGACGCTTGGCACACCGAACGCGTGCAGCGCCTGTCATCGGGACAAGGACGCTGCCTGGGCGGCGAGCGCGGTGGAGACCTGGTATCCGGATCCGGCGTATCGTGGGCCCCACTTCGGCGAGGCGCTGCATGCCGCCCTTACCGATGCTCCGGACGCGACCGCGCGGCTGCTCGCGCTCGCGGCAGACCCGACACAGCCCGCCATCGCTCGCGCCAGTGCCCTGGAGCGGCTCCGTGACCACGCGGATCCATCGGCACTCATGACGGTGCAGCGCCTGCTCGCCGATCCGCAGGTTCTGGTGCGCACGCAGGCGGTGCGCTTTCTGGACCTCGCGGACCTGCAGACCCGGGTCGAGCTGGCCTGGCCGCTGCTGTCCGATCCGGCACTCACGGTGAGACTGGAGGCCGCCCGCGTGCTGGCGCCGGTCATGACACAAGGGATCGGGGGTGAGCTCGCGGATCGCTTGAGTGCCGCCTTGGAGGAGTACGCGATCGCGGAGATGGTGAATGCCGACCGACCCGAGGCACACCTGAATCTCGGCCTGCTGGCGTTCGATGCCGGCGAGCCCCGCGTGGCCGAGCAGGCGTATCGCACCGCCTTGAGCCTCGATCGACGCTTCACCCCGGCGCGGATCAATCTGGCCGATCTCTATCGGGCGCTGGGCCGCGAGTCCGAGGCCGTGGCGGAGCTGACGGCCGGGCTCGCCGCCGAGCCCGTCACCGCGTCCGAGCGCGCCGACCTTCACTACGCCTTGGGTCTGGCGCAGGTCCGCTCGCAGCGACTCGATGCGGCCGTCCAAGAGCTGGCGCGTGCCGCCGAGCTGTCCCCGCAGAACAGTCGCTATGCCTACGTCTATGCGGTCGCGCTCGACGGTGTCGATCGGACCCCGGAGGCGCTCTCCGTTCTGGAAGCAGCACACGGGAAAGCCCCGTCCGATCGCGACATCCTGATCGCCCTGATCCAGTACAACGTCAAGCTCGACCGAGCGGACGCCGCCGAGCGCTGGCTCAAGAGACTCCGCGTCCAAGCCCCAGGGGATCCGGCGCTGAAGCAGCTCGAGGAGCAGATCATCTCAGCCACGCATCAGAAGCGTCAGAATCAGGACTGACAATGGATTTCATCGTGACGGCTTACTTCGTCGACGAGGTGAACGCTCTATGAAGCTCGAATTCGATCCCAGGGCGGATGCCGCTTATTTCGAGATCTCCCCGGCGAAAGTCGCCACAACCAAAGCAATCGAGCCAGGGATCATCGCTGACTATGACGCCGACGGGCATTTGGTCGGGATCGAGATCCTGTCCGTGAGCAAACGACTGGATCAACCTGCGTCCTCGTGACACCGCTTCGGCGGTATCACGCCTCTCTTGGCGCTCCGCGCCACGTGCCGCTCTGGCCGGAGCTATGAACGAGCCCGCAACGTCGGATGCGTTGGTCCTGAGGGCGTAGGTCATTGTGAACCGGCAGGACGGCGACACTCCTCAGCAAATCGAGGAGTTCAAGTCGGCGCTGCGCGAGCTGGGCCTCGATGCGCCATATGACAACCGACGTCGCGCTCACGATGTATTAACTAGGGAGCAGTCGGGCACGCTGCGCTCGGTATCGTGTTAGGTTATCGGGCGCGGAGTTTGCTGAGACAATCCGGCAGGCTTCCAAACCGGTCGCGGGCAGTTCCGACGGCAGCGATCCGGGAGCCGCTGCCGGACGTACATCGAGGCGGAGGCTGACTGAATGATTGACACGATAAGCTGGCTGGCCCTTGCGTTTGCGGCGGGCCTGGCGGCGCGCCAGATCGGTTTGCCGCCGCTGGTGGGTTATCTAGTGGCTGGTTTTACCTTGCACGCTTTCGGGGCAGAGGCGACCCCGATGGTCAACACGCTATCGGACCTGGGCGTGACCCTTCTGCTCTTTTCCATCGGCCTCAAGCTTAAGCTCAAAAGCTTGGCCGAGCCGCAGGTCTGGGGCGTCGCCACCCTGCATATGGTCGCCTTCATCGGTGTACTCGTGCCGGCCCTCTTGGCGTTCGGAGCGCTCGGCGTGCCCTATTTGGACGCGCTCGATCATCGCAACACCTTGATTCTCGCGTTCGCGCTCAGCTTCTCGAGCACCGTTTTCGCCGTGAAGGTACTCGAGGAGAAGGGCGAGATGGGCTCTCTCTACGGCACCATCGCGATCGGTATCCTGATCATTCAGGATCTCGCGGCGGTGCTGTTTTTGGCCTTCTCCTTGGGCAAGGTGCCGATGCTCTGGTCGCTGCTGCTTCTGGCCTTGATCCCGTTGCGCGGAGTCATCGGTCGGGTCCTGGATCGCGCCGGACATGGCGAGCTGCTGTTGTTGTTCGGGATCACCTTCGCGCTCGGGGGCGCCCAGCTCTTCGAGGCTTTGCACATCAAAGGTGATTTGGGCGCCCTGCTGCTCGGGATCTTGATCGCTCCGCACGCCAAGTCCGGGGAATTGGCGAAGACGCTCCTCGGACTCAAGGATCTCTTTTTGGTCGGGTTCTTCCTGAGCATCGGGTTGACCGCAGTACCCAGTGCCGACATGGCACCGACGGTGCTGTTGCTGGTGCTGTTCCTGGTGTTGAAGGGGTTTCTGTTCGAGCAGCTTCTGCTGGCCTTTCGGCTACGCGCCCGCACCGCCTTGCTCGGGGGGCTGTCGCTGGCGAGCTACAGCGAATTCGGTCTGATCGTTGCCGCCATCGCCGCGAAGTCAGGCTGGTTGTCGTCGGATTGGCTCGCCATCGTCGCGATCACCGTCGGGGTGTCGCTGGTGATCGCCGCCTTGCTCAATGCGCGCGCTCACGACCTCTACGAGCTGTTCAGCGATCGGCTGCGGCGCCAAGAGCGCGCGGTACGCGTGCCGGTCGAGCGCGAGATCGATCCCGCGGACGCCAACGCGATGATCATCGGGATGGGGCGAGTCGGCACCGGCGCCTACGATACTCTCACGCTGGACAAAGGGCTCAAGCCCGTCGGCATTGATGCGGACCCGGATACCGTCGCGCGGCACTCGGCGAGCGGTCGCAATGTCGTTCAAGGCAGTGCCACGGACGCGGACTTCTGGCACCGTCTTCATCTGGACGACGGCCACATCAAGCTGGTGCTCTTGGCGATGCCGCAGGTCTCCGAGAACGTCTTCGCCGCCGAGCACCTGATCAAGGAAGGCTTCGCGGGAACCATCGGTGCCATCGCAAAGTTTCCCGACGACGAGTCGATTCTTCGGGCCGCCGGCGTCAGCCAGGTCTTCAACCTCTATGCAGAGGCAGGTGCCGGATTTGCTCAGCATGTCTGCACGGGACGCGGGCGCGAGGCCGAGGATCGAATCTCCCGAATGCCTGGTGTGGCCGCCGTTGGCGATGACGCGAGATGAAACAACCTCTCGCAAACGAGTGTACAGATGCATGAACACCGTCAGTCGTAGGTTGGGCACGCTGCGCTTTGCCCAACCTACCTGTTCATGTTGATTTTGAATCGTTGTTTAGGCGCTCATCGCAAGGGGGGGGCCGTCGAGGGCATCGACGAGATGTGGGATTTGCGACAGGGCCGGTGCGCCGTCCATGAGTAGGGCGATCGGCATGACCTCGAAGATCTCCTCGGGCGGTGCACCGAAATCGAGCGCGGCGCGCGCGTGCAGATGGATATGGTCGCGGCGTTGCTCCACGAGCGCGATGCCCAACGCGATCAGCTCACGGACGTGATGCTGGATCGGTCCGCGGCCGAGGACGTATTCGCGCCAGGAATCCTCCCAGGAGTCCCACATCTCGCCTCCTTCACGCGGGCTCGCCTTGAGAAAGAGTGCGATCTTGCGGACTTGCGTGA
This sequence comes from Thiocapsa sp. C2-2m, assembly GCF_041903745.1. NCBI lineage: Bacteria > Pseudomonadati > Pseudomonadota > Gammaproteobacteria > Chromatiales > Chromatiaceae > Thiocapsa > Thiocapsa sp. C2-2m. The sequence continues at coordinate 20,285 of NZ_JBBWVD010000043.1, read as the reverse complement.
GCTCGCCGGGCATGACATGCAGGCGGATGGCCTCTTTGGTGTGGATATCGATGCAGCGTCTGCACTGCTTCGTCAGGGCCATACCCAAGGTGATCAGCTCTTTGTTCTTCCGATCGATGATGCCCTTGCGGGTACTGACCTGAGACATCTCGCTGATGATCTCGAGGAACTCTTCGAGGCCGTATTCGCGGGCGCGGGTCAGGGACTGCTTGAAGGTGTCGATACTGCTCATATTCGCTGCTGCCGATGGATGCGTGGATAGAACGTTAGAGAATTAGCAACTATTGTACCGCAAATGGTGCGGTGCAGCAGACATCGGTTTGTCAGCGGGTGCGCTTTATCCGAGTCAACCGACTCGGGTGATCGTCGCGAAGCGGCAATATCCCGGGATCGACGACTTGCAGTCGTCTTCTTCGGCCTATCCGGACGGCTTGCAGGGTTGCGTGCGCCCGGTTTGACCGTGGAGATCCGGGTTCAGGCAGGCGCTCCCGGGAAGGGTCTGGGAGGGGCGGGTCGAATTCTCTACCCCGAGCTCGATCCGAAAATCCTTGCCGAGCCTCTTCGTCACCCCGGCCCTCTTCCTCATCCGCCATCGACAGGTGTTTCGCTCCACATTGCATACAAATGTATGCTATAAATCGGTCACGGGATTCTCCGACCGAGCGAGGTCAAGCTGATGGGTCGAACACCGACCGGACAAACGCGCGAGCAGGTGTTCCAGCTCATGCGCGAGCGGCTTCTGGCCGGCCAACCGCCGACCGTGCGGGAGGTCCAGGAGGCGTTCGGTTTTCGCTCCGTACAGACCGCGCGCGCGCATCTCGAGGCGCTGGTGTCCGAAGGGCGCCTCGACAAGCAGTCGGGTCGGTCGCGCGGCTATCGGCTCGCCGACTCGGCGGTGCTGGTGTCGGGCGAAGACCGGATCGTGCCGCCGCGTTTGGTCCCATTGCTCGGCCGCGTTGCGGCCGGCGCCTTCGGATTGGCGGTCGAGGACCTCGAAGGTTATCTCCCGGTGCAGTCGGACCGCGTCGGCGCGAACGAGGAGCTGTTCGGCCTGCGTGTGCGCGGCGAGAGCATGCGCGACGCCGGCATCCTGCCCGGCGACATCGTCATCGTGTGGCGTCTGCCCAGTGTCGAGGACGGCGCGATCGTCGTCGCCCTGGTGGGCGAGGAGGCGACGATCAAGCGTCTGCGGCGACGTGGCGACCGGATCGAGCTGCATCCGGCAAACCCCGATTATGCGGTGATGACACCGGACCCGGATACGCTTCAGGTCCTGGGGCGGGTGATCGAGGTGCGTCGTTATCTCGATTAGTCGGCGGCCGTAGGTTGTGCCGAGCCTGCGAGGCACAACCAACCGTCGGCGGAAGTTGTGCTTCCTACGTCAGCACAACCTACGGGCTGGGGCGGGTGATCAGGGTGCGTCGTTATCTCGATTGAAAGGGAGTCGGCGGCGGCCGTAGGTTGTGCCGAGCCTGCGAGGCACAACCAACCGTCGGCGGAAGTTGTGCTTCCTAACGTCAGCACAACCTACGGGCAGCCTTCACCTTTCACCTATCACCTATCACCTAAAAAAGTCATGTCCCCCCATCAGAGCATTCCCATGAAGGCGTCCTTTTCTGATCTTCAACGAGGGCTCGAGCCTAGCCTGGCGCCTGTCTCTTGGGGACTGGCGACCTTTCGCGGTCGCTTCGCCGAGGTCTCGGGCGGGGAGGCGACGGCGGCGCTGACGCTGACCATGGGTTTGGTGGCCGAGGCTCAGCAGTGCGACGAGCCGACGGTCTGGGTGACGGGGCGCGACAGCGGCTTTTATCCGCCGGATGTCGCGGCGGTCGGGATCGATCTGAGTGCCTTGGCGGTCGTGTGGGCGCAGGGTGCGCTCGAGGCCGCGCGTGCGGCCGACCTGCTGTTGCGCTCGGGGGCCTTCGGTCTCGTCGTGCTGGATCTGGGCGCCGACGATGACCTGCCGCTGGCCGCGCAGACACGCCTTGCCGCGCTCGCGAAGAAGCACGAGACGGCGCTCCTGTGTCTGACGCGCAAGGGGCGGGAGCGTCCGTCGCTGGGGTCGCTGATCTCGTTGCGCGCCGATGCGACGCGCACCGGACGTGCGCCGCCGCTGTTTCGCTGCGAGACGCTCATCCTCAAGGACAAGCGCCAGGGACCGGGCCGGACCCACGCGGAGCTCTGTCATGGACCGGATGGCCTGTCTTGATCTGCCGGCCTTCCCGCTCCAGCTCCTGCTGCGACAGCACCCCGAGTGGCGGGGGCATCCGGTTGCCGTCGTCGACAGCGATCAGCCGCGGGGCATCGTCTTGTGGGTCAATGCGTCCGCGCGTGCCGCACGTATCCTCTCGGGCATGTCCTTCGCAGCGGCCCTGTCGCTGAGCGGGGATCTGCGCGCCGCTCCGGTACCCAAGACTCAGATCGATCGGGCCGTCCTCGCCGTTTCGCGCCGGTTGCGCGAGCACAGCCCGCATGTCGAGCCCGCGGCGGACGAGCCCGGTGTCTTCTGGCTCGATGCGTCCGGGCTCGAGCCGCTCTACGGGTCGCTCGATGCCTGGGCCGTGGGGATCGAGACGGCTCTCTCGGCAATCGGCTTGAGCGCCGTCGTGGTCGTCGGCTTTCGCCGCTTCGCGACCTATGCGCTCGCCAAGTCCGGACAAGGCGTGCGCGTCCTGCGCGAGACGGCGGAGGAGCAGGGCGCCTTGCAGGATGTGCCCTTGGAGCGGCTGGCGATCGCGCCCGGGACACGGGACGCGCTCGCCAAGCTCGGCGTGCACAGCCTCGGCGCCTTTCTCCGGCTGCCGTCCGAGGGTATCCGCCGGCGCTACGGGAAGGCCGCCTTCGACCTGCACCGGATGGCCTCGGGCGAGCTGGTTCTACCGCTGCAGCCCGAGCGTCCTGTCGAGCCGGTGACGGCACGCCTGATCCTCGATCGGCCCGAGACCGATGCCGATCGTCTGATGTCTCTGATCGAGACGCGGTTGCCGCCGCTTTTGGATGCGCTTGCCGGACGCGGTCAGGTCCTCGAAGAGCTGCGGCTGCTGTTTCGCTTCGAACGTCTGGGCGAGCATAAGGAGCGCATCCGCCCGGCCGCACCGACCCTGGATGCCCGACAGATCCTGGAGCTGATCCGTCTGCGTCTGTCGGCGGCACGCCTGCCGGACGGTGTGGAGGAGCTGCATCTGCTGACCCGTGCTGTCAGCCCCGAGCAGCGCCAGCTCGAGCTGCTCGCCGCCCGGCCGCGCCGCGACCTCGAGGCGGCCAATCGTGCACTGGCGCGCGTGCGGGCCGCATTCGGCGAGCAGTCGGTGGTGCGGGCGCGGCTGAGCTCGGGTCATCTGCCCGAGAACAGCTTCGCGTGGGAGCCCTTGTCCCGACTGGAGCCCGCGCGACCGCGCACACGTCTGCAGCGCCGTCTGGTGCGTCGTCTCTATAGACGCCCGATCCCTTTGCCGCCGCGCCCGCGCCACGAGCCGGACGGCTGGATGCTGCATGGATTGGATCAAGGGCCCGTGGTGCGGGTCTGGGGCCCGTATGTGGTTGCCGGCGGCTGGTGGGTGCGTGCACTGCACCGGGAGTATCACTTTGCCGAGACCCGCAAAGGCGAGCTCTTGTGGGTCTTCTACGATCGGGTGCGGCGCGGCTGGTTCGTGCACGGACGGGTGGAGTGATCCCCCTCTGGTGCAAGAGCCATTTTTCGTTTCTCGAAGGTGCGAGCCATCCCGAGGAGCTGGTGGAGACCTGTGCCGCGCTCGGGCTCGCCGGCCTAGCCCTGACGGATCGCGATGGGGTTTACGGTCTGGTCGAGGCCCATGTGAAGGCGCGCGAGCTGGGCGTACCACTGATCGCCGGGTCCGAGGTCTCGATCGAGGACGGCTCGACCCTGATCCTGCTGGCGCAGAGCCGCGACGGCTACGCCAATCTCTGTCGGCTGCTCACTTTGGGCCGACGCCGTTGCGCCAAGGGCGAGAGCCGGGTCGGCTGGCGCGAGGTCTATGCCCATGCCGGCGACCTGATCGCGCTCTGGGGCGGGGAGTCCGCACTGCTCTGCGGGGAGGCCGATCCCTTCTTCATCGCGCATCAGTTGCGCGAGGCCTTCGACGATCGGCTCTATGCCTTGGCGGCACGTCATCGCCGCGCGGACGAGCCGGGGCGCGAGGCGCTTTTGCGACAGCGTGCCGCGCGTTATCGGCTGCCGATCGTTGCCGGCAGCGAGGTGCTCTATCACGCGCCGAGCCGACGCGAGCTGCAGGACGTGCTGACCTGCATCCGCCAAGGCATCCGGCTTACCGAGGCCGGGCGCCGGATCAAGCCCAACGCCGAGCATGCACTCAAGTCTGTTCATGCCTTCGCCAGGCTGTTCGAGGACGACCCGGGCGCCGTCGCCCGCACCCTCGAGATCGCCGAGCGCTGCCGCTTCAACCTGGATGCCCTGCGGTATCGCTATCCCTCGGAGCACCTTCCGGACGGCTCGACCTCCTCGCAATGGCTGCGGCGGCTCACGCTCGAGGGCGCGCACGAGCGTTACGGGGCTGCATTGCCCGAGGCGGTATCGGCTCAGGTATCGAAGGAGCTGGCGCTGATCGAGGAGCTGGATTACTGCGGCTACTTCCTGACCATGTGGGAGATCGTCCAGTTCTGCCGCCGCGAGCGGATCCTCTGCCAGGGCCGCGGCTCGGCGGCCAACTCCGCCGTCTGCTACTGCCTGGGGATCACCGCCGTGGATCCGGTGCGCATGGGGCTGCTGTTCGAGCGCTTCCTCTCGCGCGAGCGGGCCGAGCCGCCGGACATCGATCTGGATATCGAGCACGCCCGCCGCGAAGAGGTCATCCAGCATGTCTACTCCAAATACGGCCGGGATCACGCGGCGATGGTCGCCAACATCATCCGCTATCGGGTGCGCTCGGCGGTGCGCGACGTGGGCAAGGTGCTGGGTCTGTCCGAGACGTCGCTCGATCGTCTGTCGAAGCTGCTGGCGCACGCGGGCGACGCGCTGTCGGGCGAGGTGCTGCGCCAGTCCGGTCTGGATCCCGAGCAGCCGGTGCATCGGCACCTGATCCGGCTCGCGACCGAGATCCTGGATGTGCCCCGTCACCTCTCGATCCATCCCGGCGGATTCCTGCTGGGACACGAGCCGGTCTCGACCCTGGTCCCGATCGAGAACGCCGCCATGCCCGACCGGACGGTGATCCAGTGGGACAAGGACAGTCTCGAAGCATTGGGGTTGTTCAAGGTCGACCTCCTGGCGCTCGGTGCGCTGCATCTGCTGCATCTCGGTTTCGATCTGATGCGCAGCCACTACGGTCGCGACGAGACCATGGCGAGCATCCCCGCCGACGACGCGCCGACCTTCGAGATGATCCGCCGGGCCGACACGCTCGGCGTCTTCCAGATCGAGAGCCGTGCCCAGATGGCGATGCTCCCGCGTCTGCTGCCGCGCACCTATTACGACCTGGTGATCGAGATCAGCCTGGTGCGTCCCGGTCCCATCACGGGCGGCATGGTGCATCCCTATCTGCGCCGCCGCGTCGGGCAGGAGCGCGTGATCTATCCCCATCCGTGTCTGGCGCCCGTGCTTGAGAAGACACTCGGCGTGCCGCTCTTCCAGGAGCAGGTGATCCGCTTGGCGATGGTGGCCGCCGACTACACCCCCGGCGAGGCCGATCAGCTGCGCCGCGACATGGCCGCCTGGCGCTGCAGCGGTCGGATCGAGCGTCACCATGCGCGACTGGTCCAGCGCATGATCGCCAAGGGTATCGACGCCGCCTTTGCCGAGCAGGTGTTCGAGCAGATCCGCGGCTTCGGCGAGTACGGATTCCCCGAGAGCCATGCGGCCAGCTTCGCCCTGATCGCCTACGCCACCGCTTGGACGAAGTGTCGGTTCCCCGACGTCTTCGTCTGCGCCTTGCTCAACGCCCAACCGATGGGCTTCTACTCGCCCGCGACCATCATCGAGGACGCCAAGCGCCACGGCATCGAGGTGGGTCCGATCGATGTGGTCAGGAGCGAATGGGACTGCACGCTGGAGCCGGGGTATGCCGCTACGGGGCCGGATACCTTGTTCTCAAGATCGGCCTGTAGGGTGGACGAGCGAGAGCGAAGTCCACCGAACTCGGCGCCGAGGGTGGTGGACTGCACTGCGCTTGTCCACCCTACGGGGCATGTCCACCCGACCGATCGGGTCAACGACATGGCCGGGCCGGATACGCGGCGCTACGCCGTGCGCATGGGCGCGCGTTATGTGAAGGGTCTGGCCCGGGCGCAGTGGGAGCGGTTGACGGCGGCGCGGGCGGAGCGCCCCTTCGCGTCGGTCGAGGATCTGGTGCGGCGTACCGGGCTGAATACCGGAGTGCTGTCGCGCCTGGCCGAGTCGGGGGCCTTGAGCGCCTTGGAGCCGCAGCGCCGCTCGGCCCTATGGCAGGTCGCCGGGGCCGTTCACGAGGAGGATGCGCCGCTCGATGCTGGATCCCGAGAGCGCGCCGCGGTCTTCGACGATCTCGATGCCTTCGAGGCCATCTCATGGGATCACCGCATCAGCATGCACAGCACGCTCGGGCATCCCTTGGCGCCCTTGCGCGAGCGGTTTCGCGCGCAGCGTCTTCCCGATGCCGCTGAGGTGCGGGCGATGCCGCATGGTCGACGCACGCGCTACGCCGGTCTGGTGATCTGCCGTCAGCGCCCCGCGACCGCATCGGGCGTCCTCTTCATGACACTCGAAGACGAGACCGGCTTCGTCAATCTCGTGGTCTGGAATCAGGTGCTCGAACGCTACTCACGTCTGATCAAGACCACGAACCTGCTCGGCGTCACCGGACGGATCCAGCAGCAGGATAGCGTGCCGCACCTGATCGCCGACGCCTTCTGGGACCCGCAGTCACTGCTGAAGGTCCGGGTCGAGGCGACCTACAGCCGGGATTTTCATTGAGGTCGACGTCCGGGTCCCCCGATGCTCGGGCGATTTCCTGAAAATTCGACACCCGTAGGTTGTGCTGACGGCAGGAAGCACAACATCCACCGACGGCCGGTTGTGCCTCGCACGGCTCGGCACAACCTACGGCCTCGTCGGTGTCGGCGCTGGCACGACCGCCTGCCCGGATGCCTCCCGAGCGGTGCGCCGATCCAGACCCGTAGGTTGTGCTGACGGCAGGAAGCACAACATCCGCCGACGGTCCGTTGTGCCTCGCACGGCTCGGCACAACCTACGGCGCCGCCGGCGTCGGCGCTGTTGCAACCGCCTGTCCCGATGGCTCCCGAGCCGTGCGCCGATCCAATCGCGACCGAATTGCCACGAAAAAGAGCGGCACGAAGAGAATATTCAGCAGGGTGCCGGCGATCACGCCACCGAGCACGCCCGTACCGATCGCATTCTGAGCGCCCGAGCCCGCCCCCGAGCTGATGGCGAGCGGCACCACGCCGAAGCCGAAGGCGAGTGAGGTCATGAGGATTGGCCGCAACCGCATCCGTGCCGCCTCCAGGGCCGCGGTAACCGCGTCCTTGCCTTGCTCCTGCAGCGTTTTGGCAAACTCCACGATGAGGATGGCGTTCTTTGCCGAGAGCCCAATGGTCGCGAGCAATCCGACCTGGAAATAGATGTCGGCCGGCAGTCCGCGCCCGGTGACGGCCAGCACGGCGCCCAAGACCCCGAGCGGCACCGCCAGAATGACCGCGAAGGGCACCGACCAACTCTCGTAGAGCGCCGCCAGCGCCAGAAAGACCACCAGGGCCGAGAGGGCATAGAGCAGCGGCGCCTGAGCACCGGCTGCACGTTCCTCGAAGGACAGCCCGGTCCATTCCAGACCGATCCCCGGCGGGAGCTTGCCGACCAGTGCCTCGACCGCGTCCATGGCCTCGCCCGAGCTCACCCCGGGCGCAGCCTGACCCATCACCTGCGCGGAGGGCAGGCCGTTGTAGCGCTCCAAGCGCGGCGATCCATAGACCCAACTGCCGCTGGCGAAGGCGGAGAAGGGCACCATCTCGCCGTCGGCATTACGCGCATGCCAGTCGTGCAGATCCTCGGGCAGCATGCGATAGGGCGCGTCGGCCTGGAGATAGACCTTCTTCACCCGGCCCTCGTGGACGAAGTCGTCGACATAGGCGCTGCCCCAAGCGGCAGCGAGCGCGGTGTTGATGTCGGCGAGCGAGAGCCCGAGCGCGCCGGCTTTGGTGCGGTCGATCTCGACCTTGAACTGCGCCTCGTCCTCGCGTCCGTTGGGTCGGACTGCGGCGAGGGCGGGATCGGCGTTCGCCATCCCGAGGAACTGGCCGCGTGCGGCCATCAGGGCATCGTGACCCACGCCGCCTCGGTCCTGCAGCTGGGCGTCCCAGCCCGTGCCGGTGCCGAGCTCGATGACGGCCGGCGGTACGAAAGCGAAGACCTGCGCATCGCGGATCTGCGAGAAGGCCTTCATCGCCCGCCCGGCGACTGCCTTGACCTTCAGGTCCGGCCGCTTGCGCTCGTCCCAGTCTTTCATGCGCACGAACCCGAAGGCCATGTTCTGGCCCTGTCCGGCGAAGCTGAAGCCGGCCACGGTGATGAGCTCCTGGACCGCCTCGGACTCGTCTTCGAGAAAGTGGCGCTCGACCTCGCGCAGCACCTCCAGCGTGCGCTCGCGTGTCGCACCCGCGGGCAGCATCACCTGGGTGATGAGGATGCCCTGATCCTCGTCCGGCAGAAAGGCGGTCGGCAGGCGCGCATAGGACAGGCCCAGGCCGATCACGAGCATGAGATAGATCGCCAGGAACAGCTTGCGCCGTCCCAGGATGCCCTTCACGCCTTTGATGTAGCCGCCCGTGCCGCGGTTGAAGTTGCGATTGAACCAGCCGAAGAAGCCGCGTCGCTCGCCCTGATGTCCCGGCTTGAGCAGGGTCGCCGCCAGGGCCGGGCTCAGTGTCAGGGCGACCACCACGGACAACAGCATGGCCGAGACGATGGTGATGGAGAACTGCCGGTAGATCACCCCGGTCGAGCCGCCGAAGAAGGCCATGGGCACGAACACGGCGGAGAGCACCAGCGCGATGCCGATCAGCGCACTGGTGATCTGATCCATCGAGCGGCGTGTCGCCTCCTTGGGCGGCAGACCCTCCTCGTGCATGACGCGTTCGACGTTCTCGACCACCACGATGGCGTCGTCCACCAGCAAACCGATCGCCAGCACCATCGCGAACAGCGTCAGGGTATTGATCGAATAGCCGAAGGCCGCCAGCACGCCGAAGGTGCCGAGCAAGACCACCGGGACGGCAAGCGTCGGGATCAGGGTCGCGCGGATGTTTTGCAGGAACAGATACATGACCAGAAAGACCAGGATCACCGCCTCGATCATGGTCTTGATGACCTCGCCGATGGAGATCTTCACGAAGGGCGTCGTATCGTACGGAAACACCGCCTCGACCCCGGCCGGGAAGAAGGGTGCCAGCTCGTCGAGCCGTGCCCGTACGGCCGCCGCGGTCTCCAGCGCATTGGCCCCGGTTGCCAGACGGATTGCCATTCCGGCGGCCGGACTGCCCTTATGGAAGGCGGCGGTGTTGTAGCTCTCGCTGCCGAGCTCGATGCGGGCCACATCACGCAGATAGACGGTCGAGCCGTCGGCGGCGGTGCGCACCCGGACCGCGCCGAAGGCCTCGGGCGTGTTGAGCCGGCTCTGCACGTTCACTGTGGCGTTGAGCCGCTGGCCGGGTTCCGCCGGGACGGCGCCGAGCTGACCGGCCGAGATCTGGGCGTTCTCGGCCTTGATCGCGGTTGCGACATCGGTCGGCGTCAGGCCGAACTGATTGAGTCGGTTCGGATCGATCCAGATCCGCATCGCATACTGGGCACCGAAGAGGGTGATCTCACCGACGCCGGGCACGCGACTGAGCGGATCCTTGACCAGACTGGCCATGTAGTCGCTCATATCCGCGCTCTCGAGCCTCCCGTCGCGCGAGACGAAGGCGACGACCATCATGAAGTTGCGCACCGATTTGGCGACCTGCAACCCTTGCTGGGTCACCTGCGCGGGCAAGAGCGCCGTGGCCGTTTGCAGCTTATTCTGGACCTGCATCTGCGCGACGTCGGGATTCGTGCCGTTCTCGAAGGTCAGGGTCACGGTCGCGATCCCGGTCGACTCGCTGGTCGATGACATGTAGCGCAGCCCGTCGAGCCCGTTCATCTGCTGCTCGATGACCTGAGTCACGGAGTCCTGCAGCGTCTGGGCCGAGGCACCCGGATAGTTGGCGGTGACAGAGATCGCCGGCGGTGCGATGCTCGGATACTGGGAGACCGGGAGGGTCAGGATCGACAGTACCCCGGCGAGCATGATGACGATCGCAATGACCCAGGCGAACACGGGTCGATCGATGAAGAAACGGGCCATGGGATTGGGGTCCTTGGTTCGGGAGTGTGGGGCGCGGGGGCAGCCGTCGGCGGGTAGGGGCGACTTAAGTCGCCCCTCACTCAATCTACCGCCGCAACGCCCGGCTGATCGCTCAGGTCCATCACCCGGACCTGCGTTCCCGGCCGCGCCTTCTGGCTGCCCTCGACGATGACGCGATCGCCCGGCTCGAGCCCGGCGTCCACCAGCCATTGGTCGCCGATGGTGCGTGTTGTCTCGATCTTGCGCTCCTCCACCGTGCCCTCGTCGTTCACGACCAAGGCGATCGGGTTGCCGCGACGATCGTGCTGGACACCTTGTTGCGGAACCAGTATGGCGTCCGGTCGAATGCCTTCCTCCACCCGAGCGCGGACGAACATCCCCGGTAGAAGCTCTTGCTCGGGGTTCGGGATGGTGGCCCGCAAGGTGACCGTGCCGGTTCCCTGGTCGACCGTGACCTCGGAGGATTCCAGGCGTCCTGCATGCGGATGGACCCGGCCGTCCTCAAGGATGAGCGTCACCTTCGCCTGCTCTCCGTTGGGGCTCTGAAGACGGCCGTCGGCCAGGGCGCGGCGCAGCTTGAGCAACTGGGTGCTGGATTGTGTGAGGTCGACGTAAATGGGATCGATCTGCTGCACGGTCGCCAGCTCTTCGGCCTGGTTGGCCGTCACCAAGGCACCCTGGGTGACGGTCGAGCGCCCGATCCGCCCGGCGATCGGCGACTCGACCCGGCTGTAGGCGAGGTCGATCTGCGCACGCTCCAAGGCGGCCTGATCGACGGCGACACTGGCCACGGCCTCCTTGAGCGCCGCCTGCGTGTCGTCGTTGTCCTCCTGACTCACCGCCTTGGATTTGGCGAGACGCGCATAGCGGTCGGCCTTCAGCCGCGCCCGATCCAAGGTCGCCTGAGAGCGTGCCAGCGCGGCCTCGGCGCTGTCGTAGGCCGCCTGGTAGACGGCCGGGTCGATCTGATAGAGCACCTGGCCCGTGCTGATCTCGCCGCCCTCCGTAAAGAGCCGATCCTGGATAAGGCCGCTGACGCGCGGTCGCACCTCCGCAATCCGATAGGGTACGGTGCGGCCGGGAAGCTCGGTCGTCAGGGTGGTCGGGCGGGCGACGATCGTGACCGTACCGACCTCGGGCGGCGGGGGTGCCGCGGGCGTGACGCTGCCGGCAGGCGTCTGATTGCACCCGGCGAGGAGCAGTGCGATGCCGATCGGCCAGGCGAGAGCGATGCCGATATGACGGCGGGCGGATCCCATGAGATACCTCGAAGTGCGGTGCCACTGTCGACTGTTTGAGTCGTCGATCGTTGACTGTTTTAGAGTGAACGTTCATTCTAGTTCGTGACCGAACTTTAGACCCGCGAGTCGAGGAGGTCAAGGTGTAAGGTGTCGTGCGCGAGCCCGTCGCGGCGCCGTCATTCAAAGAGCGCCCGCGCAAAGGCGCGAACAGGTAGCGGAGGAGGAGGAAGAATGCAGGCGTCGGATCAAGAGCATGAACCCAACCGCGGCCAGGCGAGGCGCCAGCAAATCCTCGACGCGGCGGCCGCCTGTTTCGTGCGCGAGGGGTTCCACGGGACCAGCATTGCGAAGATCTCGAAGGCGGCCGGGATGAGTCCGGGCCACATCTATCACTTCTTCGAGAGCAAGGAGGCCATCATCGGCGCCTTGGTGCAGCGCAAGTTGGAACGCTCCCTCGAGATCGTCCTTCAATTCGAAAGCGAAGACGACCTCTTTCAGGCGATGATCGACCGGGTCGAGGTGGGCCTGAACGAGAAGACCGACCTGGATACCGCCGCGCTCGAGATGGAGATCCTCGCCGAGGCCGCCCGCAATCCGGCCGTCGCCGCGATCGTCCGCGCCGCCGACGCCGCCAAGCGCGAGCGCCTCTGCGCCCTGCATCGCGCCGCCCGGCAAGCCCGCGGGATGGAGCTCGGGGATGCCGACGCGTCGATCGAGGTCATCATGGCCCTCTTCGACGGACTGTCCGGTCGAGCCATCAGCCACCCCGATCTCGACAAGGCAGCGTTGCTGCCCCTGCTGAGGACCGCCTTGCGCGCGCTACTCTAGACCCTTCGACCCACGTCGACTCCCGGCCGAGGATCGATTGGCGCCGAGGCGCAAGGCAGCCGTCGGGCGGATCACGAGACAAGCGATGCAACACCGGCAACCTTCCGACAGGGCCAGAGCTACCACCGCGATACCCCGATCCCCGGCTTAGGCTGATCGAGCGCAGCCCCCTGGGATCGACGATTTGCAGTCGTCCTCTTCCGCCGCCCTGACGGCTACCACATCGAGTCCAACTCGATCTTCCCGGGAACTGCGCCGAACACGCTTCGGTAAGAATTCTGTACCATTGACGGAGCTTCGCCGGAACCTGACGACGGATCAGGAGATCCAGGTAACGGTCCCAGTTCGACGGCGAACCGTCCTCACGGCGTGGCCTGGCGGGGTTGAAGTGGGACATGCGTAGGCTACTCTTGCGCTAGACTGTGCAATCTAGTACACGAGACGATGCATGTAATCTTGGAGATGATTGAGGGCGACCTTCCCTCAAGAGCACGAAAGCTCGTAGTGGAGTGGGCAAGCTGTTATCAATCCGATCTTCAAGGAATGTGGAAATTACAGGAATTCAAGAAACTGCCACCTCTTCAATAGCCATGAATATTCCAAAAGTTCAAAGCGCGATACCTCAAGAAGGACATTTTCTTGTTGTATTCTTCTCGAATGGAAGAAAGAAAAAGTACGACATAAATCGGCTCGCAGAACGGGAGATGTTTCTGCCTCTCAAGAATCCGGCATTCTTTAGAAACGTATCCGTTGAACCCGGCGGTCACGCTGTATCGTGGAACTCGGAAATCGACATTAGCGAATATGAGCTTTGGCTAAACGGCGAAGAAATGCTCTAACAAGGCCAATACAGCCGACACCAAAAGTGCGCGTAGGACTAGCGAGTAATCAGGAACAGACCTCGGTTTCTTTGCGACGCTGATCCGGATTGTTCACCGAGCGCCGGGGTTGAGGATTTCGGCGGGCTCGGGGCTTGCTCGGTGTCGGCGCGGGTGTTAGCGTCAGACTGACTCCCAACCGGCACGGCTAACCCCATGAAGGTCGACATCATCCTAAGCAAGCGGGGCGGCAGCTACCTGGCACAGGTCAGCAGCCTGCCGGAGATCCGGGTGAAGGAGGCAACCCGCGAGGCCGCGTTGCGCGGCGTCGAGCGGCGGCTGCGGGCCTATTTGGACCGGGTGGAGCTGGTCCGCTTGGACATCGGCGCGACCAGCGATGGCCGCTCGTTGCTCGAGCATTTCGGCAGTTTCGCAGACGACCCGACCTTCGACGATTTTCAGGAAGAGATCGCCGCCTACCGTCAGGCGCAGAACTGCCCACCCGAGTAGGCCGAGCATGACGCTCTTGGTCCTGGATACCGACCACCTCAGCCTGTTTCAACGGGGCAACACCGCACTCTTGCCACACATCCGAGCGATTCCGCCGGCGCAGATTGCCATCAGTATCGTCAGCGTCGAGGAGATGCTGCAAGGACGGTTGGCCCAAGTCCGTCGTGCCGGTATCGGCGAAGATCGGATCAGGGCATACGCCTGGCTGGAGAAGACCTTGACCTTCGTTCGGGCCTTTCGGGTTCTGCCGTTCGATGATCAAGCGGAGCGGCGTTACGTGGACCTTGCAGCCCGGCGGCTCAGGATCGGTGCGCAGGATTTGAAGATCGCTGCCATCGCGCTCTGTCATGACGCCGTCCTCGTCACCCGCAACCAACGTGACTTCGGCCGTATCGCCGGGTTGGAACTCGAAGACTGGACGATCGAATGAACATCTGCGCCGGGGCGCGACCGGAGAGCAAAAGGGGCGGGGTCGGCTAGATGATCTTCAGGCTCAATGACATTCTTAGCGGCCCGCCGGAGTTAATCGAGCCTGACCCCTTATCTCCCACCGGGAGACCTGATGACCGAGCACCTACAAGCCCTCAAGTTGGAGTTCCGTTCCGCCCTAAGGCTTCGAGGCAATCCCGGGTGCCATAACCCTTGGGGCCCAAGGGCACAGAGGTAACGTCTACATGTTGACGCGATTGTATGCCAACAACTTCCGCTGTCTCGTCGCCTTCGAGGCGCGGTTCGACTCATTCTGCCTGCTGTGCGGCCCCAATGGGTCCGGCAAGAGTTCGGTCTTCGATGCCATCAACCTCCTGCGCGACCTTGCCACGGGCGAGTCGGTGTTGGGTGGCGCTGGGGATCGGGACATTCCCTCGCTCGATCTCACCGGTTGGCTCGATAGCAAGGTGCAGGAGTTCGAGATCGACTTCCAAGCCGAAGGCCACAAGCTGGGCTATCTGATCCATCTTGAGCAGGTCGCCCCGGAGTTGAAGCCGCGGGTGATCCGCGAGCAGGCGACTTGCGATGGCCGACTGCTCTACGAGCGGACCCTGGAGGGGGTGACCTTCCAGAAGGCGAACGGCGTACCAACGAGCTTTCCATTGGACTGGCGCCAGGCGGCGTTAGGCTCCATTCAGCCAGCGTCCGACCGGCGGGAGATCGAGATCCTGAAGAGCGCGCTGGCGTCCATGGTCGTGGTGCGCCCGAGTCCGAGGGGGATGGACTTCGAGAGCAAGGCGGAGAGCCGAAGCCCCTCCCGGCATATGGAGAACCTGTTGTCCTGGTATCGCTATCTGGCCCAGGAGCAGGAATGGACCGATGCCTTGCGCGATTCGCTACAGGAGGTTTGGCCCGACTTCCGCTCGTTCAAGTTGGTGGACGTAGGCATCAACGCCAAGGCGCTCCAGCTCCGGTTCGACGGTCCCCAAGGCAGCGGCGATGGGACGCTCCTGTTTCATCAGCTTTCGGATGGGGAGCGCGCCCTCGTCGGGCTCTACATGATCCATGCGGCCTTGGCGACCGGGGCCGTGGCCACGGTGTTGATCGATGAGCCGGACAACTATGTGGGCCTGCCTGAGCTGCAACCCTGGGTCTTGGCCCTGCGGGGGCTTCTGGACGAGGCACACCAAGCGGTGCTGATCTCCCATCATCCGGAGATCCTCGGCAACGCGAGCGAGGAATACGGGCGCTACCTCTGGCGCGACAACCATTCCTCGCCGACCCGCTCCGGCCCGCTGAAGGTCCCGGCCGGCCTGACCGCCGGCGAGGCCATGGCTCGGGGATGGATCGATGGCTAGCCGAACCCAGATCGTCTGCCTGCACGAAGGCAAGAAGGGACGCAGCATCGACCCCCTATTCATCAACGCCTTCCTTAAACGATTCAAGCCTAACTGGATTCGGCCATGGCCGGGCACCAACATCGTTAGGCCCGTCGATTGCGGCGGAAGAACCGAGCTGATCGAGCGGATGCCGACCGAACTGAGGTTGGTGCTCGGCAGGGGTGCCAGTACCACCCTCATGGTCTGGGCGGACCTGGACCACGATATGCCCACCTGCCTCGCCCTCAAGAATAGGTTCTGGGCCGTCGCCCAAGAGAAGGGGATCTCCCAGGCGGAGTTCGATCAGGTGGTCTTCGCCTTCGCCAAGGACCGACTGGAGAATTGGATTGAGTTCTTGAGCACCGGTACAACGAACGAGTCCGTCGAGGGTGTCCGGGTAAAGCACAGCCGAGAGGCGGTCGATGCAGGTCGGGCCCTCGCGGATCGCTGCCGCGCCAATCGGGAGGAACCGCCCTTGCCCCGCTCCTTGAAGTGGTCGTGTTTGAACTGGCAGGCCCTCGCGCAGCGGATGGCTTCGGCGTGACCATTGGCCCGCACCCCGCTCAGGTGCACTGCCTGAAGCCTGGATGGCGACGTTGGCGCTTTGAGCAGATGGCGACCAGCGTCAACGTGCGGGTGGATGATCCGGCCGCGGCGGGCGTGGACCACTACGTCGGGCTGGAGCACCTCGATTCAGACAGTCTGAAGATCTGCCGCTGGGGCTCCCCCGCCGACGTGAGCGCAACCAAGCTGCTGTTTGAGCCCGGCGACATCATCTTTGCCCGGCGCCGTGCCTACCAGCGCAAGCTCGGTGTCGCCGAGTGGCGGGGGATCGCCTCGGCGCATTCCTTGGTACTGCGTGCCAAGCCCGACGTGGTGCTGCCGGAGTTCCTGCCGTTCTTCATGCAGTCGGATCTGTTCATGGATCTGGCGCAGAAAATCTCTGTGGGCTCGCTTTCGCCGACTATCAATTGGAAGACGCTTGCTAGGCAAGAGTTCGCGCTGCCGCCGCTGGAGGAGCAGTGGCGGATTGCCGATGTTCTCTCAGCCCTTGATGCCACTGTAGCGTCGTACCAACAGGCAGCACAAGGGGCAGAAAGGAGCCGTCGGAATGGTCGGAATGGCCGCGGGGTCCAAAATGGCCGCGGGGTCAGGTCTTGACTTGTGCCTCGCCGCTACGCCCAGGTACATCGCGGATGATCTTGCTAATGCGCGAGTGGTGTAGCCGGAAGTAGTCGCCAATTTCCTGCATCGTGTATCCGCCGCTGGCGTAGGCGGCCTTGATCGCCTGATTGCGATCCGCATGCGCCCGTTCGTAATCAGGCAGCGAACGCGGAACCGGCCGACGTTTGGCTTGGGGGACCTCGCGGAGGTCCCGGTCCTGCGGGACCTTGCGTTGCATGGCCTCCACGAAGGCGTCTGAGCCCAGAAAGACCTGCTGCTTGAGGGACTCCCAGGGCGAGGGCTGCCCCTTGCCGGCGGCTACGAAGGACCTGTAACCCTCGACGGCTCCCGCTTCCGTCTGGCCGAACGCCGTGAGGATCGCGCGCGTCTCAAGCCACTCGGGGGCAGCGTCCTCGCCAATCATGGCCCGATAACTGCTCCACGGGTAGTCTCCCGGTGATCGAACCATGCGCGCACGGACCGGGTTGAGGACCACGTAACGCGCGACTTCGAGAAGGTACGCCTCCTTCTGCACCAGGATCGCCTTATAGCGCCCCTGAAAGACGTGCCCCACCCGTTGGTAGACCCGGTTGAAGCGCTGCGTGTACACGCCGTTGAGCTCGCGCATGCCTTTGCCGAGATTCCCATCCGGCGTCTCGACAAGAAGATGGTAATGGTTGGTCATCAGGCAGTAGGCGTGGATGATCCAGTTAAACCGTCCCCATACGCCCGCGAGCACATCGAAAAACACCCGCCGGTCACCGACGGCCCGAAAAATGTCCTCCCGTCCGTCACCGCGCGAGGTGACGTGGTAGAGCGCACCGGCAAACTCGAGTCGCAGCGGTCTGGCCATAACCGCAAAGGTAGATCAGGAAAGTCACAAGTCAAGACCTGACCCCGGCGCTCCGCACTGAATCCGGCTTCGATTTTCCAGCGCGCGCCATAGATTTCAATAATTTGCTCAACGGACAGGGTCAGGTCGGTGGTCACCAGCGCGATCCATTGGGTGCGCCGGTAGACCCAGACCACGCGCACTTGGCAGCGCAGGGTCTTGAGCATCACCACCTGTTCGGCAGCCACCACGTCGCGCACCCGACCGTAGAGGTTGAGCGAATAGGTCCTAGGGGAGCGAAATAAGTATGGCTCGGGCTCGGTGAATGAGGGAGACCAGATGCGATTGTTTCGTTTCGTCGGAGCAAAGCTCAACCACATAAAATTACCATCCGGACTGAAGTCGAAACGATGGTACAAATCTTTGGTTGGAGGGCAATACCATGAACCCTGGATCAAGCGTTTATTGGTGCTCAACTCAGAGGCGTGAGTACGTCCCGCGAAGATCAACAGGGCTAACGACGTAAAAATAAGAAAGCGTGCGGTCATTATTTTGGCCTGCTCTTGAAGGCTAACGTCTTGAATACCGAGGCCCAAACCGCGCCGGCACTGCGCTTGCCGTCTTGCTGCGAGCTCCGCGCGCGGTTTGGGGTCGCGGGTGATTCAAGTGTTAGGCGAATTCTTCATTGCAGCCAGCAAAATCCGAGCCTGGCCCCTATTCCCTCTATTCCCTGGCCCCTATTCCCTCCTATTCCCTCGCTACTTTACCTTTATCCTATTGCGGCTTTGGTGAGGGTGCTTCTGTCCGAATTTCCGCTATACTGCTTGTGCATTGCCCGGCCAAATACTTCAGAGTAAGAATCGGCGTGTAGGACCCAGGAATCTGGATTACGTACAGGCAGGCACCGAGGTTGGGGTAACTATGTCTGCTCATGCCGGCCACTTGAAAGACGGGGTCGCCGGAACGAGGATTGCACGCCATATAGGCGGATGCGGGCTCAACGCATTGGTCGTATTTAATTACCGCAAGAGCCCTTTCAAGAGCCGTCTTGCCTTCCTTTGTACCGATATTCGCTTCAGCGTAGTCGAGGTCTGCTATTACTGCGCTTGATGATGGATCGATTGCCTTGTACGACTCAGGGCCAGGAAGTGAATATACCTTTTCCCCTGGACTGTGATACCCTGGCGGCATACATCCATTCAAAAGAATTTGAATGCCAACTATGACAGTTAGCTTTGCCATCACGTGTTTCATTTTCCGCCTCTTTCGGTGTCGTCGGTTGAGCAAACGGTGAAAAGTATTCAGTCCGCGCGTCCAGTGCGCGATTCTCAGGGTGTGCATCTTCCAGCGATTATTAAGGGCGCGAAGAGCGGCAACACGTCCGTGTTCCGCGGGAAGCGGTGAGTAGTAAGGGATTCCCTAAGGGCAAAGCTAAGGGGCGCACGCCACGCACGAAATCACCTAGCCAGCACAGATCTGTGTTGCGCGGCCCTCTTCGGTGGCTTGTTAGGCCAGTTTCAGGATTCATAATTGAGCCTGTCGCCTTTTCCCCTACTGTCACGTCTTGCTGCTCTTCACCACAGGATTTAATTGAGCCTGGTTCCTTACCTCACCTTACCTAGCCCCGGCCTTTTCGAGAGTCCGCACAACCTCATCGTGGCGGCCCAAAGATGCGAGGTACTTCGCGGTATAGCCCTCTTTACTTGTTGCTCTGACGTCAGCACCGTTGTTGATCAACAACTGTACTACGTCCAAGTGACCTTCCAGCGCTGCAGCCATCAGTGGCGTGTGCCCATCTTTGGTCTTTGTGTGCACATTTGCCCTGGCAGTAAGAAGGGTCCGTACGACTTCTAACATCCCAGTTAGCGACGCACCATCCAAGGCTGTGGAACCAGACTTGCTCGCGACGTTCACATTCGCCTTCGCGGCAAGCAGCGTCCGCACAACATCTAGCGAGGCTTCGCCTCAGACCGACGAGTCATGGGGGAGCTCCGGTGTCGGGCGGCCCCGGTTGAGCGACGGAAGGCTAAACTTCCGGTAGTAGCCGCACGTAGCGGCGTGTGGCGCGTGGCCAAGATGTCAACCGGGGCCTGCCATCATGTTAGACCAAACTGTCGGAGCGTTGCTGAACGATCGGGTCACGCTGGATCTGGAAGGAATCGATCGGCTGTATCTCAACCTGTATCAGCCGCGGCTACAGACCGGTGGCGGGGTGGCCACGTTCTTCAAAGTCCATCGCGGTGCCAAGGTCGCCTCCACGGTACTGATGGCCCCGATCAGCCATGCCTTTGTCAAGGCGATCCATGGGTTTGCGCAACGCGAGGGCGTGGAGATCGTGACCTTCGCCAAGGGACAGCGCAAAGACGACGTCACCCGCGAGCGGCTCCGCGACTTCGCTCAACCCGAGGGTGTCCTGTACATCGGCAAGGCTCAGGAGCGATTTGCGAGTTTCCGCATGATCAAGAAGATCAGCACCCACACCGGCCAGCCGTACCCCTGGTTCACCCGCGGGACGGTGATGTGCAACCACTATTACTTTTACCTGGTCGACGAGGACTTCGGCCCTCTGTTCATCAAGTTCTGCTCCTACTTTCCCTACACCGCGCGGGTCTGTCTGAACGGTCATGAGTACGTCAAACGCCAGTTGGCCAAAGCGGGAATCCCCTTCGAGGCCCTGGACAACGGGCTGCTCGCCTGCGCCGATCCGGCCCGCGCGCAACGCATCCTCGATGACC
>NZ_JBBWVD010000012.1:0-158204 GCF_041903745.1 Thiocapsa sp. C2-2m | reverse complement strand
CTGCACCCCGAACCCCGAACCCCTCCCCCTCAAAAAATCTTCGGCCGATAATTGTGGTCAGCATCCAGCACGCCCATGAACCTCAGACCCGCGGCGCCGTCCAGTTCACCGGGGTAGAACAGGACAGCGGGCACCTGGATCTTGCCCTTGATCTGCTCCAGCAACGCGGATGTGCGGTACACGGGGAAGAGCGCACCTGCACGGACGATGAAGACCAGGTCGCGCAGCGGATCGGCGTCGGCGGGGATGCGCCGAGCGACCAACGCGTCGAGCGGTTGGTAGTCGCTCAGGATCTGGAAGATGGTGTCGACCGTTGCCTCGAGACCGACCGATTTCTCCGCGTCGACGAGCGCGTCGGGACCCATGTCTTCCGCTTCCAGCGCTGTGGCGAGGCATTCGGCAAGCGAGATGATGGTCACCCGTTTACCGGACTGCTCCAGCCGGGTGCGCAGCAGCGAGACTTGCCGACGTACCCCGAACTCCTCCTCCGGCGGATAGCGGAAGATGGCGTAGGGCATGTCGTGGTATGCGCTGAGCTGCTGCCGGGGGTCCGGTTGCATCAGCACAGGTTCGAGCTGCCGGGTCAGACGCTCTTTCCAATCGGGCATCAGCAGAGCTCCTTCGCGTAGTCGGCTGCCGATGCCGCCGGCAGCTTGAGTTGGGCGAGACTCCCGGCAACCTCGAAATGCAGCTTGCGAAACTGGTGCAGACGCAGCAGCTCGCGCTCGACGTCGGAGGGAGCCATCAGATACATCCGCCAATCATCGGCATCGATGACCCGTCGCGCGTTGACCTCACGCTCCATCATGACGTGCAGCAGATAGAGGAAGCTCTGCTCGGGCAGATGATAGGAGGCAAATTCGCGCGCCTGTAGGCCCTGCAAAAGCCCGAAGTCGGCCGCGATGCGCAGCAGTCCCGAGGCTACGCGTTCAGACGTGCTTTCGCTCCAGTGCCCGGACCAGTCGATGCCCTTTTTCTTGGTCAGTCCCTGAAGGTAAGGCATCACGTCTGCTGCGCGCATGCGGTAAGCGCCGGCAGTGAACTGCGGGTAGAGCCAGTTGACGAGGAAATCGCGGACCAGGAACTCGTCGCGGGTCAGATGGTAGAGGAGCAGCGGTTTCCAGACTTCCCGGTCACCCCCCGATTTTGCAAGCTCCACGAGTGGGCGATCGCGACCCGCGGGATCGAAGCGGCGGCTGACCGCCCAGGACACATTCTGCGCCCAACTCGCACTCTTGGCGCCGATTGTGTTTTCCTGGCGAGCGCGTTTGAGATTGTCGGTTTTCGAGGCGGCGTAGTCCCAGCCGCGGAACACCGCGTAGGTCTCCTCGATCAGGGACCCTTTGATGGCGGCGCAGGAAGCGACCTTGGAGCGAGCCTCCATGCTCAGTCATCAAGCCGTGCATAAGGGATCGCCGGGTTACCGCGCTCCCCTCTGGCGAAGCCTGCCGCCAGTAGCGTGATGATCTCGTCGTGGGGTTGGTGGGTACCGGGCAAGGGGACCGATCGACCCTCGGCCGAGCGGCGCAACTGGCCGACCGCGTCCAAGTGGCGTCGGTCGACGAGGCCGGCCTCGGCGAGCGCGACGAGCAGATCGTTGGAAACTGCACCGGCCAAGTGATCGAAGTAGGGTGACCAGCGTTCGCCTTGGTCCAGCCAGTCCTGCCAGTGCTCTTCGAATTGATCCTCGATCCGGGCGGGGAGGCTCCAGAGCGTCATGCAACCCGGCGGGTCGAAAAGCGCATGGCAACGGCTGCGCGCGACCGCAAAGGCGATCCGAGCCTGGGCGAAATGATGGGTCGACGGGAATCCGCGCTTCAGCGCCAGCGCGCCGTGTCGGCCGAGGATTCCATTGGTGTTCCACCAGCCTGCCCTGTCCATCTCCCCGTGACGGGCGACGATCAGGCGGAGCTTGAGGAGCCGTTCCAAATCGACCCGGGGGTCTCTTTTGGATGCGTCCTGGTTCACCGATGCTTCCATCCGGCCGATTCCTCTGATCCTACGTCGCTGTAGCCATCCACATGGAGCGCGACGTCAAAACCCCAAAGAAAAACTCTTTGCACGAGGCACTCATACATTCCCCCTGTGCCGCACCGACCTATTCGACTGTTACGGACTTCGCCAGATTGCGCGGCTGATCCACGTCGGTCCCCTTGAGGACGGCAACGTGATAGGCAAGGAGCTGCAGCGGAATCGTGAAGATGATGGGGTCGATCAGATCGTCGGTCTCGGGGAGACGGATGACGGTGACACCTTCCTCTTCGACCATGGGGACTTGCAGGTCGGCGAAGACATAGAGTTGGCCGCCGCGTGCGCGGACCTCTTCGAGATTGGATTTGAGCTTTTCGAGCAGGGCATTGTTGGGCGCGACGGCGACCACGGGCATTTGGTCGTCGATCAAGGCAAGGGGGCCATGCTTGAGCTCGCCCGCCGGGTATGCCTCGGCATGGATGTAGGAGATCTCCTTGAGCTTGAGCGCGCCTTCCATCGCGATCGGGTATTGCTCGCCGCGTCCCAGGAAGAGTGTGTGCTGCTTGTCGACGAAGACCTCGGCAAGTGCGGCGATCCGGTCATCGAGATCCAGCACGGCCTCGACCTTGCCGGGGAGGGCTCGAAGCAGCGCGACCACATGGGCCTCGGCGGTGTCGCTCAGGGCATTTTCATGACCGAGCGCCACGGTCATCAGCAACAAGGACACCAGTTGGGTGGTAAACGCCTTGGTGGAGGCGACGCCGATCTCGGGGCCGGCACGTGTGAGCAGCACCAGGTCGGACTCGCGCACCAGGGAGCTCTCGGGGACATTGCAGATGGCCAGCGTCGCCGCAAACCCAGAGGACTTCGCCAGACGCAGGGCCGCGAGCGTATCGGCCGTCTCGCCGGATTGCGAGAGGGTCACGAACAGGGCGTCGGCCGGCACCACCTGTTTGCGATAGCGGTACTCGCTTGCCACCTCGACGGTGCAAGGTAGGCCAGCGAGGGCCTCGATCCAATAGCGCGCGACCAAGGCGGCATGGTAGCTGGTGCCGCAGGCGACCAGGGTCACCGCCTTGACGCGAGCGAAGATCTCCGGGGCCAGATTGCCGAAGCACTCCGGCAGGACGCGGGTACCGACCAAGCGACCTTCGAGCGTATCGGCGATCGCACGCGGCTGCTCGAAGATCTCCTTAAGCATGAAATGGCGATACTCGCCGCGCTCGGCGGCATCGGCCGAGACCGCCGAGGTCTTCACCGGCCGAACGACGAGGTTGCCGTCGCGGTCCCAAATGCGGACCGATTCGCGGGTCAGCTCGGCGATGTCGCCCTCTTCGAGGAAGATGAAACGATTGGTCACGGGCAGCAGGGCGAAGACATCGGAGGCGATAAAATGCTCGCCGAATCCGACCCCGATGACCAAAGGGCTCCCTTGGCGTGCCGTGACGAGATGCTCGCCATCCTGCGCATCGATGACGCCGAGGGCATAGGCGCCGCGCAGGCGTGTCGTCGCCAAACGCACGGCATCGAGCAGGTTGTAGCCGGCCTCGAGCTGATCGTATACGGCGTGGACGACAACCTCGGTGTCGGTCTCCGAGGTGAAGCGGTGGCCCGCGACGGTTTGCTCGCGACGCAGCTCTTCGTGATTCTCGATGATCCCGTTGTGCACGACCAGGCAGCGATCGCGACAGACATGGGGATGGGCGTTGCGGGTCGCAGGCTCGCCGTGGGTCGCCCAGCGCGTGTGCGCGATGCCCAGTGTGCCGGGCAAGGGTCGCTCGGCGACCGCCTCGGCCAGGCGCGCGACCTTGCCGAGTGTGCGGGCGCGATTCAGACGGCAAGGTTCCTCGAGGACCGCGATGCCGGCGGAGTCGTAGCCCCGATACTCAAGACGCCTCAGCCCTTCCAGCAGGATGGCCGAGACCGGACGTTGGGCGATCGCACCGACGATACCGCACATGACTTTTCCCTCGTGTGTCTTAAACCGCGCCCAGCGCGGTATGCGATGTTTTGGGAAGGGGTCGGCCCCGGCAGACTTGATGACCGTTGGAGTCGGCGCGGTTTAAGAGTTTAAAAATTATATTATTTTAAACCGCGTCCCCGCTAAGGGTTGTGGATGCACCAAAGGTCGCACTCACTCGAAAATGAGCATCTCGCTCTGGACGCGGTTTAGACCGATCCGACCCGATCAGGAGACCGGTCGCTTCCGAGGCCGCGTCCATCCCGGAATCGTCCTTTGCGGGGCACGCGTCAGCGTGAGCTGGTCCGGCGGGGTGTCGCGCGCAATCACGGAACCGGCGCCGATGGTCGCGCCGGCGCCGACCCGTACAGGGGCAACCAGCGCCGTGTTGGAGCCGATAAAGGCCCCGTCTTCGATCCGGGTGACCGACTTGTTGGCGCCGTCGTAGTTGCAGGTGATGGTTCCCGCGCCGACGTTCACGCCGGCGCCGATCTCGGCGTCGCCCAGATAGGTCAGATGGTTGGCCTTGCTCCCGGCGCCGAGGCTGGTCTTCTTGATCTCCACGAAGTTGCCGACATGGGTGTGGTCTGCAAGTCGGGTCTCGGGACGCAGTCGCGCGAACGGACCGATCCGCGCATGGGCGCCGACCGAGGCGCCTTCGATCACAGAGTTGGCCAAGACGTGGGTGTCCGGGCCGATGCTGCAATCCTTGAGGAGACAGTTAGGGCCGATACGTGTGCCGCTCGAGAGCCGAACCACGCCCTCGAATACGCAGTTGATGTCGATGACGACATCCGGCTCGGCTTGAAGGACACCGCGCAGATCGAACCGCGACGGATCCGCCATGGTCACGCCGGAGCGCATTAGGTCTTCCGCTGCATGGCGCTGATAGTCGCGCTCGAGGGCCGCGAGTTGAACCCGATCGTTGACGCCGGCAACCTCCGCGAGTCGGTCGGGCCGGGTGGATGCAACCGCTACGCCCTCGGCCGCGGCGAGCGCGGTCACGTCGGTGAGATAGTATTCGCCCTGCACATTGTCGTTGTCGATGCGGGCCAGCCAGCCGTCGAGCCTCGATCGGTCGGCGACTAGAATGCCTGTGTTGATCTCGGTGACGGCGCGCTGGTCGGGCGTCGCGTCCTTTTCCTCCACGATCCCGACGACCCAGCCGCGGCTGTCGCGCAGGATCCGTCCGTAACCGGCGGGATCCGGGATGTCGGCGGTCAGGATCCCGAGATCGGTATCGGCCGCAACTTGGAGCAGACGATTCAAGGTCTCGGCCGAGATGAGCGGCACATCGCCGTAGAGGATCAGGACACGATCCATATCCGCGACCTGCGGCATGGCCTGGATGACGGCGTGTCCGGTGCCCAATTGCTCGGCCTGCTGGACCCAGAGACATCCGGTATCGGCCAGCGCCGTGCGGACTTGGTCGCCGCCGTGACCGTAGACGGTGACGATGCGCTCGGCACCGATCGCCTCGGCGGTATCCAGGACATGGGCAAGCAATGGCTTCCCGGCCAAGGGATGAAGCACCTTCGGAAGGGCGGAGCGCATCCGCTTGCCGAGCCCCGCCGCCAAGATCACGACTCCAAGCCTCATCGCATCGCCCTCTTCGAACGCCGGGTCAGTGCAGACCGCCACCGGGAAGCATACCACCCTCGCCGAGGTCCGCCGTCAACTCCGCATGTGTCGGTTCGCGGACCTCCGCGATCCGAACATGCACGCGCAGCGTCTTGCCGGCGAGCGGATGGTTACCGTCGAGGGTGAGCTTGCCGTCCTCGATCCGGGTGACGTGGAACTGGCGCGTCTCCCCGGCCTCGTTCTCCATCTGCACCTCGGCACCGACGAATCTGAATTCGGGCGGCACGTTGTCCACTGCGTCGGTAAAGGTCAGATCGGGATCACGCGGGCCAAAGCCTTGCTCCGGACCCAGGATCAGCTCGACCGCGTCGCCCGCACGCCGCCCGTCGACGGCCGCGTCCATGCCGCCGATGAGCTCGGTCTGGCCGCCGTGAATATAGCTGACGGGGATATCGGTCTGCTCCAGGATGTTGCCCTGCCCGTCTTCGATTCGGTAGGTCAATGCGACAAGCTTGCCGGCACTGATGAGCTGTTCTGTCATGACGGCGTTCGCCTCCGGGTCAGGATTGGCCGGCTGGGTCCCTTGCGGGTCGCCGGCGCGGCATGGCGAACAAGGGGACCAGGAAGAGATCGAGGGGCGGCCTCGTCAAATGAACAGCCCGCTCGTGTCGGAGCGGGCCTCTTGATTCGGGCATTCAAGGAACAATCCGAAGGGATCACCCCTTCATCTTGCGAAGCTTCTCGATTGCGCGCAACTGTGCGATCGCCTCGGCCAGCTCGGCTTGCGCCTTGGCGTACTCGAACTGAGCCGTGTGACCGGCAAGCGCCTCCTCGGCCCGGCGCTTGGCGTCGAGCGCCGCGGCCTCGTCGAGGTCACGCGCGCGGATCGCGGTATCGGCCAAGACGGTCACGACATGCGGCTGAACCTCGAGCATGCCGCCGGAGACATAAAAGTGTTCTTGCTCGCCGTGCTCGTTCTCGACCCGCACGTCACCCGGCTTCAAACGGCTGATGAAGGCGGTATGCCGTGGCGCGATACCGACCTCGCCCAGCTCGGCGGTCGCATACACCATGGCCGCCTTGCCCGAATGAATCGCCCCTTCGGCGCTTACGATATCGACGTGAATTGTCATCGCCATAGTGCACCCCTATTAAACCGCGTCCTGTTGTCAAACATGACGTTCTCGCGGAATCGGTCCAAAGCGGACTTCAACCCCTCTGTGCCGACGCGGTTTAAAATGTAAAAAAATCCTAAAACGCGGCAGCTCCGACATCTGTTTAGAAATGCGCCGCCCGACCAAAGTCACGCACAGCGCACGTCACACAGACCGCGTTTTAGCTACCCATCTTCTCGGCCTTGGCCACCGCTTCTTCGATGCCGCCGACCATATAGAAGGCCTGTTCGGGGAGGTGATCGTAGTCGCCGTTGACGATCGCCTTGAAGTCCTTGATGGTGTCCTTCACGGTCACGAACTTACCCGGCGAGCCGGTGAAGACCTCGGCCACGAAGAAGGGCTGCGAGAGGAAGCGTTGGATCTTACGGGCACGCGACACGGCGAGCTTGTCGTCGTCGGAGAGCTCGTCCATACCGAGGATGGCAATGATGTCCTTGAGCTCCTTGTAGCGCTGCAAGGTCCCCTGAACCGCACGCGCGGTTTGATAGTGCTCCTGACCGACCACGTTCGGGTCGAGGATTCGGCTGGTGGAGTCCAGCGGATCCACGGCCGGGTAGATGCCAAGCTCGGCGATCTGACGCGACAACACGAGGGTCGCGTCCAAATGCGCAAAGGTGGTCGCCGGCGACGGGTCGGTCAAGTCGTCCGCGGGGACGTACACCGCTTGGAAGGAGGTGATGGAGCCGGTGCGCGTGGAGGTGATGCGCTCCTGCAACGCGCCCATCTCGGAGGCCAGCGTCGGCTGATAACCCACGGCGGAGGGCATGCGGCCCAAGAGCGCCGAGACCTCGGTTCCGGCCAAGGTGTAGCGGTAGATGTTGTCGACGAAGAGCAGGACGTCGCGGCCCTCTTCGCGGAAGAACTCCGCCATCGTCAGACCCGTCAGCGCGACGCGAAGACGGTTCCCCGGCGGCTCGTTCATCTGGCCGTAGACCAGGGCCACCTTGTCGAGAACATTCGACTCCTTCATCTCGTGATAGAAATCGTTGCCCTCGCGAGTCCGCTCGCCGACGCCCGCAAACACCGAGAAGCCGGAATGCTCGGCCGCGATGTTGCGGATGAGCTCCATCAGGGTGACGGTCTTGCCGACACCGGCGCCGCCGAAGAGGCCGACCTTGCCGCCTTTGGGGATGGGCATGATGAGGTCGATGACCTTGATGCCGGTCTCCAGGATCTCGGTGGAGGTCGCTTGGTCTTCGAATGGCGGCGCGGAGCGATGGATCGACCAGCGCTCCTCGGAGTCGACATCGCCCAGCTCGTCGATGGGGTTACCCAGGACGTCCATGATGCGCCCGAGCGTCTTCTGTCCGACCGGCACCTGGATCGGTGCACCGGTGGCAAGTGCGGGGATGCCGCGCTGCAGACCATCGGTAGATCCCATGGCGATCGCGCGCACGACCCCATCGCCGAGCTGCTGCTGAACCTCGAGGGTCAGGCCCGTCGACTCGATCTTGAGCGCCTCATAGACCTTGGGTATCTCGCCGCGCGGGAACTGAACGTCCACGACGGCCCCGATGATCTCCACCACGTTACCAGAGCTCATAGTCTTTTCCTCTTATGCCTTCCGGCCAATAGCGATTCTGTTTGTGTCCGTGCGCTCGATCTCCGAGCGCTGGGCGCGAGCGACTGCGATGGATCGGGCGATCACACGGCGGCCGCGCCGCTCACGATCTCGGAGATCTCTTGGGTGATCGCGGCCTGTCGGGCCTTGTTGTAAATGAGCTGAAGCTCGCCGATCAGGTCGCCGGCATTGTCCGAGGCCGACTTCATCGCGACCATGCGCGAGGCTTGCTCGCAGGCGCCGTTCTCGACCACCGCTTGGTAGACGAGCGACTCGATATAACGGGTCAACAGGGCATCGAGCACCGTGTGCGCATCGGGCTCGTAGATGTAATCCCAGTGATAGGGCATCGCGGACTGCTCTTCACCGATGATCGGCACCAATTGCCGGATCATGGGACGCTGGGTCATGGTGTTGACGAATTCGTTGCTCGCAACGTAGATGGCGTCGAGCTCCTTGGCCTCGAAGGCATCCAACATGACCTTGACCGGCCCGATCAAGTCCTCGATGTGCGGCTTGTCGCCGAGATTCGTGACCTGTGCCTTGACGTCCCCGCCGAAGCGCTTGAAGAAGCCCAGCGCCTTGGATCCGATGGTGCAGAATGCAGGCTCGGTTCCGGCCGTGCGCTTCTCTTTGATGTCGATGACGAGGCGACGAAAAAGATTGCTGTTCAATCCACCGCAAAGACCGCGATCGGACGAGACCACGATATAGCCGACGCGCTTGTGCGGGCGCTCCAAGGCCATAAACGAATGGCGGTACTCGGGCGTCGCCCGCGCCAAATGACTGATGACTTGGAGCATCTTCTCCGAATAGGGCTTCGACGCCGCCATCCGGTCCTGCGCCTTGCGCATCTTGGAAGCCGCCACCATCTGCATGGCGCCGGTGATTTTTTGCGTGCTCTTGATGCTCGCAATCTTGGTGCGGATTTCTTTGGCGCCTGCCATCTGTTAGCTCCCGGCCTTCAGCGGCCAGCCTCCGGCGCGTGCGCCGGGGTGGTGAAGGTTCGATACGTGTCAAAATGCACCACGCCAGGCGATACGGTCCCGGAAGGACCGTGTCGGCTGATGGCTGGCGGCTGCCCTACCAGGTGTTGTTGGCCTTGAAGGCCTTGATGGCCTCGTGCATCGCGGTCTGGATTTCCGCGGTGTAATCGCCGGTCGTATCGATCTGCTCGATCAAGGCCGCCTGGGCGGACTTCATGTAGCTCTGCATCGCCTGCTCGAAGTCGACGATCTTCTTCACATCGACGTCGTCGAGATAGCCTTCGTTGGCCGCGAAGAGCGACACCGCCATCTGACCGACACTCATGGGCGAATACTGGAACTGCTTCATCAGCTCGGTGACGCGCTCGCCGCGCTGCAATTGCTTGCGGGTGGCCTCGTCGAGGTCGGACGCAAACTGCGAGAAGGCCGCAAGCTCGCGATACTGGGCGAGCGCCAAACGGATACCGCCGCCGAGCTTTTTGATGATCTTCGTCTGGGCAGCGCCGCCGACACGCGATACCGACAGACCGGCATTGATGGCGGGCCGGATACCGGCGTTGAAGAGGTCGGTCTCGAGGAAGATCTGACCGTCCGTGATCGAGATGACGTTGGTCGGAACGAAGGCCGAGACGTCGCCGGCCTGGGTCTCGATGATCGGCAGCGCCGTCAGGGAGCCGGTCTTGCCTTTCACGGCGCCGCCGGTGGCCTGCTCCACGTAGTGTGCGTTGACGCGCGCGGCGCGCTCGAGCAAACGGGAGTGGAGATAGAAGACGTCGCCGGGATAGGCTTCGCGGCCCGGGGGACGACGCAGCAACAGCGAGACTTGGCGATAGGCCCACGCCTGCTTGGTCAAGTCATCGTAGACGATCAGGGCGTCCTCGCCCTTGTCGCGGAAGTACTCGCCCATGGTGCAGCCCGCGTAGGGCGCGATGAACTGCATGGCGGCCGATTCGGCGGCAGCGGCGGCAACGATGATGGTGTGGTCCATCGCGCCGTGCTCTTCGAGCTTGCGCACCAGCGAGGCAATCGAGGAGTTTTTCTGCCCGATCGCGACGTAGATACACTTAACGCCGGTGCCCTTCTGATTGATGATGGCATCCACGGCGACAGCGGTCTTACCGGTCTGGCGGTCGCCGATGATCAGCTCGCGCTGGCCGCGGCCGACCGGAACCATGGCGTCGATGGCCTTCAGGCCGGTCTGAACGGGCTCGTCGACCGACTGACGGGCGATAACGCCGGGGGCGACCTTCTCGATCGGGGAGGTGCCCGATGCCTGAACCGGACCCTTGCCGTCGATCGGATTGCCCAGCGCATCCACGACGCGTCCGAGCAGCCCTTCGCCGACCGGCACCTCGAGGACGCGTCCGGTGCAGCGCACCCAATCGCCTTCGGACAAATGGGTGTACTCACCCAGGACCACCGCGCCGACCGAGTCTCGCTCGAGGTTCAATGCAAGCCCGAAGGCGGCCTGACCGGAACTGTCCGGGGGGAACTCCAGCATCTCGTAGTACTTGGCGTCCGAGAGACCGTGCACGCGCACGATACCGTCGGTCAAGCTGACGATGGTGCCTTCGGTCCGCGCCTCGGTCTTAAGATCGAGCTTCTCGATCTTTTGTTTGATGAGATCGCTGATCTCGGAAGGATTCAGTTGCATGGCGGTGTCCCGTTCAGAATTGCAATGCGTGAGCCAGTTGCTTGAGCTTGCCGCGGACCGAGTCGTCGATGACGAGGTCCCCGGCGCGAATCTCGATCCCGCCGATCAGTGCGCTGTCGGTCTCGACGGTGACCTCGACCTGCCCGCCGAAGCGCTTCGCGAGTGCGGCGGAAACCGCCGCCTGCTCGGACTCGCTCACGTCGAAGGCGCTGCGAATCAGCACGTGGCGCACGCCTTGGTCGGCGGTGCGGCTCGCCTCGAAGAGTCTTGTGATCTCGGGCAATGCCGCAAGCCTGGCGTTCTCGGTCAGCAAACCCAGGAGATTGGATGCCTCGGGCAGGAGATCATTACCGCAGACCTCGAGGATGATGTCGCGGATGCGCTTGCGGGGCACGTTCGGGTTGGCGATCTGCTCGGCCATCTGGGGATCGCCCACGACGGCCGAGAGCATCTCGAGGGCTTGCGACCAGGCGTCCAACTGACCGACCTCTTTCGCGCGCTCGAACACGGCCTCTGCGTAAGGCCGCGCGATGGTGGTGATGTCTCCGGCCATGGGTGGTCCCTAAAGCTGCTTGGCGAACGATTCGACGAGGCCCTTGTGCGCCTTGATGTCGATCTCCTTCTGGAGGATCTTCTCGGCGGCGGCGACGGCAAGCGTGGCGACCCGCTCGCGAAGCTCTTCGCGGGCGCGGTTGGTTTCCCGATCGATCTCGGCTTGGGCGGCGGCGACCACGCGGCCGCTTTCGCTGCGCGCGTCGACCTTGGCCTCCTCGACGATCTCGGTTGCCCGCTTCTGAGCCTGCGCGACGATATCGGCGGCGGCGGCCTTGGCGTCCTTGATCAGGACGAGGGCGCGCTGCTCCCCGAGCGCCTTCTCTTGATGACCGCGCTCGGCCGCGGCGAGGCCCTCGGCGATCTTCGCCTTGCGCTCGGCCAACGCCGTGACGATCGGCGGCCAGATAAACTTCATACAGAACCCGACGAACACCGCGAAGGCGATCATCTGGGCGAACAGGGTCAGATTGATATTCATAGCGTTGCCTCGTGCCTATGCCTCATACCGCGTCCGGGAACAGGGCCAGGAGCCGCGACCCCGGCGGAAGTGGGATGGGTATCAGGCAGCGAACATCACGAACAGACCCATGGCGATCGCGATGACGGGCAGCGCGTCGACCAGACCCATGACGATGAAGAACTGGGTGCGGAGCATCGGGATCAGCTCGGGCTGACGGGCTGCGCCTTCGAGAAAGCGACCACCCAAGATACCGATACCGACGCCGGCGCCGACCGCGCCGAGACCCAGCATCAAGCCTGCACCGATGAACTTGATGACGTCGGCGAACAGGTTAGCGACTTCGAGTTCCATGATTCTCTCCAGTAATTGACGATGTTAGAGCAGAAGAAACGGGTTAGTGATGCTCCTGGTGAGCCATGTCGAGATAGACGATGGTCAGCACCATGAAGATGAATGCCTGCAGCGTGATGATGAGGATATGGAACACGGCCCAGACGAACTGCAGCATTCCGCCGGTGATGTTCATCACCATACTGCTGCCGTAGAGCAGCGCGATCAGGATGAAGATCATCTCGCCCGCATACATGTTGCCGAAAAGGCGCAGCGCCAGCGAAAGAGGTTTCGAGAGGAGGCTGATGCCTTCGAGCAGGATGTTGGCAGGCATACCCCACTTGCCGAACGGCTGCATCGTCAGCTCGGCGGCGAAGCCGCCGACGCCCTTCATCTTGACGCTGTAATAGAGCACGAGACCGAAGACCACGAGCGCCATGCCGAAGGTCGTGTTCGGATCGGTGGTCGGCACGACGCGCAGGAAGACGTAATGCGGATCGGCGCCGAACAGCGACATGAGCTGCCCAAAGAGATGAGGAAGCAGATCGACCGGTATCAGGTCCATCAGATTCATCAGAAAGACCCAGGCGAAGATCGTCAGGGCCAGAGGCCCAACCAGCGGGTTCTTCGCGGTGAAGGAGCCGCGGACGTTCTCTTCGACGAAGTCGACGATCCACTCGACGAAATTCTGCGCCCCGCCCGGCACGCCGACGGTCATCTTCTCGGCCACGCGCCGGAAGAACCAAATAAAGAGGTATCCGAGCAGGATCGAGAAGAACATGGTGTCGACGTTGATCGCCCAGAATCCCATCTCGGCAGCCTCGGCACTGGAACGCGCGAAGCCGAAACCCTGCTCGGGATGAACGCCGAGCGTCAGGTTGGTCAGGTGGTGCTGGATATAAGCCTGGGAGGTGAGCGTTTCGGAAGCAGCCATCGATCGTCTCTCACTTCGTGGTTCGTTCGGGCGTTTGAGCCGCAATCAGGGTCGGGATGACCTGGACCGCGAGATAGGCGCCAAGCAACACCGGGAGGTTAAGGTCGTCCAGGGTCACGAAGGCGATCGTGAACAAGCCTAGAATCAATACGATCTTCAGGATCTCGGCACCGTAGATGCGCATGACCAGTCGCGCGGGCTCCCGGGCGCGATAACCGCGAAAGACCAGGGCCGCGAACAAGGCATTGGCCACCAGGCAAGAGCCCGCCCCGACAAGGACCGAGACGGTAACCGAGACGCCGAACGGGAGGGCGAATATCACCGAGGCCAAGCCGAGAAGACTTTGGAGTTTCAGGACCCTTTTGGCCTGGAGCGTGTCCGGCTGATGCATCAGATCGTCAAATTATGGGTAAGCACACCGCTCACCGGCGCGCAGTATAAGGGGTCGCGCATATAGGGTCAACGCGGTGTCGGCGTTTCCTGCCGGGACCGGAAACGATCCTTATGATTGAACGCGGCAATAGACCAGGCGGCCGACCCGGGTCTGCCGGGGATCCGGGGCGACGAATCACTTGATGTGGGCCAGGATGCCGTCGAGCTCGTCGAGGCTGTTGTAGGCGATCACCAGCTTGCCGGCGCCGCGATTGCCCTGCTGAATCTGCACCCGCGCGCCGAGCTTGTCGGTCAGATCGGTCTGAAGCCTGCGGATGTTGGGGTCGAGAGCGGGCTTGTGCTCCGAGGCCCCGAGGGCCTCTCCGGATTGCTGGATCCGGCGCACCAGGCGCTCGGCCTCGCGCACCGAGAGTCCGCCCCTGACAACCTGAGCTGCGGTCGTGCTCTGATCGTGCCCCCGCAGACCAAGCAGGGCGCGGGCATGACCCATCTCCAGCAAACCCTTTTCCAAAAAATCGCGGACATCCGGGTTGAGATCCAGCAGACGCAGCAGGTTGGTTACCATCGAGCGCGACTTGCCCAAGGCATCGGCGATCTGCTGGTGGGTCAGGTTGAACTCTTTGAGCAGGCGCTCGAGTGCCCCGGCCTCTTCCAGCGGATTGAGATCGGCGCGCTGGATGTTCTCGATGAGTCCGATCGCCAGCGCGGCCTGCTCGTCGACCTCTCGCACCACGACCGGGATCTCGGCGAGGCCGGCCTGCTGGCAGGCCCGCCAGCGCCGCTCGCCGGCGATGATCTCGTAGCTCTCCCCGGCCAGCGGGCGGACCACGATCGGCTGGATGACGCCTTGCGCGAGGATCGAATCGGCGAGCTCGCGCAAGGCATCCGGGTCGAAGTCATGACGGGGCTGGTAGCGTCCGGGCCGGATGCACTCCAGGGGCAGGCGGGTAATCCGCTCGCCCCCGTGCGCGCCGACCCCGGGGGCGGACGACGCGTCCTCCGGGCTCGACACCGCGACCATCGGCGCGCGGGCGGCACCGAGCAGGGCATCGAGCCCGCGGCCCAGCCCCTTCTTCTTCGGCGGTGACTTTTGCTCGTTGTCCATGGTCACCCGCCTCAGGCCGCGGACTTGCGCGTCTCGCGACGACGCAGCAGCTCGCTTGCGAGCGCGAGATAGGCCACCGCGCCCTTGGACGCGGGGTCATAGAGCAGGGCAGGCAGACCGTGACTCGGTGCCTCGGCCAGACGCACGTTGCGCGGGATGATGGTGCGATAGACCTGATCCTTGAAATGGGTGACGAGCTGGGTCGAGACCTGATTGGCGAGGTTGTTGCGCGGGTCGTGCATGGTCC
Source organism: Thiocapsa sp. C2-2m (assembly GCF_041903745.1). Taxonomy (NCBI): domain Bacteria; kingdom Pseudomonadati; phylum Pseudomonadota; class Gammaproteobacteria; order Chromatiales; family Chromatiaceae; genus Thiocapsa; species Thiocapsa sp. C2-2m. Next base: position 143,292 of record NZ_JBBWVD010000012.1, on the reverse strand, counting down.
GCAGGATGCCCTCCACACGCAGCTCCGGGTTGCGATTGGCGCGAATTTGCTCGATGGTGTCCATGAGCGCGGAGAGACCCTCCAGCGCGTAATACTCGCACTGGATCGGGATCAAGACACCCCCGGCCGCAACCAAGGCGTTCACCGTGAGCATGTTGAGCGACGGCGGACAATCGACGATCACCAGCTCGTAGTGCTCGATGGCATTGGCGAGCACCCGCGCAAAACGTCGCTCGCGGTCCGGCGAATCGAGCAGCCCGATCTCGGCCGCGGTCAGATCGCCATTGGCCGGCAGCAGGTCAAAGCCCGGCGAGGGGTCGTCGACTCGGCACAGACAGTCGGCGAGTGCGATGTCTCCGAGCAGTAGATCGCAGCTTGAGTTGACGAGGTTGTGCTTGTCGACCCCGCAGCCCATGGTGGCGTTGCCCTGTGGGTCGAGGTCGACCAGCAGGACGCGCCGCTTGAGCGAGGCCAGCGAGGCCGCCAGATTGACCGCGGTCGTGGTCTTGCCGACGCCGCCCTTCTGGTTGGCAATGGCGATGATGTTGACCATAGGCGACTCAGTCACTCCGGAGCTCGATCAGGTGGCGCTCGACGTCGAGGAAGGGAATTCGCAGCGGGTGGACGTGCACGGACCCGTCCCACCGGTCCTGCATGTGCGTGACCTCGTCGAGGTCGCGCCCCTTCATGAGGAGCAATCGGCCCGGACGCGCCAGCAGATCCCGGTGAGCGGCACCGAGTAGATCGGCGGCCGCGACGGCACGGCTCACTATGGTACTGAAGTTTCGCCCCGGCAGGTATGTCTCCATCCGGGCATGGACCGTCTCGACGTTCTCCAGCCGCAGATCGAGGACGGCTTGGCGGACGAATCGCAGTTTCTTCTGATTGCTGTCGAGCAGCCAGAACCGTCGTTGCGGCTCGACGATCGCCAGCGGCAGGCCGGGCAGGCCGGCGCCCGTGCCGAGGTCGAGGACACTCTCGCCGCAGAGAAACGGCGCAACCGCGAGGCTGTCGAGCAGATGTTTGGCGACCATCTCAAGCGGATCACGCACCGCGGTCAGATTGTAGGCCCGATTCCAGCGCGCCAGGAGGGCGATAAGATGCAGAAGACGCCCATGCGCCGTGCCGTCCAATGCGAGACCCAGCTGGGTTGCGCCTCGGGACAGCCGGTCGGACAGGCCCGCGACCGACGCACCTTCGACGGCGTCGAGGGGTACGGTCGTCATCAGGCGCAGCGTCGCTTCAGATGAATCAGCAGCAGCGACACCGCCGCCGGGGTCACGCCGGGGATGCGTGCGGCCTGACCGAGGGTGTGCGGTCGCACCCGATTGAGCTTTTCGCGCACCTCGGTCGAAAGGCCCCGCACCTGGTCGAAGTCGAAATCCTCGGGCAGCGCTCGGGCGTCCTGATCACGATGGCGGTTGATCTCGTCACGTTGGCGCTCGATGTAACCCTGATAGCGCGCCTGGATCTCAAGCTGCTCGGTGACCTCGGCGGACAGCGCCTCGGGCGGTTCGCCGGCGAGGGCCGCGACCCCGGAATAGCCGACGTTCGGGCGGGCAAGCAGCTCGGAGGCGCGGACCTCGCGCCGCAACGGCTCGCCGAGGATGCGCTCGGCGAGCACCTGATCGATCCGGTCGGGCCGCACGAAGGTCTCGCGCAGCCGCTGGCGCTCGCGCTCGATCGCCTCGCGCTTGTCCTCGAAACAACGCCATTGAGCATCGCCGACCAGACCGAGCCGTCGGCCCGACTCGGTCAGACGCAGGTCGGCGTTGTCCTCGCGGAGCATCAGCCGATACTCGGCCCGGCTGGTGAACATCCGGTAGGGCTCGGCTGTACCGCGCGTGATGAGATCGTCGACCATGACGCCGAGATAGGCCTCGTCGCGACGCGGCAGCCAAGGGTCGCGGCCCTGCACTTGGAGTGCCGCGTTGACCCCGGCCAGCAGGCCTTGCGCCGCGGCCTCCTCGTAGCCGGTCGTTCCGTTGATCTGGCCGGCGAAGTAGAGCCCCTGGAGATGGCGGGTCTCCAAGGAGGGCTTCAGATCGCGCGGATCGAAGAAGTCGTACTCGATCGCATAGCCCGGGCGAGTGATGTGCGCCTGCTCGAACCCGACGATCGAGCGCACCAAGGCCTGTTGAATGTCGAAAGGCAGGCTGGTCGAGATGCCGTTCGGATAGACCTCATGGGTCTCAAGCCCCTCCGGCTCGACGAAGATCTGATGCGACGTCTTCTCGGCGAAGCGCACCACCTTGTCCTCGATCGAGGGACAATAGCGCGGTCCCACGCCGGCGATGACGCCCGTGTAGAGCGGCGAGCGCGAGAGGCCCGAATGGATGATCTCGTGGGTACGCGCGCTGGTATGGGTGATGTAACAGCTCACCTGGCGCGGATGATCGAGCGCGCTCCCCATGTAGGAAAAGACCGGCACGGGCTCGTCGCCCGGCTGCTCGGCCAGGCGTGCGAAATCGATACTCCGCCCGTCGATGCGCGGAGGCGTGCCCGTCTTGAGCCGCTCGACGCGAAACGGCAGCTCGCGCAGGCGCCGCGAGAGGGCATTCGACGGTGGATCGCCGGCCCGTCCGCCCTCATAGTTGGAGAGTCCGATATGGATGCGACCGCCCAGGAAGGTCCCGACCGTGAGCACGACGGCATGTGCCCGAAAGCGCAACCCCATCTGAGTCTCGACGCCGACCACCCGGTCCTGCTCGATCAGAAGGTCTTCGACCGACTGTTGAAAGAGGGCCAGTCCGGGCTGGTTCTCGACCGCCGAGCGCACCGCGGCCTTATAGAGGATGCGGTCGGCCTGGGCGCGCGTCGCCCGCACTGCCGGACCCTTGCTGGCGTTGAGAATGCGAAACTGGATGCCGCCGCGATCCGCCGCGCGCGCCATCAAACCGCCGAGCGCATCGATCTCCTTGACAAGATGGCCCTTGCCGATGCCCCCGATGGCCGGGTTACAGCTCATCTGGCCGACCGTTTCGATATTCTGGGTGAGAAGAAGGGTGCGCAGGCCGCAGCGGGCCGCCGCAAGCGCCGCTTCGGTGCCCGCGTGCCCCCCGCCCACCACAACGACGTCGTACGGATCGCCAACCATCATGTAGGGAAACCCAAGTCTATGAGACAACGCAGTTTAACCCAGATGCCCGCACGGATACCCCTATGGCGATACATCTGAACCGGCACGTCCCGAGCGACTCGGCCAGTCTCGGGGAGCGCGTGCTCGCGGCCGCGCGGGCCGTGATCCTCGGTAAGGACCGCGAGCTTCGGCTCGCCTTGGCCTGCCTGTTGGCGCGCGGTCATCTCCTGATCGAGGATGTACCGGGAGTCGGCAAGACCACTCTCGCGCACCTGCTCGCACGCCTGCTCGGTCTGGAGTACGCCCGCATCCAGTTCACCAGCGATCTGCTGCCCGCGGACGTGATCGGGGTGTCGGTCTACGACCGGGCCGCCGAGTCCTTTCGCTTCCATCCCGGACCCGTCTTCTCCCAGTTGGTGCTCGCCGACGAGATCAACCGCGCCACGCCCAAGGCGCAGAGCGCGCTCTTGGAGGCGATGGAGGAGCGCCAGGTGACGGTCGAGGGCGAAACCCGACCCTTGCCCGAGCCTTTCTTCGTGATCGCGACCCAAAACCCGCTGTTTCAGGTCGGCACCTTTCCACTGCCCGAGTCCCAGTTGGATCGGTTCCTGATGCGGATCCGGCTCGGCTATCCGGCGGCCGAGCAGGAAAAGGCCCTGCTGGCGGGCGAGGATCGGCGCACCATGGTTGCGCGTCAACAGCCCGCACTGACCGGTGGGCAGTTGATGGCGTTGCAGCAGAAGGTCGTCGAGGTCCACGCCGCTCCCGCCATCATCGAGTATGTTCATGCGATCCTTGCACTCACGCGCAGCAGCGAGCGATTTCTGCACGGGCTCTCCCCGCGTGCAGGGCTCGGCATGCTGCGCGCGGCGAAGGCATGGGCGCTCCTGTCCGACCGCGACTACGTGATCCCGGAGGACGTCCAGGCGATCCTGCCCTCCTGCGTCGTGCATCGACTGGTCGCGTCCGAGTATGGGGGGCGGCTCGACGAGGAGGCGGTGGTGAGTGCGATCCTGGATCATGTCGCGCTCGCTTAAGCGGCGTCCGGCGGCTTCGACGATCGTATAAGGGCAAGCGAACGCCGGGGCTACCCATCACCGTCGTGGTTGACGCCGCTTAAGCGAGGATTTTTTGGGTGAGGGGGAAGCATGTTCGACTGGACGCGATTTAGGGCTAGACGGTTCAGTAGTCTGTTTCGACGGGTGGCGCGTGGGGGAGACGGGGTTGCGCGGGTCGGGAGTCGTCAGATCTATATCCTGCCGACGGGGAACGGGCTGCGTTTCGCTGCGGTGCTCTTCGTCATGCTGCTGGGTTCGCTCAATTATCAGAACAACCTGGGGCTGCTCTTTACCTTTTTTCTCGCATCCGTGGCGCTCGTGGCCATGCATCACACCTGGTTCAACCTGCTCGGGCTTTCGGTTCAGGCCCGCGGTGGCCCGCCGGTCTTCGTCGGGGACGATACGAGCTTCGAGATCGTCGTCGGCACCGAGGGGAAGCGGGCGCGCTACGACATCGGGATTCCGGCGGGCGAAACGCGGCATCAGTCGCTCGCGATCCCGGGCGGGGACTGCGGCACGCTCCGAATCGTTCGCCCGACACTGAGACGCGGTCTGTCCGCGCTCGACGAGGTCACGGTCGAGACGCGCTACCCGCTGCACCTCTTTCGCGCCTGGTGTTATGTAAGGACCGATGCGACGACCTTGGTCTATCCGAAGCCGGCACAGGTCGCGCCCGGGCCCGGATCCGCGGCGGGCGATACCGAGCCGCGCCGCCGGCAAGGTCCCGAGGGAATGGAGGATTATCTGGGGCCGCGCGGCTATCGCGACGGCGATTCACCCGCGCAGATCGACTGGAAGGCGTACGCGCGCGAGCGCGGGCTCGTCGTGAAGCAATTCGGCGGGGACCAAGGCCAAGAGATCTGGATCGATTGGGCCGGATTGACTGCCGCGAACCCGGAAACCAGGATCAGTCTGCTGACCCGCCAGGTCCTCGACGCGGCCGAGGCCCAAGTCCGATTCGGGCTGCGACTGCCCGGTCTTGAAGAACCTCCGGGGCGAGGCGCAGGCCATCTCCAACGCTGCCTGACGCATCTGGCGCTGTACGATCATGCGAACAATCCTCTCCAACGAGCGGCCTGAGCGGGCCCAGATCCTCTGGGTCACGCTGGTCCTGATCGCGGCCTATCTCCCGCTCGCGGGCCATCTTGCGCCCCAGATCAGCGCATTTGTCGGGCTGCTCTTTGCGATCCGTCTTGCCTCGCTGCGCTGGCCCGCGGTCCTGCCGGGCACCTGGCCGTTGGCGGCCTTGACCCTGATCGGCGTCGCCAACGCGGCGGTGACCTACCAGGGTTGGTCGGGGCAGAACGCAGGAACGGCGCTCTTCGTCTCCATGCTGGTGCTCAAGCTCATGGAGCTGCGGCGCAAGTCGGACATCCGCCTGGTCGCGACGCTTATCGGGTTTCTCGTCGTCGTCGAGTTCCTGTTCGACCAATCGCCCTGGTTGGTGCTCTATCTGGCTGCCGTCGTGCTGGGGGGAATCGCCCTGCTGGTGGATCTGAACGGCGGGCTCGGGGAGGCCCGTCGGCGCGGAGCCTTGGCGGTCGCCGTGAGGCTCTCGCTCCAGGCCCTTCCGCTGACACTCATCCTCTTCCTGCTGTTTCCTCGCCTCAGTGCCCCACTGTGGAGCCTGGGCCTGGACCCGAGCAAGGCCACGACCGGGATCTCGGACAGCCTCGAGCCGGGCGCGATCAGCGAGCTGGTGCTCAATGGCGAGCTGGCGTTTCGCGCCCGTTTCGACGGCATGCCGCCCGCTGCCGATCAGCTCTATTGGCGCGGCCCCGTACTCTGGGAGACCGACGGGCGCCGCTGGTCGGTCGGGAAGGACATCGCGGGCACGGGACCCGCCGGCGCGCTCTTGCAGACGGCTCGGCAGATCGACTACGAGGTGACCTTGGAGCCGACCGATCAACGCTGGCTCTTCGCGCTGGACTTGCCGAACAGCGTACCGGAGGAGGCATTTCTCAGTCCGGATCATCAATTGATCGCGCGCCAGGCCGTCAGCGCGGTCAAGCGCTATCGGGTGACCTCAGCACTCGACTATCGCACCGCCGCGCCGGATCCGGCGCGCCTTGCCGCCGGACTGCAGGTCCCGGACAACGTGACACCGCGGATGCGCCGGCTGGTCGAGGAGTGGCGCAGCCGATCGGAGACCGATTGGGCGCTGGTGCAGTCCGGACTGCAGTTCTTCAACCGCGAATCCTTCCATTACACCCTGATGCCGCCGCGCCTCGGTGCGAACCCGACCGACGAGTTCCTCTTCGAGACCCGGCGCGGCTTCTGCGAGCACTACGCCGGCGCCTTCGCCGTCTTGATGCGCATGGCCGGCGTTCCGTCGCGCATTGTCTTGGGCTATCTCGGGGGCGAGCTCAACCGCGTCGGCGGCTATCATATGGTCTGGCAGTCCGACGCCCATGCCTGGGTCGAGGTGCTGATCGACGGGCGCGGCTGGGTGCGGGTCGATCCCACCGCCGCGGTCGATCCCTCGCGCGTCGACAACAGCGGGGCCTCGCGCATGCTCGGAGCAGGCCCTTCGGTGCGCTTCACCCTGGAGCAGGCCGACGCCATCGCCCGTTTCGTGCGCGACATGCGCCTCTTCGCCGACAGCCTGGATGCCGCCTGGCAGGATTGGGTCTTGGGCTTCTCGGTCGAGGATCAACTGGCCTTGCTGCAACGGCTGCGGCTGGGCGAGCTGCGCGAGTACGGGCTGGTCGCACTAATGCTCGCCGCCCTCGGCATTACCCTCGGGATCCTGGTGCTCGCCTCGATTCGCGAGCGCAAACCGCTCGACCCGCTGCAAGCCGAATATGCCCGGTTCTGCGGACGTCTCGCAAAGATCGGACTCGAGCGCCTGCCCAACGAGGGACCCATGGACTACGCCGGACGGGTCGTCGCGCAACGTCCGGATCTCGTACCGACGGTCGAGCGCTTTATAGATCTCTACATCCCGGCGCGCTACGGCCAGGGGGATTCGCGCGACGTTCTTGCCGCGCTCGCCGATCTACTGCGCGACTTTCGCCCCCGGCCCCTACGCCCTCGTCGCGGTTGAAGTCACCCAAGTCGCGGGTAGCATCCACGCCGCTCGCCACTGCGCGACTCGGATCACGGCCACGGCCTGCCGGATTCATCACTCCGTCGGCACTCCCGACGTGCCTTGGTCGCGGCTCGATGCCTCCAGGGTCGGTCCTGCTCCGGAAACCACCTTAGCTCTGCATCTGATGCGGACTCTCGGACTCGGCGCCGCTTGCCGTGTCCGGCTGCTCCCACGGAAAGTGAGGCAGATGGAAGAAGGCCTGGCGGACGCTCTCGATCCAATCGCGGGTCATCGTCTCCAGCTCCGCGGACTGCTCCTCCAACCGGAGGCGGTGCGACGGCGCCAAGGCGTCTTTCGGGTAAATGGCGACCTCGAAGGGCGGCCCGACGGTCAGGTTGGAGCGCGCCGTCCCGGCAAGCGAGACCAGGCAGACGCGTGCCCCGTCATTGAGGGAGATGTCCGGCGCCACGATCTGATCCAGGATCGGTTTGCCGTACTTGCTCTCGCCGATCTGCAGAAAGGGCGTCTCGGGCGTAGCCGCGATGCTGTTTCCCTGAGGGTAGATCATGAAAAGTCCGTGGGGTTGCCCGGCGATCTGTCCGCCCAGAATAAAGGTGGCCTCCACGCTCGCTCCGATCTGCCGCAGCGCGGGACCATGCTCGTTCTGGACCGCCAGGTTGACCTGGCCGATATAGTTCGCCGCCTCGAATAGATAGTTCACGCTCGCAAGCGTAACAGCGGGAGCCGGATCGGTTTGACTCGGATTCGCGGCTTGATCGAGATCGCGGCGGATCCGGTTCAACACCTCCTGGGTCGTTGCGAGATTGCCGGCTGCGAGCAGAACGAACATCCGATCGGGCGCCGGCTGGAAGAGATGCAGCTTGCTGTAGGAGGAGATGTAATCCACGCCCGCGTTGGTGCGGGAGTCGGATGCCATCACAAGGCCCTGGTCGAGACAGAGTCCAACACAATAGGTCATTCGGGTGAATCTCCGAGGAGTGGAAGTCGACCCGGGTGACGCGGATCGACGGAAAACGCCGTTCCACCCGAGCGGAATCACGACAACAGGAGCAGCATCAAACTTCATCCGGGCGCCGTCAAGAACCTCCCGCCGGTCGGCGAGGCTTGGGCGAGATTGTCATCGCGACCTACGCGCATGGACAATAGGGCTCACTGTCGGGTCATCCGGCAACCAACCCGGGGAGCATCAGGTGAAAGAACGCAACGTCGACGTCGCCATCATCGGGTCCGGCACCGCCGGACTGAGCGCCATGGGGCAGGTCCGCCGAGCCGGCAAGAGCTTCGTCCTGATCAACGGGGGCGAGCCGGGGACGACCTGCGCACGGGTCGGCTGCATGCCTTCGAAGGCCATGATTCAGATCGCCGAGGATTATCATCGGCGCACGCATCTGGGCAAGTTCGGCATCGACGGTCATGAAGGTATGACCCTGGATATCCCCGAGGCGCTCGAGCATGTCCAGGATCTGCGCGACACCTTCGTGGATCGCGTCCTCGGCAGCAGTACCGACGACATGCCGGAGGATCTTTTTGTTCAGGACTATGCCCGCTTCGTCGAGCCGACCCTGATCGAGGTCGCCGGTCAGCGCATCCGCGCCAAGGCGGTCGTCATCGCGACCGGGTCCCGACCTCTGGTGCCCGAGCCATGGGAGGCGTTCGGCGATCGCGTCATCACGACCGACGACATCTTCGAGCTTGAGGACCTGCCCGCCGCCATGGCCGTAATCGGGCTCGGGACCATCGGTCTGGAGATCGGTCAGAGTCTGGCCCGGATGGGGGTTAAGATCACCGGGTTCGATGCGGTCGACCGGATCGCCGGGGCTCAAGACCCGGAGGTCAATCAGTCCGCCATCGAGCTGCTCGGCAAGGAGTTTCCCATCCATCTGGGCGCGCCCGCCGAGATCGCCGCGGAAGGCGATCGATTGCGGGTCACCGCGGGCGAGCAGAGTGTCCTGGTCGACAAGGTGCTCTGCAGTATCGGGCGCGTGCCTAATGTCGAGGGGCTCGGGCTGGAGAACCTGGGTGTCCCGCTCGACTCGCGCGACATCCCGTCATTCGATCCCAACAGCATGCAGGTCGGCGATCTCCCGGTCTTCATCGCGGGCGACGTCTCCGGATACCGGCCCATCCTCCACGAGGCCGGTGACGAGGGCAAGATCGCGGGCTACAACGCCGCGCGCATCGATACCGACCCGACGCCGACGCGCTTCCGCCGCAAGGTTCCGCTCTTCATCAACTTCTGCGACCCCAATATCTGCGCCATTGGGGAACGCTGGAACACGCTCGACCCCGAGACCACCGCGGTCGGTCAGATCAAGCTCGCCCCGGTCGGACGTGCGCTCATCATGGGCAAGAACAAAGGCCTCATCCGCGTCTACGCGGACAAGGCGACCGGCCGCATTCTGGGCAGCGAGATGATCGGACCCAAAGGCGAGAACCTCGCCCATCTGCTCTGTTGGGCGATCGCGCAGGGTCTGACCGTCGGCGACCTGCTGCGCATGCCCTTCTATCACCCGGTCATCGAAGAGGCCCTGCAGGCCGCACTCTACGACCTCTATTCCAAGGTCGAGGCCAAGAACGGCGGGGGGATTACGGAGCTGGAGCGTCTGGAATCCGAAACAGCACCGCGTACAGCAGCGGCACCACGACCAGGGTAAGTGCCGTCGCGAAGGCGAGTCCGAACATGATGGTCACGGCCATGCTCTTGAAGAAGGGGTCGAGGAGCAGCGGCGCCACGCCGAGGATGGTGGTCAAGGCGCCGAGGAAGACCGGCCGCGCGCGGCTCACCGCGGCATCGAGGACGGCGTCCAGGCCGGCCTTGCCGTCGTGCCGCTCGGCGTCCGCCTGGTCGACGAGGACGATCGAGCTCTTCACCAGCATGCCGATCAGGCTGAGGAAGCCCAGGATCGCCATGAACTCGAACGGCACGCGGAAGAGCAGCAGACCGATCGTGACCCCGATGATCGCAAGCGGGACCGTCAGCCAGATCACCAACGGCTGGCGGACGGCGTTGAACATCACCACCACCGCAAGCACCATCGCCGCGAAGCCGTAGGGCGCCGAGAGGGCCAGCCCCTCGTTCGCCTCCCGCGATGCCTTGTATTCGCCCTCCCACTCCAGCGCATAGCCGGGCGGCAGGGCGATTGCCTCGACCGCGGGGCGCAGCCGCTCGAGCACGGGGCCGGACAGCGCGCCGGGTGGCGGGTCGGCCTGGGCCTTGATCGTCGGGAAGCGGTTCACCCGGCGGATCACGGCATCCTCCCACGCCACGTCCACCCCGGTCACGAGTTGCCCCACGGGGAGGTAGCGCTGGGCGGTCGGGCTGTAGACCTGGACATTGTCGAGCTGGTCCGCGGTGGCCCGTTCCGCCAAGGGGGCCCGCGAGACGATGGGGACCAGGGTGTCGCCCTCGCGGTAGACGCCGACCTGCGCCCCGGTGAAGGCGCGGTTCAGCGCGGCGCTGATCTGGGTCGCATCGACGCCCGCGCGCTGCGCGGCGACCGGGTCGACCGCGGGGCGGAGCACCGGCACCTTCTCGCGCCAGTCGTCCTGGATCGCCACGGCGTCCGGGTCGTTCGCCATCACCGCCTTGGCCTGCTCGGCAAGCGCGCGCAGCACCTCGGGATCGGGACCGCGGAAGGCGGCCTCGATCTTCTTGCCGCCGCCGCGCCCCAGCATGAATTTCCACACCTTGATGGCGGCATCGGGATGGCGCGCCTCGAGCTCCGTCTGCAGCTCGGCGATCAGCGGGGCGATCAGAGCGGCGTCCTCCACGTCGACCAGGAGTTGGCCGTAGGCGCTGTTGGGATCCTCCGGGACGTAGGTGAGCATGAAACGCAAGCCGCCCTGACCGACGAAGCTGGTGGCATGGGTCACCCCGGGTTTCCCGCGGACGTGGGCCTCGACTTCGGCAAGCTCCGCGGCGGTCACCTCGATGTCCGTGCCCTGGGACAAGTAGAGGTCGACGACGAACTGCGGTCGCGCCGACTCGGGCATGAAACCGGGCGGCACGGCGCCGAAACCGAGCACGGCGGCCAGGAGCAGGGCCAGCAGCACGATGCCGGTTCCGAGCCGCCGGCGCAGCAGCACCTGCAACAGGCGGCGGTAGCGCTCGAGAACGGGGCCAGAGCCCGCGCCGGCGCCGACGCCCGCCGGCTTGACCTTGAGGAAGCTGACGCAGAACAGCGGCGTCAGGGTCACCGCGAGCAGCCAGCTCAACAGCATCGAGTAAAGGATCACCCAGAACAGCGACCCGGCATACTCGCCCATGTCGGTGGGTGACAGGCCGATGGCGCTGAAGGCGAGGATCCCCACCGCGGTGCCGCCGAGCAGGGGCCACTGGGTCGCCTGCACCACTTCGACGGCGGCCCGTGTGCGCTCCTCGCCCTTCTGCAGCCGCACCAGGATCCCGTCGGTGACGACGATGGCGTTGTCCACCAGCATCCCCAGCGCGATGATCAATGCGCCGAGCGAGATGCGCTGCATGGCGATCCCGTCCAGATGCATCGCGATCAGCGTGCCGGCCACGGTGAGCAGCAGGATGGCGCCGACGATGAGGCCGCTGCGCAAGCCCATGAAGAGCACCAGCACCAGGACTACGATCACCACCGCCGCCACCAGGTTGGCGACGAAGCCGTCCACCGCCGTGCGCACCGCGTCGGACTGGTAGGAGACCACGTTGAGCTCCATACCCACCGGGCGCTGCAACTCGAGCTCCGCCAGGCGGGCGCGCACCGCGTCACCCATGGCGACCACGTTGCCGCCGGCGAGATTGGAAACCCCGAGTCCGATGGCGGGCTCCCCGTCGTAGCGCACCAGGGCGCGCGGCGGCTCCAGCACCCCGCGGGTGATGGTCGCGACATCCTTCAAGGAGATAACCCGATCGCCGCCGGACGAGGCGAGGACGATGTTGCCGATCGCCTCGACCGAGTCGACCTGCCCCGTGGGGCTGACTGCCAGGCGTTGGGGTCCAACCCGCAGCTCGCCTGCCGCGGCGAGCAGGTTCCGCTCGCGCAGGACCTGATGGATCTGCTCCAGGGAGACGCCGAGCTGAGCCGCCTTCGCCGCGGCGATCTCGACGAAGATCGCGTCTTGGGGCGCTCCTTGTGTCGCGACCCGGGCCACGCCCGGCACCAACACCAGCTCGCGCTCCAGGTCCTCGACATAGTCGCGAATCTGCTCCAGGCGATAGCCGTCGCCGGTGACCGCGAAGAAGAGGGCGTAGACGTCGCCGAAGTCGTCGTTCACCACCGAGGGGCCGGCCCCCGGCGGCAACAGGCGCTGGGCATCCGCGACCTTGCGCCGCAGCTTGTCCCAGACCTGTTCGAGGTCGTCCTTCGTGCGGGCGAAACGCAGGTCGATCTCCACCGAGACCCGCGACTGGCCCAGGGTGGAAACGGAGGTGACCTCTTTGACCTCCTGGAGCTGCTGAACCGCGCCCTCAATGGCGTCGGTGACCTCTTCGGCGACCTGGGCCGGTAGCGCGCCCGGATAGGGGGTGACGATGACCGCCTGGCGGATGACGAACTCCGGGTCCTCAAAGCGCCCGAGCTGCTGGTAGGCGATGTAGCCGCCGACCAGCAGCACCAGGCAAGCCAACCAGGCGATGGTGCGCTTGCGCAAGGTGTAAGCCGCGATGTTCATGGCGCCCTCCGGACCCTAAAGCGCGTGGACCGGCATGCCGTCGCGCAGATGGTTGACGCCCGCCGTGACGATCCGCTCGCCGGACGCAAGCCCGGCGAGCACCACGATGTCCTCACCCTGAATCGCGCCCACCTCGATCGGCCGACGGCTCACCCGCGAAGACTCCGAATCCACCACCCAGACCGACGGCGTGCCGTCGATTCCGGCGACCACCGCGCGCAGGGGAACGCGCACGCTGGTCGGCCCCTCGCCGACCGGCGAGTCCGCGGGGAGCACCTCCAGGGACATGCCGGGCAACAGCGGCGCGTCCGCCGAACGCTTGACGCCCAGCACGGCCTCGTAGGTCTGGGTCTGCGGATCGGCTTCGGTCGAGAAGGACTTGAGCGTGACCGGGAAGCGGCGCTCGGGCTGATCGGGGAACCGGGCGAAGCCGGCGACCCGCTTCGGCTCCCCGCGCACCACCCGCTCCGGGACGTGGATGACGATCTCCAGCTCGTCTGTGCTCTGGAGGCTCACGACCGGCTCCTTGGCCTGGACGTTCCGGTAGTTTTCCACCAGCCGGCGAGCGATCGTCCCACCAAAGGGGGCGGTCAGCCGGGTATCGTCGAGATCCTTGCGCGCCGCGGCGAACGCCGAGCGGGAGACCTCAAGGGCCGTGCGCTTCTGATCGACCTCCGCTCGGGGAACCGCCTTGTTTCGATCCCAGAGCTCCCGCACCCGCTCGTAGTCGGCGGCGGCTTTGTCGAGCTCGGCCTGCGCGGCAGCGAGCTGTGTCTCGAAGCTCTCGGGGTCGAGTCGCGCGATCAGGTCGCCGGGCGCCACGACCTCGCCTTCCGAGACCGGAAGCTCGATGATCTGCCCGGGGACGTTGAATGCAAGCTCCGCCCGCTGAACGGCGCGCACGCGGCCGGGGAAGCGCAGGCCGGAGTCGAGTCCCGCGGGGACGATCTCCAGAATCTGCGCCGGACGGGACGTCTCAAGTGCCGCGGAGGGAGGCAATTGCTCCTCGCACCCGGCGAGCAAGAGGGACAGGCCTAGGAGTCCCCACGCGCCCGCCTGTTGGTGATGGATGGACATGGGGCTCTCTCCCGGTGTTGGATCTGGGTGGTGGATCGGGCCGATGGATCTGTCGATCGTGTCACGCGATCTCCGCCGTGACCACCTGACGGTTGAATGTCCGCGGCAGCCGCCGAGTCTGTCCGAGCAGCGGCTTGTCGGCAATCCAGTGACCGCCCAAACTGGGCGGATGCGGGCGGCCTCGCCGTCTGCTTCGCAGTTGCCCCCGTCCAACCATACCGGAGCGCGCGCATGGCATTCGACTACGAAGACCTCACCCGCGACTTCGGCCGCATCTGGCCGATCCATACGGCACAGTTCTGCGATCTGCTGGTCACCCTGCGACGAACCTTCGGGGGCGACCTCGACAGCATGCTGGTGCTGGCGGTCATCGGTACGCGGACCCTGGCGTGGCGGCGCATCGATGGCCTGTCGTACGGCGAGTTCTTGGCGCCCGACCGGGGTCAGACCGAGCTTGCCCCGATCAACCTGCAGTCGATCGCGGACTACAGCGGGATCCCGCGCGAGACCGTGCGTCGGAAGGTCCAGGCGCTCCGGCGTGCCGGTTGGGTCCGCAAGCGCGATGACGGTTATCTGATCGCTACAGGTCAGGCCGCCGTGGACCTGGCGCCGGCGACCGAAGCGACCTTGAAGTATCTGGTCGCCATCGGCGCCGCATGCGCCGAGGCGTCGTCCAAGGACTGATCGTCTCCGGACGGACTTGCCCGCGGGCACATCTCCCGACAACATCTGTGGGTGAGCACCGATTGTGACCGAGACGCCTCTGCCATCGAGCCAATAACGGGTTGGGCAGCGTCGCTACGGCGCCGATCCGGCGCTGTGTGATCCCGCACTCACCTTCGTGCTCCACGCCGGCCTTGGTGGAGCACTGACCAAGCTCGGCACGCACAAGGAGGAGGCGCGCACCGGGGCGAGGCGGTCGGCGGCGTTGCCGAGGAGCACGATGGTTCGGGCTCTTGGTCGAAGCGCCCGGCGAAGATGGCGTTGAGCACCGCGGGCGGCAGCGCAGCGAAGACGATCAGGATGCGCTTGAGCAGGATGCGACCTCGTCACCGCGCTGAACGGTGCGGGCGCGACATCGGGCCGACCTAAAGGCGTCGCCGTACGAACGGCATCAGAAGCCCCCTCCGGTGCGAAAGCCGCCGTTGCCCCCGCCGCGCTTCCCGGCCCCACCGCTCCCGCCGGTGCGACCGGCGCTCCCGTGGCCCAAGCCGCCGAAGATGTCGCCCGGGCGACGCGCATCGCCGAGGCCGCCGCCCCAGACGGTACCCCGACCGAAGGCGCCTGAGCCGAAACCCGGGTCGGAGCGTTCCGGGCGATAGCGCTGCTGCTCCTGCATGACGCGCCAGAGGTTGCGTCGGTCCAGGGCGCCGTTCAGGAACTGCCCCAGCATCATGGCGATCATAGCCTCGTTGCCGAATTGTGAGTCCGCGCGATCGAAGCGGTTGCGTTTGAAGTCCGAGCGCAGGGTCTCGACCTCGTCGAGACGCTGCCGTGCCTGCACGAGCGACTCACGCAGCGGTTTAAGCGCGCCGTCGAGTCGGCGCAGCTCGTCCTCGCGCTCCAGCAGGCGAGCAACGATTAGGTCGTCTTCCGGGTAGGGGGTGGCCAAGGCCTCCCGGCGCAGCTCCATCAGGTCATCGCGCTGCAGCTCGGACGTCAGCAGCTCGAGCGCCTTGGCGCTGTATTCGTCCTGCCCGGCGGCATAAAAGGCCTTGCGCACCTCGAGACCCTGGAGGTCGCTACGCGCTTGGGCGATACGCTGGTCGATGGCCTCGAGCGCCGCCTGCGCCTCGACGATCTCCGCGTCGAGGGTCGGGATACCGTCCTCGACCCGCGCGGCTTCGTCGAGTGCCTTCAGGGCGGCAAGCTCTACCTCGGCGGCGGTCGTGAGCGCCGTGGCGTGCTCGCGCAGGCGCTCCGGGATCTCGTTTAGGCGAGCATAGTTCGCACCGGCGGCCGCATAGCCGATGAGACGGGCAACCTTGCCGTCGAGCCAACGAATGGTTCCCCAAGCCCTATAATCGGGCCGGCCGTAACGGCGCTTCCAGAGATACATGAAGAGCGGATCGTCGCGGTACGAGACGCCCTTTTCTTCGCGTTCCGCTTCGCTGCGGTCTGCCTTCTCGGCGGCGTGTGCGGCCTTGCGCTCGGCCTCCGTGGCACCTTCGAGCCGAGCCTTGTAGGCGTCATCGCCGCCAAGCCGGGCCTGGGTACGGGCCTCCGCAGCGTCCGCCGCCTGAACCGCGGCATCGACCCGAGCCGCCTGCCCGTTGCGCTCCGACTCCAGGGTACGGAATGCGGACTCGGCAAATTGGATCTGCTCCGTCAGCAGCGTCAGCGCGGTCTCGCGTTGGCCCAGAAGCGCCGTGACCTGCTGCTCGGATTGGTCCAGGTGGTTGAGCAAGGCTGCGTCGGCGAGCAATCCGACGCGAAGCTGCGCGAGGGCCTTGTAGTCTTCGAGCTGCCCCCGGCGTTGCGCCTGCAGTTGCTGCTCGGCGGCCTCGACCCGTGCCTCGACCGCCGCGACCCGGGCGCGTGCCTCGTCGACCGCCCGATCGATCTCGCCGAGGGCTTGTCTGCCGGACATCATGTGCGGTCTCCAGGGTGAGCGGTTGTTACCGTGAGGATGTGCCGATCCGGTTCTCGGCCCGTTCGCTTAAGCGCAGGACCGGGACTCACCATTGCGTGATGGCCCCGCCGGTGGTGCGCATGTCGTAACGCGGAACCAACTCGCCGCGCGCCTTGTAGCCGAAACGGTCGCGCTCGATGATGCCGTCGTCCTGCTTGTCGCGCGCAACCGCGTTGAAGGTCTCTTCATCCACGCGAAGACCCCAGATGGCGACGGTCTCCGTCTCACGGGTCTCCTCGTTGAGGATCGGCACGCGGAGCACCCGCCCGGTCGGATCCACGGCCTCGACCAGGATGTAATCGTTGCGTGCACCCGTGTTCAGGTCCGGGATGCGCCAGACACCGCTCCGCTCGCCCGGTCGGTTGACGATACGCAGGCTGTACTCCTGCCCCAAGATCGTCCGGGCGGTCTCCAGCTCGCGCAGCGCCAAGCGGGCGCCTTCGGTGTCGTCGTCGCGCAGGGCGGACTGACCCGCACCGAGATAGCGCTCCAGCGTCGCGCGCGCTCGGTCGTTTCCGGCCAGCGCGATCGCCTCGGAATGGACGCGCACCAAGTCATCCGGCAAGGCGGCATCCGGCGCGACGAAGGAGACATAGTGGATGACCGCGGCAAGGACCATGATGCCCAGGATCCCGCCGACCCACTTACCCCAGTCGCCGCGGTTGACATAGATCCGGGCGAGCCGCGTCGCGAGCGAGCGCGGCGGCGGAGCATAGGTGAAGCGTCCCTCCTTGAGTGCCGCCACGCCCTGCTCGATCACATGATCCGGTACATCGATGCCCTGAGCCGTGTAGATCTTGCGCAGACGCTCCTTGAGATCCTCCTCGCGACCGAGGTCGTCGAGCTCGGTCTTGACGAGGCGCTCACGGCGTCTCAGCGTATCCACGACGTCCATCGCAAGCATGACCTCGTCGAGCGGATGCGTGCTGCCGGCGACCGCGGCTTGCGCCGCCGCCGCGCCGACCGGCCGCACGCCGCTATCGACAGCTCCATCGTTGCTCATGCCTGAACCTTGAGATCGAGCCCCTTACCCTCCTCGGCAAGACGTGCGAGCTTGCGTTTACCCTCCTCGACCGCATCGCGGATCTCCTCGGCGTTGCGGGTGCTTTGGGTGCGCATCTCCTCGATGATCTCGTGCGATCGGGTCTGCCAGGTCACCACGGAGTCGACCAGCTTCTTGACCGCGTCGGCGCGCACGGTCGGCCCGTAGCCCGCCCGAACCGCCGCTTCCTGCACCTTGCCGCCGATATCGGCCAAGACCTCGAGCGATTGGCTCACGCCCTCTTTCATCGCCTCCACCGTCTGCGTGCCTTCATGCAGCCCGAACATCCCGGTGAAGGACGCGGTGAGTGCCGTCAGGACCACCTCGTTGGTGCTGAAGAAGCTCACGGCCTGAGCATAGACACGCTCCTTGGCGTTGGTCGTCTGGAGCAGTCGCGCCATGACCACCTCGGAGGTGTTGTAGGAGATGGTCAGGTTGTCGGACAGGTCCTTGGCGATCTGATAGCGCTTCTCTTCGAGCTGCAGTGCGCGCACCTGCTCGTCGCGTGCCAGCTCGAGGCGAGCGCGCTCGGCGGGCTCACCCGAGGTATTCGCATCCACCTGCGCCATGGCCTGCGCCAGCGCCGCCTTCGCCGCGTCCAGCCGATCCTGCGCGGTCTTGAGGACTTCGAGCGCCAGCACCTCGGACTGTTTCAAAGCACCGCGGAAGTCCTGATACGCCTCCAGGATCTGGTGCTCGCGCCGAATCTGGTCGTCGGTGGAGGAGGTGACGTCCAGATAGCTCGTCTTGATCTTGTCGAAACGCGCGGCGATATCGCCGCGCGTGGCCTTCATCCAGACGTTGCTCAGGCGCTCGAAGGTATCGAGCTTGCCGTCCTCGATCTGATCCACCATCGTCTTGGCATCGTCGCGGATGCTGTTGAAGGCGTTGGTGATGTCCTCGTAGCGACTGCCGATCTCCATCGCCTGGACCTGCCGGCGAACGACGTCGTTGAAGAGCGACGCCTGACTGAGTGTCCGCGCGATGGCGGTCACGCGACCTTCGTCGAGGGTCGAGATCTGGTTCAAGAGCGCAATGATCGGGTCGGCCTGTCGGTCCCCCTCGGTCGGGAGCAGCCCCAGGTCGTGAAGGCCGTTCATGGCCTTGTCCAGGTATTGGATGGGGGTCGCGGTCGCAACGGCGGCGGTGTCGGTCATGCTTAGGCTCTCCTCACGGCGAGCCGACTTGGATTGGCCCGCTTGTGTCTGTTATGAATGCTCGGGACTCGGCGTCGCCGGCACGGCAAGCATCCCGGCGCATGCCAAGAAGTCCGGATCGCGATCGTCAGCGCCAGTTGCGAGTCTTGGTGGACGGCCGACACCGGCGCGGTCGGAGTGCGCTGCGTGGACAAAGCGGAGGACGTCGTCTAGGCTGAAGACGGAGTGTCGCCCACGCAAGCGACAGATCATGATCCACGGAGGTACAAGGTGTATCGTTTTATCGCGTTGCTCTGTCTCTGCTCGGTTGCCGCGCCGGTCTTGGCCGAAAACCTGCGTTGCGGCAGTGATATCGTCTCCAAAGGCGATTCCGCCTTACTGTTGCGTCAGCGCTGCGGCACGCCGACCCAGGTTGACCGTTACGAAAACAAATCCGCGATTCAGCGCTACGACCGCCTCACCAACACCTACTTCACCGAGCACCTCGGGGACCCATACGAAGTTTGGACCTACAACTTCGGCCCGCGCCGCCTGATCACCCGCGTGACCATCCGCGGGGGACTTGTCAAATCCATCGTCACCGGCGGCTACGGCTTCTGATCCTGATGTCGGTGGCCCGGCGTGCGTCATGTTGTCCGGTTTCACCTCCGATTTGCAACGGCGACGACCCGCAACGACCCGAGATTGCCGAAAGCCGTCTCGTATGCGAGCCTCCCCGAGGCCACACGACACCCGCAGTCTAAACCGAACACACGACCGGAGCACATCATGGGGCTTTTCGATTTCGCGAAAGACGTCGGCAAGAAGCTCTTCGGCATCGACGCCGAGGCAGGAGAGAAGATCAAGGCGGAGATCGAGCAGGACAACCCCGGGATCAAGGGACTGACCGTGAATTACGACAACGGCGTGGTCTCGCTGACCGGCGAGGCCGAGAGCCCGGAAGCGATGGAGAAGGCCGTGCTGATGGCCGGCAACGTTAAGGGCGTCGCGGAGGTCAGGGCCGACCAGCTCACCGCACCGCCTCAGACCGCCGAGGTCGACTTCTACGTCATCGAGAAGGGCGACACACTCTCGGCCATCGCCAAGAAATACTACGGCAACGCAAACGCCTACCCCCGCATCTTCGAGGCCAACCGAGAGGTCATCAAGGACGCCAACCTGATCTACCCCGGACAGAAAATCCGGATTCCCAAATCGGCCGGGTAGAGTCATCAAGGGCATCGGGCGGTTTCAGCCGCTCTGCTGTGTTTGAGTGAGGGGTGTGGGCGACTGAAGTCGCCCCTCCCCACGACGCCCGACGCCCTGCTCGAAATTCCCTTGTCGATATCCTGAATCGCGTCCCCGCCGAGACATCGCCCCGCTCGGCCCTTACCCGCCACGCAAACCCTGCTGTTGACCCTGAGACGCGATTCAGCCGCGCACCAACGCCAACATATCCGCATAACTCAACCGCCCCCCGCCCTCGCTGCCTTCGAGCAACCCGTCCGCCAGATCGCGCTTGGCGGCATGCAGTGCCAGGATCCGCTCCTCGATCGTATCCTTGGCGACCAGTCGGTAGACGGTGACCGGACGCTGCTGTCCGATCCGGTGGGCGCGGTCGGAGGCCTGATCCTCGACGGCGGGATTCCACCAGGGATCCATGTGGATCACATAGTCGGCGGCGGTGAGATTCAGACCGACGCCGCCGGCACGCAGACTGATCAGAAAGAGCTCGCCCTCGCCGGCCTGGAAGGCGGCGACGGCGGCGCGGCGCTGGGGTTCCGGGGTGGAGCCGTCGAGATACTGGTAGCGGATGCCGCGGGCGTCGAGATGAGCGCGGATCAATGAGAGGTGGTCGACGAACTGGCTGAAGACCAGGGCCTTGTGGCGGTTCTCGAGAAGCTCGTCGAGGATCTCGTTGAAGGCATCCAGCTTGGCGCTCGACAGATCGCTGTCGGGAAGCGCCAGACGCGGATGGCAGCAGGCACGCCTTAGACGCATGATCTCGGCGAGGAGCTGAATGCGTTGCTGGCCGGGGTTGGCCGCCGCCTCCGGGCCGGACAGGCGTTCGACGGCCTGTCGTCGCATGGCCTCGTAGAGGGCCAGCTCGCCGTCGCTCAGCTCCAGCCGCAAGGTGATCTCGGTGCGCGGCGGCAGCTCGCTGAGGACCTCGCTCTTGAGCCGGCGCAGGATGAAGGGACGCAGCAGTTGACGCAGCCGATGCCGCGCGCCCGTGTCCTTGTTCTGCTCGATCGGGATCGCGAAGCGGCGGTTAAAGGTCTCCAGCGAGCCGAGCAGACCCGGATTGATGAAGCGGAAGAGGTTCCACAGCTCGCCGAGATGGTTCTCGACGGGCGTGCCGGTGGTAATCATGCGGAAGCCGCCTTTGAGCCGCATGATGGCCTGCGAACGCTTGGTCAGGGCATTCTTGAACGACTGGGCCTCGTCCGCGACGATGGTCTCCCAGGACACCGCGGCGAGACGCTCCCCTTCGGTCTGCAGGAGGCCGTAGCTGCAGATGATCAGATCGAAGGGGCCGGCAGCATCCAACATGGCGGCCCGATCGCCGGAACCGAAGCGGCGCGGCTGTAGGGTGGGCGCGAAACGCTGCGCCTCGTCGACCCAGTTGCCGCAAACCGAGGTGGGCGCCAACACCAGGGTTGGACCCTTGGGGGCACGCGACAGGATCAGGGCCAACGCCTGGAGGGTCTTGCCGAGGCCCATGTCGTCGGCGAGACAGGCGCCGGCGCCCCAATGCGCGAGCCGGGCGAGCCAGCGGTAGCCCTCGATCTGGTAGTCGCGCAGCTCGGCCTGCAGCGTGGAGGGGATCTCGGGCTCCAGCTCCTCGACGGCGGCGAGACGATCGAGCAGGGACTGCCAGGCCTTGTCCGCATCGAGCGTCATGCCGTCGATCGCCTCGGCGATGGCCGGTGCGGCGAGCGGGTGGAAGCGGCCGTTGTCGGTCAGACCGCGCAGGCCATCGAGCTTGCGCCGCAACGCCTGGCTGAGGACGAGAAAGTCACGCTCGCCGAGCGGGATGAAACGCCCCTTTGCGGCAGCCGCCAGATCCAGCAGCTCCTGCATGAGGAGGATCCGACCGCTGTCGAGCCGGATCTCGCCCTGCAGGTCGAGCCAGTCGCCCTCCTGCTCGATCTTGATGCGCAGAGAAGCCATCTGCATCTCGGCCGTCAGCCCGATGCGCTTGCCCTCGGGCCAATCCAGAACGACCGCCTCGCCGAGCGCGTGGAGCTGCTCGAGCGTCGTCAGCGCTGTTTCCAGGTCATCGAGCGACCAGCTCCAGGAATCGTTGTCGCGGAGCGCGGGACAGGCGTCGAGCACCTCGCGCGCCGCCATGCGCTCACCTTCGAGGTCGCGGGTACAGCGTACGGCGCGCCCCTCGATCTCGGTGAGCAAGGTCGCCCGTCCCTGCCCCGGCAGGAGCTGAAGGGCGCTGTCGCCGAACGGGTGCATCCGCAGCTCAAGGGTCAGACCGGCAGCAAAAGGGCTCAGGTGCAGGTGCGGTCTGGCGTCGGCGGACATAGTCTCGGCGGCGCTGTCGTCCCCGGCGATATCCGAATGGACGGTGACCATCGGGGCCACGGCGGCCAGCCCTTCGAGCAGCCGCGCCTCCGCGCCTTCGGGAACCTTGAGTCCCTCGGGTCCCAGGATGCGGGCGATCTCGCGATGGGCAGGCTCGAACCGGACCAGACGGACGCGTTTCGACGTCTCGTCGACCGGCAAAAGCGCGCGCCCTTCCGGCGGAAAGGGCTCAATGGTCACCAGGATGTCCCGATGGCGTCGGACCACCGAGAGCACGGGGTCGCCGAGGACCAGCGCGAGCGGGAGCTCGACGACACCCGTACCGCCCTGCCGGCGCACCGTCAACAGCGGATGACCGACCGCCGCGAGCAGCGCACGTTCCGCATCGAAGCGATAGCTGAGGCGGTCGGAGCCGCCATACCAGGTCGTGCCCTGCTCGCGGACGATACAGGCGCAAATCTCGCGATCCTGCGGGGTCAGATAGCCGAAGCTCTCCGGCTCTTCGACCAGCTTCTGCAGCGACACGGCACGCCCGCTCGTCCAACCGCCGCGCTTCATGCGCTTCTGCTCGCGCGGCTCCAGCATACCGTGCGTCTTGATGAAACCGAGCTGCCAGGCCATGCGCCGATCGGTGCCCGCGGAGGTGTCGACACTGGATGCGGCTTGGGTTCCGAGCCCCTTGAGTGCATCGAGCGCGATCTCCCAGGTCGCCTTGCGTGCGAGCAGATCGGTCATCGGTGCCAGACTGACCGGCGGCGTGCCGAGCTGCGGGCGCTCGCCTGCGAAACCGAAGGCATGCAGGAGTGCCGACGCCTCGTGGGCGTACCAGAGGTACCCGGCCTGGTTCGCCTTCGCCGCCCAGCCGGCAAGGACGTCGAGCGCCTCGGGCGCCGGCCGCTCGCCGAGCCAATGCAGCATCAGGGATTGAAACAGGAGCACGAAGGCGCCGCGCAACCCGAGGCGTTGGTTCAGCCAGGCGCACTCGTCCACCCGCCGCTGTCCGGCCAAGACCGCCGCCAACTCGCCGAGCAGGCGATACACGGGCTCGACGGGGTCGCTGACATCGGCGCGCAGCGCGATCGCGACCTGCTGCTGAATAAACTCGAAGTCCTCCCGCTCGCCACGCCGTAGCCGCGTCAGCAACGCCAGAACACCCGGAATTCCGGGCAGATAGACCTTGCGCTTGCGGGTCTTCTTGCGGGTGGTCTCCCGTGCTGCATCGAAGACGTCAAGTGACTGCTCGTAGTGGCCGAAGAGGAACTGCAGCCAACCGCGCTGAACCAAGGCCGCGGGATCGCTGCGTCCGTCCAGCAAGGACGGAACCTCGGCAAGTCGGCCGCGCTGCAGTCTCTGCTCGATCAAGGCGTCGGCGGCTTCGGGATGGGTTCCGACGAGCGGGACGAAGAGCTGCTCCATGAGGGCATAGACGCCGGTGCGCTCGATCATGTCGCGGGCGGCCAGGCGCAACGGGGGAACAAGGCCGGCGATCTTGAGGCGGGGATCGAGTGTTTCCAACCAGGCGAGGTCCGTCGAGGACGTCAAGACCTGGGTCAGCGGCATGACATGGGCCGCGGACAAACCGCTCAACGCGACCTGATCACTCAAGGCGAACATCCGCAGCGCCTCGTCCTGATGCCCTGCATAGAGGGCAATACGGACCATTCGCAGACGCCGCTCGGGACTCGGCACGAGCCAGGTGGGTGCGTTCGTGGGGACGACCGGAATGACCCGCTCGGCCGCCGCGACGATCGACTCGAAGGTGCCTTCGGCGAGCGTCTCGCGCGTCAGGGGCTCGAGCAGCTCGCGGTGACAGGCGAGCGCGCTGCGCTCCGATTGGATCCGGCCGGACCCGACCGAGCGCCGGATCAGGGCCTCGTCGACATGCCGACTCAAAGGCGCCCCCGCCCGATCGCGCCAATCCAAGGCGTCCAGAATCTGCTGCAGCCGGTCACGGGCAACCGGCTCGCAGATCACCGAGAGCACACGCAGGATCCGTTGCTCGTCCGCCGGCAGCGCGCGATAGGCGGCGAGCGCATCAGCCATTGCCGGTCCCCGGGAGCACGAAACCCAGCTTGGCAAGCCCTTTGCCGAAGGCCGCGAGCTTCGGTTCGGGGACACACACCAGGCGCTCGCCCGCGCGGGTGCAGTGCGGGGCCGTGACGGGATCCGAGGTCAGCATGACGGCAATGGCGGGGTCCCGACACTTGACGAGGCGAGCCGGTCCGGCATCGACGAGTGCGGTCGCGCGTTCCTCGACGTCGCGGATCAGTTGGACGACCTCGGCAGGCAGGGCCTCGTCCGTCGACGACTCGATGAAGGCGCGGATGCGTCCTCGCTCGCCGGTGTCGGCACTGTGCCGCAGCACGGCATCGGGATCCAGGTGCCAAAGGGTCGCCGAGAGCGGCTTGGCGATCTGCTCCAGCACCAGCCGTTCGGCCGGCTCGGGCTCCCGCTTGAGGGTCAGGTGCAGATCGGCCCCGATCGAGCACAGCGGCGGTCGCTTCGGGAGCACGGGCTTGTAGGTCTCGGCGAGCCCCAAACAATAGGCCCCGAGTGCATTGAGCCGGATGTACCTGAGTCCGTCGTAACGGCTCAGAAAGGCAAACTCATCGGCACCCCACGCATCCGAGACTGTGCAAGTATTCGCCGTAGGTCGGGTTAGCGCAGCGTAACCCGACATCCCGGCGCCGCATGTCGGGTGACGGTGCGCGCCAACCTGTTCTTTCTCAACGGCGACGGTGCCGGCGCACCTAACCCGACCGACGCGATCGGCGCTTCGGTCGACACCGTCGGGGAATACTTGCACGATCTCATCCGTGTAATCCAATCTCGCGGCGTAGGGCGAGGTATAGGCGACATCGAGCATGCCGAGTGTCGCGAGATACTCGAAGAGATAGGCGAGGATGTAGCGTCCCTGGAGGATCTCGAATCCGTCGGCCCCGTTGGATCCCAGGCTGCCGTAGTTTTGTTCGACGAAATACAGTCCCCAGGCGTTCTCGGTCACCGTGAAGCGGCGGCCGCGGAACTGCATCTGTCGGAAAAGCTCGTCGATGGCCACCCAACGGCCGGGGGGACAGCCGTCCCGGAGCGCATCGGCGATGACCGCTCGGCGCTCCGACACCGCGCTGAGTCGCACGCCTTTTGCCGTCTGCCCCTTGACCAGGTCGATGCGACGCAGCTCATCGGGCGCGCCTTTTTGTTGCCAGCGAGCGAACAGGTGCGAGACCACCTCCTCGACCGGCTGAGACAGCGCCTTGTTGCCGCGGGCGGTCAGGACCAGCTTGCTGCCGTCGGCCTTTGCCAGTCCGCCGGCTTGGAGCAGAAGCGGCCAGGCAAAGGGACGAATGGGCCGGATCGGACCGCCGGCCGAGCGTGGCTCGTCCAAGTCGTCGTCCGCGCTGTACCAATCACCGCCGAGCAAGACGCTCTCCAGTTTGGTCATGGAGGCACTGCTCGGTAGACCCGTCTTGGCACCGACGCTGACGCGGCCCTGACCGATCAGGCGCAGCACCCCGGGCAGGTCGTGATGGATCAGGGTCTCGGTGGCGAGACGCCGCAGCGGCTCGGAGGCGGCCTCTTCGGGCTCCAGGATGCTCGCCGAGGCAATGCTCTTCGGCAGGTCCTCGTCGGCGAAGCTCGTGATCTCGTACGGCTTCGGCACCGCGACGATCGACGCCAGTCGCTTGCGCAGATCCTCCGGGATCGATCCGTCGTAGAAGAAGAGCGGCAGCAGCGAAGGCTGCTCCTGGCGATCACGATCGGGCCGCGAAAAGGAATAGGAATAGGCCACCGTCGCGAAGGCCTTCGGAAGCGAGCCGTATCCTGCCTTGAAGCCGACGCGGTCGAAGAATCCGCCCCAGCGATGGACGCTCTCAGCGACGGCGTTCTGCTCGAGCTCGGAGAGCCTCCCCCAGTACTGGCTTAGATCCGCCGACAAGAGCTCATGCGAGATCGCCTCGACCATATCCGCTTTGCGGGTCGAGCGGTTCCCGTTCAACAACAGGTTGCGGCGCTGTTTCAGTTGCTCGGCGGTCAGGAGCCAGAGGGCCTGTTGTAATGTCATGGGCAGACTCGGCAGAGGGTGTCGAACGTGCAAAGGCGAGCAGGGCGGAGACCAACGCGCCCCCCGACAAGGCCTGCGCCTGCTTCAGGTCGCGGACGGCGCCGATCCTGTCGTCCTCGGCGAGACGACGGATCGCGCGCACGACGGCGGCATCGCCGGCCCGATCAACGGCGTGCAGCAGGTTGAGCTCCAGGCCGCAGCGGCGACACTGCTCAGCGCCGTCGAGACGGGCGCGACAATTGGGGCAACGGTCCATAAGACTCGCCGCGCCGGACTCAGGATTCCAGATAGAAGATCAGATCGGAGAGACCGTCCATCGCCTCGTGGATGGCGACATCATCATGCGCCGCGACCGCATCGCGCAGCATCTCGATGAGGTTCACCAGGTCTTCGCGGTCCTCCGCATTGGCGGTTTCCATCAGGCGCTCGGCCTTTTCGATCAGGGCCATGGCCTGGACGCTGTCGCGTCGCTCGGCACTCGCGGCTACGCCCTCCCCGCCGCCTTCCTCCGGCGCATTGCTCGGCTCGGCGCTGAAGTCGCCGTCGATGAGTGCGCCGATGCGTGCGCGTGCGGCGGCCATGGTGTCCTGCTCGAAGCGGGCGGTGGCGTTGTCGATGACGATGCGCTGCTCGAGCCCGGTGCTCTTCTCGCGCGAGGTGACCTTGAGGATGCCGTTCACGTCGAGCGAGAAGGTGGTGACGATGACGTTGCCGGCCGGCGCATCGCTCAGGCCCTCGATGCGGAAGGCGCCGATCTCGGTGTTGTTGAGCGCGTCCGGATCCTCGCCTTGGTAGACGCGCACGTCGATCGCGGACTGGCCGTCCTCGATGGTGGAGAAGGCATCGCTCTTGGTCACCGGGATCGGGGTATTCTTGCGAATCAAAGGGACATAGACGAAGGGATAAAACTCGCCGTTGAGCTCGCCCAAGGCGCTGGTCCCGAAGGTGTAGGGCGTGACGTCCACCAGCACGCGCGAGACCCGCTGACCGCCGATCACGGCCGCCTGGATGGCCGCGCCGCTCGCCACGCACAGATCCGGGTCGATCTCGCTGCGCGGCTGCATCCGCAGCAGCTCTTCGAGACGCTGCTGGATCAAGGGGGTGCGGGTGGCACCGCCGACCAGCAGGACCTCGCTGAGATCTCCGATGCCCAAACCGGCCCCTTCCAGCGCGGTATGCACCGCGTCCAGCGTCTCGTCGATATAGGGCGCGATCATCGCCTCGTAGTCGTCGCGGGAGAGCTCCAGGGACAGATTGACCGGCTTGCCCTGATGCTCGAGCAGATATTCCTCGTCGATGCGCACGAAGGGGGCGTCGCTGAGCGCGATCTTCGCGATCTCCGCCCCGCGGGTCAGACGCGCCATGGCGACGCGATTCGCGCTTGGATCCGTGCCCTGCTCTTTCAGATGCGCGACCAGGTGCTCCAGGATCTTACCGTCGAAGTCGTCGCCGCCAAGCTGGTTGTTGCCGTGGCTCGACAGCACCTCGGTCACCTCTTTGGCCAGACGCACGACCGAGACATCGAAGGTACCGCCGCCCAGATCGTAGACCAGGATGGTCTTGGGCTCATGGTGATCGACCTCGTAGGCGAGTGCGGCGGCCGTCGGCTCGTTGATGATGCGCACCACCTCGAGCCCCGCCAATTGGCCGGCGTCGCGGGTCGCCTGGCGCTGCGCATCGGAGAAATAGGCCGGGACCGTGATGACCGCCTTGCTCACCGGTTGGCCCAGATCGGACTCGGCGGCGCGCTTGAGCCGACCGAGGATGAGCGCCGAGATCTCCTGCGGGCTGTAGCGTTGCGCGCCCATCTCGATAACGGTGTCCTCGCCCATACGCCGTTTGACCGAACGGATGGTGCGCTCCGGGGCCAGGACGTACTGATTGCGGGCGCTCTGACCGACCAAGAGGGCGCCGTCGTCCGCGATCCCGACCACGGAGGGCAGAATGGGGTTGCCGTCGACCGGGATGAGTCGGACTCGACCCTCCTCGACCACCGCGACCTCGGAGTTGGTGGTGCCGAGATCAATGCCGATGATGATGTCGCTCACTGGGGATGGTCCTCGAATTTGTTGACGATGACGTCGGCGAGCCGCAAGAGCGACTCGCCGCGCCGATAACCGGTACGCAGCTCCGCGAGCACCGTGCCGAGCGGCAGGGCGGGATCGCGCCCGACCTCGAGTGCACGCATGATCCGCGGATCGAAGGGCTGCCCGACGGCCTGGATCGGCCGCACCTCGCGCCGATCCAGGGTCTCGTCGAGCCGGCGCAGATTCATGCTCAAGCCTTGCGTCATACCCGTGATGAACTCGGCCGCGCCGCTGGCGTGCGCAAGCCAGTTGGGCCGATAGGCGGCGGCCTGACCGCGGCCGTCCCGCAGCCGGTCACGCAGCTCGATGAGCTCGAGCAGGATGTCGCGCTCGGCGTTCAGGGCGATGTCCCGGGTATCCTGTTGACGTCGGGACAGTTCCGCGGACAGATGCTCGTTCGCCTGCCGGAGGCTGTCGAAGAGGTCGCGGAACTGTTCAAGCGCGCTCTTCACCTGGCGCGACTCGAGCTTGACCTCGTTTTTGAGGGCGGCCAGCTCGGCGAGCAGTGTAAAGAGGTCGGGCGCGTCGGGCTCGTCCGTGTCGCCGATGCCTGTCCCCGAGCCCTCGCGCACGTCCGGCTCTTCCTCCAGATAGGCCCGAAAACGTTCGAGCAACGCCGCCTTTGCGTCCTCCATGCGTCAGACCTCGCCGCGCAGCAGCGCGGTCAGCGTGGCCCGCTTCGGGCGTCGCGGCTCGCCCACGGGCGCGGCCTTGGCCAGGATGTCGGCGGCGGTCGGCGGGGTCTGATCGAAGAGCGCGTAGGCGAGGCGATCGCGTCGGGTGCGGATCTTTTCGTAGGCCCCGCGCAGGGCCTCGAAACCGGCCGGATCGCGCTCGGGGGAGGCGCGGCGCAGACCGGCGAGATAGGCCGCTTCGATGGCGGCGTCCTCCGCATCGAAGGGGACGCCGAGGATGAGAAAGGGGTCGGTCATGCGATCAGGGTCCGATGGTTGTTGAACCGCGTCCGGCGGGGTATGCGGTGTCGTCGGCTAGAGTCGATCTCGTGCGGACCCGCGGGGGTCGGCGGGGACGCGGTTCAAGTTGTCGAGGTTCCGATTTTCGAGGGCCCCCGCATCGGCCCGCTCAGCGGCGCTTTCGTTTGGCGCGATTGCGTTTGCGGGTGCTCGGAGACGGCCCGGGGTTGAAATCGCCAGGATCCGGGAAGGGCAGACCCTTGGTATTCATGTCGGCCGCCAGGGCATTGATCAATAGGTCTAATGCCTCCTTGCCGAGATCGCGCTCGATCGCGCGCATCGATTCGCCGACCGGACCCGGCATCTGCATCATGGCGCGGAAGCCGCTCGGCCCGAGGGTGCGAATCATGTCGGCCAAGAGCGAGATCGACCTCTGGGCCATGTCGCCGTCGTCGATGTCGTCGATGTCGTCGTCTTCGTCATCCCATTCGTCTTCGTTGAAGCCGCCACCGAAGCCACCGCGCAGCGGTCCACCGAAGGGCAGCGAGGGTCCGCTCAGGGCCTCGATGATCCGATGCACCAGACGGGAGTCGCCGTTGTCGCGTGCACGCTCGAGCGCCTGCTCCAAGCGCAGGGTCTCGTGCATCGGGACGTTCCAAGGCACGACACCGCGGTGACGGGCCTCGAACGCATGGAGCTCGAAGACCGGCTCGCCGCGCCAGCGCTTCAAGGCGGCCTCCGCGAAGGCCAGCCGCACGTCGTGCAGGTCGGTGCGGCGCAGAGTTTCGCAGATCGACTCCATCTCGCCCTGATCGAGCTTGAGGCGGGCCGTCTGCTTGAGCGGCCCCTTCAACGTGCTCCCGACCTCGCTCGGGAGCTTGGCCCCCGTATCCAGATGCGCCCGAACGCGCGCGAAGAAGGCACGCAGGTCCACCTCGTCGGGTGTGGGTGCCTTGGCAAGTCCAAGCTGTTTCAGCAGACGGGCGCCGGGAATACCGCAGACGCCGGCCTCCAGCAAGAGCATGAGGCGGGCGGCCAGCCCATTGCCGAGACTCTCGGCCAGGGCCTGCAGACGTCCCTCGCCCTGCGGATCGAACGCGAGCAGCTCGGCCAGACCGCGCACCAGCTCCAAGCGCTCGCGCGTCCGCTCGGTGCGGCTCCACTCCTCGGCTAGGGCCAGTGCATGCATGGCCAAGTCCGCTCGCTTAACCCTTAAATTCTTGCGGGCATGCGCGAGATGCGCCTCCACCAGCCGCTCACGCACCCCGCTGTTGATCGGATCCACCGCCAGGATGTCGGCGGCGATGGTCGCGGCCTTCTTGAAGGCCCCACTCGCGATCGCGGTATCCATGGCGGCGGTCAGGACCGCTTTGTCGGTTGGCCAGCGGGCTTGGGCGAGCTTGAGGATGTTGCGGGCGTCCTTGAGCGCCTTGCCGCCGCGCAGATAGTAGGCGATCAGGCTCAGATAGGTGGCTCGGTCGTCGGGGTCGTGCTCGAGGCTGGCTTCCAGGTCGGCCGCAATGGTTCCAGGTAAGGATTCCGGGTCGGAATCCGGCTCCATTCGCTCAAGGATTTTAAAGAGGGTTTCTGTACGACGCAGCACGAGCGCGATCCGCAACGCGGCATCGCTGCCCGGCTCGACGCGATGCCCGGCGGCGTCCAGAGCAAGATCCGCGTAATCCTGCCAGTAGGTGGCGACCTTCCAGGGATCCGATTCCCCCTCGCTCTCCCAGGCATCCAGCAGGTATCCGTCGATCTTGCGCAGCGGCTTGCCGCCGACCTCGATCCACCATTTCGCGCCGGTTTGCGGCTTCGGCAAGAGCAGACGCAGCCCACGCTCGTGAACCCAGGTCTCGCCGAGTGCCCGGCGATGCCGAAACATCAGACGCAGGAGTTCTTTCGGCTGCGGCGAGTTGCCGAGCGTCTGCAGCTCGTTCCAGAGGATCGCACGCTCGGCGGGCCAGCCGCGCAGAGAGAAGACCAGATCGCGTGTCGCCGGGCCGACATCGCGGAGCTTGGGTGCCAGCTCGATCTCCGAGAGCAGCGCCAAGCGCGCGGCATCGCGCAACCCGGCGAAGCCCGAGTTGTCGTCGATGCGGTCCAGGAGCTTGACCGCCTCGTTGCGCGCCTCCTCTGCCCAGTCACCCCGATGATCGCGCGCGGCGGGGTCGAGACGACTCACTGCCTTGAGGATCTGGACCAGATCGCGATAGGGCGAACGGAACGGGATCGCCTTCAGCGCCTGCGCGAGCGCCTGATCGTTGCCGACGCAATAGGCATTGAGGGCCTCTTCGGCAACGGTCGCTTGCACGCGGATAGGGTCATCGGCGGGCAGGGCCTCGGCAATCCCGTCGGTACCGGCGAGCATTTGGGCCGCCAGGTGGCCGAGCAACAGCGCCCTGGACTCGGGATCGGCTTTCAAGGAGACGTCGTCCAGCATCGGCATGACCTGAGCGACACGTCCCAGACGGAGCAGGCAGATGGCGTGGCCCGGATGCGCCGGGAGCGCCCCCAACGCGGCGCGGTTCTCCCACATCACCAGTGCCTCCTTGTGCATGCCTTTGGCGCCGAGCTGGTGCGCGCGCCCCTCGTAGGCATCGGCAAGCCCGACCCGAAGTCCATCCTTGTCTTCGCCCGCAGGGGCCTGCTTCAACAAATCCTTGAAGCCCGTCATCGCCTCGCGAAAGCGCCCGGCATCGAGATCCGCGCGCGCCGACTCGGGCGTGACCGCGCACGCCTGCTGACGGGCCTTGACGGAAAATCGCTTCTGCTTCTTTGCCATATCGAATTCAAATCGGAGGATCGAACGGAGGGGGCGTCGGCCGAGCAGTATACATCGGCTGCCCGGCAACCTTCAGCTTCGGAAGAGCACCGCGGGATAGCGGGCGATTGCGAGACGGCCGATCCGCTCAAGGTGTGCATCATAGGCTCCGGAGGTTATCCTTCAGACCATGCGAACGTTCAGAACCCCGACCAAGCTACTCGTGATGCTGGCACTATGTCCGTCTTTCGCCGACGCCGAGGGTCTCTGGAACCTGCCCAAAGCCGAGGCCGGATTCGGGACGCGATTCTGGCCGGACGAGGCCCTCAACGCACCCGCTCCGGTCGGGAACAACTGATGCGACTGCACGGGCCATTGACGATTGTACGAACCCTGGCGCTGCGTCTCGCGCTCTTCGCGCTGCTGTGGTGGATCTTGACCGAGGGGCAGCCCGGCTCTTGGCCGCTCGGCGGTCTCTTCGTCGTACTGGCCACTGCCCTGAGTCTGTCGCTGTCGCGTCCGGTGCCTTGGTCCGCGGTCGGATTTGCCCGCTTCGTTCCTTTCTTCCTTTGGTGGTCTCTGCGCGGCGGGGTCGATGTCGCTTGGCGCGCCTGTGCGCCGAGCCTTCCCATCGCGCCGGGCATCCTGACCTATCGGCTGCGTCTTCCGCCCGGTCGGGCACGTGTCGTCATGACGGCCGTCATCAGCCTTCTGCCGGGAACCTTGAGTGCCGAGATCGTTCGGAATAACCTTATCATCCATATCCTGGATCAGCGTGCTTCGAACGAAGGGGATCTGGCAGCCCTCGAGACCAAGGTCGCCGCGCTCTTCCGCATTCGGCTGAGCACGCCGCCGAGCACCCACGCCGAGGCGTCATGACCCTGTTGTATCTCGCACTTGCCCTTGTCTTGATCTTCACGCTGGCTGCCGGACTCTGGCGGATCCTGCGCGGCCCCACCCCGGCGGACCGCATGCTCGCGGCCCAGTTGTTCGGCACCACCGCCGTCGCGGTCCTGCTGCTGCTCGCGGAGGCATCCGGTCACCCGGCGGTGCGTGATGTCGCCCTGGTGTTCGCCCTGCTGGCCGCCGTCACCATGGTCGCCTTCGTGCGCCGGAGTTGGAGCGGCGAGGGGGAGGACGGCCATGTCGATCCCTGATGGCGTCTCGGCCGGCCTGCTGATCCTCGGCGGAGTCTTCTTTCTCGCCGGGACAGTGGGGCTGCTGCGCTTCCCCGATGTCTACACCCGTCTGCATGCCCTGACCAAGGCAGACAACCTGGGGCTTGGGCTGATCGTGGCCGGGCTTGCGGTACAGGCGGAGTCGTTTGCTGCGGTGGGCAAGCTGGCGCTGATTTGGCTCTTGGTTCTGGTCGCCTCGGCCTTTGCCTGCCACCTGGTCGCGCGTGCGGCGCTGCGCCGCGGGATCGGGCCATGGACCTGATCGCGCCATGGACTTGATCGGACAGGTCGCTTGGGCGATCGATGGCCTTCTCGCACTTCTGCTCCTCTGGCTCGCGGCGCGGGCCTTGGCGAGCCCCGGGCTGCTGGAAGCCGTGGTCCTCTTCGTCGGTTTCGGCCTAACCCTGGCTCTGGTCTGGGTCCGGCTCGACGCCCCGGACATCGCGCTGGCCGAAGCCGCAATCGGTGCCGGCTTGACCGGCGCCTTGCTGCTCGCAGCGCTCGCACGGCTGCCGCTGTCGGCGCTGGCGGACGAGCACGCACAGTCGAGCCGAACGGAGAACCCTCAGCCGCAGGAACGCCGAGATGCCGAAACATGACCGCCCGCGCCGAAGCGGCGTTTTGACGTGACACCAATGGGGTTGGGCGCACGCGCAGCGCATTTACTCCTGATCGCGCTCTTGGCCGCGATCTTCGGTGGCCTCGCGTTCGCCATCCTCTCGCTCCCGTCCGAATCGCCGGGGCTATCCGCACAGGTCGAGGCGGCGATGGCCGACACCGGGGTGACACATCCGGTGACGGCCGTGCTGCTCGACTTCCGCGGCTACGACACCCTGCTCGAGCTGGTCGTCTTGCTGTTGGCGCTGGCCGGCGTCTGGTCCTTGGCCGAAGGGTCGCCCTTCGCCGATCGGCAGCCCGGCACCATGCTGGATCGGCTGAGCCGACTCTATGCGCCCTTGATGCTCATCGTGGCCGGATATCTCTTGTGGGCTGGGAGCGCATCGCCCGGCGGGGCCTTCCAAGCGGGTGCCGTGCTCGGTGCGGCCGGTGTGGTTCTGACCCTCACGGGCTGGCGGTTGCCTGTCGCTCTGGCGGGGTGGCCGCTTCGCCTGATCCTGGTCGCCGGCGTGCTGATCTTCATCCTCGTGGGCCTGGTTTCGCTCTTTCTCGGAGCGGTTTGGCTGGACTATCCGCTCGAATGGGCCGGTGCACTCATCCTGCTGATCGAGGCGACCGCCAGTCTCTCCATCGGGGCAACCCTGGCGGCACTCTTTCTGGGCGGACGCCCGGAGGAGCATCCATGACACCCGCGGTCCTCTATGCACTGACGGGGCTCGGACTCTTTGTACTCGGTCTCTATGCCTTGATCGTGCACGCCCATTTGCTGCGTAAGATCCTGGCGTTCAATGTGATGGGCAGCGGGGTCTTCCTGGTGCTGGCCGGCCTGGCAGGTCGCACGGCGTCGGGGATCCCGGATCCCGTGCCCCACGCGATGGTGATCACCGGGATCGTGGTGGCGGTTGCCGCCACGGCCCTGGCTCTCAGTCTCATGCTGCGTGTCGCGGGCGCAACCGGGCGGGCCCGCTTGCCCGACGAGACCGAGCGCTGAAACCATGGATCCGGTCGTCTTGGGACAAAGCGGACTGACTGCGCCAATCCTGCTGCCCCTGATCGGCGCACTGCTCGCGTTCGTGATGCGACGCTGGGCAACACCGATCGGATTGTTCAGTGTCATCGCACTCCTCGGCGCCGTGATCCTCCAGATTCCCGAACTTGTCGCCGACGGCCCGCAACGCCTTGCGGTGGGCGGCTGGGGTGCGCCTCTCGGCATTGATCTCTACGCGGACGGGCTGAGTCTCGCAATGCTGCTCATGACCGGCGTCGTCGGTCTCGGGATCAGTCTCTACGCGGCCGCCTATTTCAGAGACACCCCCGCCCGTGGGCAGGTCTTCTGGCCGCTCTGGCTGCTTCTGTTGACGGCGCTCAATGCGCTCTTTCTCTCGGCCGACATCTTCAATCTCTACGTGACGCTCGAAATCCTGGGCCTCTCGGCGGTGGCGCTCACGGCGATTGCCGGCGGTGCAGATGCGCTGGTCGGGGCCATGCGTTATCTGTTGGTGAGTCTGCTCGGATCGCTCGCCTATCTGCTCGGGGTTGCCCTGCTCTACCACGCCTACGGGACGGTCGATATCGCTCTGCTGGCCGAGCGGATTGCCGCGGAGCCG
Source organism: Thiocapsa sp. C2-2m (assembly GCF_041903745.1). Taxonomy (NCBI): domain Bacteria; kingdom Pseudomonadati; phylum Pseudomonadota; class Gammaproteobacteria; order Chromatiales; family Chromatiaceae; genus Thiocapsa; species Thiocapsa sp. C2-2m. The sequence continues at coordinate 107,808 of NZ_JBBWVD010000012.1, read as the reverse complement.
GCCGCCTGGGCCGCGATGGGCCTGATGAGCGCCGGCTTGATGCTCAAGACGGCGCTGTTCCCGCTGCATTTCTGGTTGCCCCCGGCGCATGCGAGCGCAGCGGCGCCGGTCAGCGCCGCGCTCTCGGCGCTCGTCGTCAAGGGCTCCTTCTATCTGCTGGTGCGTCTTTGGGTCGAGCTCTTCGGGGAGATCGCCGGCGGGGTCTCAACGCTGTTGGGCCTGCTGGGCGCAGCGGCCATCCTCTGGGGCTCGATTCTGGCCCTGGTTCAGACACGTCTGAAGCTCCTGATCGCCTATTCGACGGTGGCCCAGATCGGCTATCTGTTTCTGGCCTTTCCGCTGGCCGTCGGGACCGGGATGATGGCCTGGACCGGTGTCCTCTTTCTGGCCCTCTCCCATGCCTTGGCGAAGGCGGCGATGTTCCTGGTTGCCGGGAATCTGCTGCGCTTCGGCGGGCACGACCGGATCGCGGATCTGGATCGCGTCGTGCAGCGACTGCCGCTGAGCATGGCCGCCTTTGCCTTGGCCGGAGTCAGCATCATGGGGCTGCCACCGAGCGGCGGCTTCGTCGGTAAATGGTTGTTGCTGGAGTCGGCGCTGACGCAGGGTCGCTGGGGCTGGGCGATCGTCATCATCCTCGGCGGCGTGCTGGCCGCAACCTATGTCTTTAAGGTCGTCGGCTATGCCTTCACCCAGTCCGAGAACCCGCATCAGGCGCAGCCGGTGCCGGCGACGATGGAGTGGGTCGCCTTCGCACTGGCCGTGGCGGCGGTGCTGATGGGGTTGATCGTCTCTCAGCCGCTCGCCTTGCTCGAGATCGGCAACCCCTTTGGGATCCAGACGGAGGTCGTGACCCCATGACCTTGGACGCCTGGGTTCCGCTCCTGGTCCTCTGCAGCTCGCTGGTTCCGGGTCTACTGATCTTCGGTCTGGACGAGTCGCGCGTGCGCCTGCGCACCACGCTTAACTTGGCGGGGGCCTTGACCAAGCTCGCGCTGGTGGGCGTCATGATCTGGGGCGTCGCCCACGGGCATACCTACGAGGTGCGCTTGACCTTTCTGCCAGGCTTGGATCTGGGCCTGCGCGCGGGACCGCTGGCGCTGCTCTTCCTGGTCCTGTCGAGTCTGCTGTGGCTGGTCACGACCGTCTATGCCATCGGCTACCTGGAGGGCTCGCCACATCGCAGCCGCTTTTTCGGGTTCTTCAGCCTCTGCGTGACCGCGACCGTCGGGGTCGCCATGGCCGCCGACATGCTGACCTTCCTGCTCTTCTACGAGTTGCTGACCCTCGCCACCTACCCTCTTGTGGTACATCGCGGCACCGAGGTCGCGCGCCGGGCCGGTCAGGTCTATCTGGCCTATACGATCGGCGGCGGTGCCCTGATGCTGCTGGGGACCGTCTGGCTTTATACCCTGACCGGGACGCTCGAGTTCACCCCGCGCGGGTTCGTGTCCGAGCTGGATCCGTCGCATCATCCGGCCCTGATCCTCATCTTCATTTTTCTGATCGCCGGTCTCGGGGTGAAGGCCGCCCTGATCCCGCTGCATGCCTGGCTGCCGATGGCCATGGTTGCCCCGGCGCCGGTCAGCGCCTTGCTGCATGCGGTCGCGGTCGTGAAGGCCGGCGCCTTCGGGATCGTGCGGGTGGTCTACGAGGTCTTCGGGGTCGAATTCTCGGCCCTGCTCGGGGTCACGCTGCCGCTGGCCATTCTGGCCGCGGCGACCATCCTCTACGGATCCCTGCGCGCCATCTTCCAGGATGATCTGAAGCGGCGACTCGCCTTCTCGACCGTCAGTCAGGTCTCCTACATCATCCTGGGTGTCGCGATCGCCAGCCCCATCGCCACCGTCGGCGGTCTGGTGCATCTGGTCCATCAGGGGCTGATGAAGATCACGTTGTTCTTCTGCGCCGGAAATCTGGCCGAGACACTGGGGATCCACAAGGTCAGCGAGATGAACGGCGTGGGCCGCCGGATGCCTTGGACCATGGTCGCATTCACGATCGCGGCCTTCGGTATGATCGGCGCACCGCCGGTGGCCGGCTTCATCACCAAGTGGTATCTGGGCCTAGGCGCCTTGGACGCGGGTCAATATTGGGTGCTCGTGGTCCTGGCAGCAAGCAGCCTGCTCAATGCCGCCTATTTCCTGCCGATACTCCATGCCGCCTGGTTCCGCGAGCCGCCCGCGACCTGGCCCGAGGAGCGGGAATTCGGGCGGCGCGAGACCGCACGCGCTCTCTTGTGGCCGCCCCTGATCACGGCGCTGGCCGCCGTCCTAGCGGGGCTCTTCGCGGCGATGCCCTTCAGTCCGCTGGAGTGGGCACGCTTTATCGCGGAGCAGGAGTTCAGGCGACCGTGAGCGCGGGACTCCTTCAGTCGGCGGTGCTGTTCGCCCTGGCTTGGCCCTTCCTCGCCGCGTCACTGTGGGCGATTCGCGCGGCACGGCCATGGGTGATTGGACTTCTACCCTGGTCGGCCGCGCCGGCGCTGGCGGTTGCACTGCTTGTCCCCGACCTGACGCTGTCCCTACCCGAGACACTGCTGGGGAGCGGGCTGGCACTCGATGCGACCGGACGGGTCTTTTTGGCGACGACGGCGCTGCTGTGGCTGATCGCCGGCGCGCTGATGGGCGGTCGACGACCGGGCGATGTCGGCGAACGGCGTTCGGCCTTGCCGGCGTTGCTCGCGATGGGGTCCGGCTTCGCCCTCGCCTTGGCGGACGACGGACTCATGTGGTTCGCCGCCGGAACGCTGGCGGGCTATGCGGTTTACGCGCTGATCCTCCAGGCGGCAACGCGTGCGGCACGCTCGGCCGGCCGACGGCTGGTCATCCTACTTGTGCTCAGCGACCTGCTGCTGTTCGAGCTGTTCCTGATCCTCGCCCATGCGGCCGGCGGGACCTCCTTCGCCGACCTGCGCGGGGCGGTTGCGGCGCTCGACAACCCGACAGTCGTCCTGGTCCTCATGACGCTTGGATTCGGGGTGAAGGCCGGCGTGCTCGGTGTGCATCTGTGGCTGTTGCCCGCGTTCGGGTCGACGACACTCGGGGTGCGTGTCGCGCTGATCGCCTTCGTCGCCGCGGCCGGTCTGCTCGGCTGGCTGCGTCTTCTGCCCTTGGGCGCGATCGGCTGGACGGTCATTGGGGTAGCGCTCCACTGGTGGGCATTCGCGACGGCGGCAACGGCCCTGATCGCGGGCTTTTCATGGGCAGGGCAACGCGCGCTCGCGGGCAGCGTCCTGATGGCGTTGACGGCGCAATGGCTGTGGGCGCTCGCGGCCGCACTGCAACGACCCGAGTCGGGGGCCGCGATCGCGGCCCTCTTGCCGATGGTTGGGCTGCAATCCGGTCTCGCGCTCGCGGCACTGGTGCTGCTGGATGACGCCGACCGGACCCGACACCGCGCGCTGCGCATGATGATGGCCTGGCTTGCCCTCGTGCTGGTCGTGCTTGCGCCCCTGCCGATTCTCGCGGTCTGGATGGATGCGGGGCCCCTTGCCGCCCTCGATCTTTGGTGGCCGTCGATCGCGGTCGCGCTGCTGGGCGGTCGGCTTGTCGCGGGTATGGCGCTGCACGCGGGTACCACGAGTCGGTCACGGCATCCGCGCAGCCGGATGTCCCTCGGCGCTTACCTCCTCGTCCCCGCTATCGTCGGTGCGGCGACAAGCCTGCTCGGATACCCGCCGACCGGCCTGTGGTCGCCGATTCAGGCCGACTCGCACCCCTGGACCTTGAGCTCGGCTGTCGCGGTCGCGGCTCTCGTCGGAGCCGTCTCGATCGGTTGGCTCGTATCGCAGCGCTCGCAGCATCGACCAACGCGCGATTCGACCAGCTGGTCGCCGATCCCGCTGCGCTCGGTACATGAGCGGATTCGCACCCTGCGCGGCCAACTGCGCCGCATCGTGCGGATCCGACTGCCGGGTTGGCGCGACGCCATCCTGGACGCGCTCGCGGCAGTCGCGTCGAGCTCGTCTCCAAGCGTGCTCGCGCGACAGGCCGAAGTCAGGATGATGCGATGGGAATTCGGCTTGGCGATGTTGGTTCTGCTCGGCGCGACGGTGGCTTGGCTGGGTGGTTGATGTCGGCGCAACAACCATTGCCGCTCGCGCCGAAAGCCTCTAACCTCTGAGGGATACGAAACAACGCAGAGAACACGCCATGGATTTCGTCGCCGACAAAGATGCGGATCTGATCCCCTTCGTGTTGTCGCAGATCCTCGATACCTCGATCAACGGGATTACACTCTCGGATCCAGATCAAGAGGACAACCCGATTGTTTACGCCAACGAGGCGTTCGAGCTGATCACGGGTTACAGCCGCGAGGAGATCGTCGGGCACAACTGCCGCCTCCTCCAGGGTCAAGACCGCGACCAAGAGGGGTTGGAGAAGGTCCGCGAGGCAATCCGCGAGCATAAGCGTACCACCGTCACACTGCGCAACTATCGCAAGGACGGGACGCTCTTCTACAACCGATTCTCGATTCGACCGCTGTACGATCGCCAAGGCAAACTGATCTATTACCTCGGCGTCCAGTACGACGTGACCGAGCAGGTTCATGCTCGGGAGGAATTGGAACGGCTCAAAGAGATGTTGCGCGTGGCCGACCGGGAGACCTGATCGGGCCTCGGCACTGCCGGCATCGGTTTTCCGCCCGAGCCGTATCACCGATCGGCAAGACGCACGGCTCGGATGCGGTTACTGCGGCCCGGCGTCCGGGTCGATCCCCAGAGCACGCAAGCGCTCCGCCAACCGCTCGGCGCGGGCGTGCTCCCTGTCCGCGCGGGCATCGGCTTCTCGGGCGCGTATGGCTTCCTGCTCGGCGCGTATGGCTTCCTGGTCGGCGCGTTCGGCTTGATGGTCTGCGCGAGCGGCTTCCTGAACGGCGCGTGCCTGCTCCGCATCGGCCCGCCGCGCCAGCTCGATGGAGGTCAGAAAGGGCCGTCCGGACGGATCGAACAACTCCAGCGTCTCGGGTGTGACGGCAAAACGCATGCCCAAGCGAGGACTGGTCCAGCCTCGGACATGCGATTGAGCGGTCAAACGGGACGTGCCATCGTCGGTCCGACGCCGTATCCAGATCTCCAAGCGGTTCCGTTCGGGATCGTAGAGGTAATACTCCTCGACGCCGTATAGGCCGTAGAAGGCCAGTTTGTCCGCCATCTCCTTTTCGCTGTTGGACAGCGAAAGGATCTCGAACACGACCTGAGGCGCGATCCCGCCCTCCTCCCACTGCCGGTAAGAGCCGCGCCGCCCCTTCGGACGACCGAAGGCAACCAGCACGTCCGGGGCGATCGGCCCGGTCTCGCGCCGATCCGGCACCGGATACCACAGCAGATCGCCGGCGATGAAGACATCCGGGCGGTCGGCGAAGAGGATCTCCAGATTTTCCTTGATCTTGACGATCCAATCGTACTGTTCGGTGTTGTCCGCCATCGGCTGTCCGTCGCTCTCGGGATAGGGGTCGTCCGGGTCGATATGCAGCAAGGGGTTCATCGGCTTGCTCCGGTAATATTTTCCAGGCTGGTGTAGCCGGATTCTACTGCGTCGTTGCATGCATTAGTACACGTTTTGAGTGATAGTTGTGCCTCGCTCTCGCTCGGCACAACCTACGGGTTACATGCGTTTGATGCCGAGGCGCCGCAGGATGCCCTTCTCGATCACCACCGCGAAGAAGGCGAAGACCGAGAGCCCCAGAATCAGCCCCCAGGCGGCGAGATCTAAGCCGCTGGTATGGAAAACGGCATGCATTGGCGGGGCATAGGTGAAGAGCAGCTGCAGCCCAATCAGGACGAGACTAGCCCAGAAGGCGACCGGATTCCCGTACAGGGTGTGGCGCGCCATGGTGGGTGCGGTGAATCGACGCACGTTGAACAGATACACCAGCTCCCCGAAGACCAGCATGTTCACCGCCGCGGTGCGGGCGACCTCCAGGCTTTGGCCACGCATCAGCTCCCATTCGTAGACCCCGAAGGTCAGGGCGATCATCAGCAAACTGACGAAGATGATGCGGGTGAGCATCACTCGGGTGATCAGCGGCTCTTTCGGCGGTCGCGGCGGACGGCGCATCACGCCTTCCTCCGCCGGCTCGAAGGCAAGCGCCAACGCCAGCGTGACGGCGGTCACCATGTTGACCCAGAGGATCTGGCTGGCGGTGATCGGCAAGGCCACGCCGGCGAGCACCGCGACCAGGATGATGCCGGCCTGCGCCCCGTTGGTCGGCAGGATGAAGACCAGCGATTTCTTGATGTTGTCGAACTCAGCTCCGCGTCGCTTAGACGCTCCACCACGTCGCCGGTGAGCGCCTTCTCGCCGGACAGACCGAGCTCGCGACCGATGACCGCGGCCGTCTCGGCGTGGTCGCCCGTGATCATCTTCACGCGGATTCCGGCGGTCCGACACTCCGCCACCGCAGCGATCGCCTCGGGTCGCGGCGGGTCGATCATGCCGGCGAGACCGAGCAGGGTGAAGCCGGGTTGGATGTCGTCGATGTCGAGCGCCGTCGTCCCCGCGGGGACCTCGCGACGCGCCAAGGCCAAGACACGCTGACCCGATCGCGCCGCTTCCAGGATCCCCTCGCCCCAGACTTCCGGATCCATAGGGCGGCCAGCAGCATCCTGGGCACACAGCCCCAGAACTCGTTCGGGCGCACCCTTGAGCAGGACGAAGGCATGACCGGAATGATCGTGATGCAGGGTCGCCATGAAACGATGCTCCGACTCGAAGGGGATCTCGTCGATGCGCGGGTGCTCGGCGTTCTCGGCGACCGGGTCAAGACCCGCCTTGAGCGCCAAGGCCATGAGCGCACCTTCGGTCGGATCGCCGACCAGGGTCCAATCGCCCGAATCCTCGCGATTCAGGTGGGCGTCGTTGCAGAGGAGCGCGCAACGCGCCAGGCTCAGCAGCCCCTCGTCGCGACGAGGGATCGAGGGATCTGCCGTCCTGCTCGAAGCCGCCGTCGGGGGCATACCCCGCGCCGCTCACCTGGATCTCGCGATCCGGCAGCACCAAACGAACCGCCGTCATCTCGTTCTTGGTCAGGGTGCCGGTCTTGTCCGAGCAGATCACGGTGACCGACCCCAAGGTTTCCACTGCAGGCAGGCGCCGCACGATCGCCCTCTCGAGGGCCATGATGCGGGTGCCGATCGCGAGCGTGATGGTCACGATGGCGGGAAGCCCCTCGGGGATGGCCGCGACCGCAAGGCCCACGACGGCGAGAAAGACATCCGCCGGGGGCATGGCGACGATCCAGTGGCCGTACGCGTAGGTGAGTGCGCCGATTGCCGTCTCGCAGCACCGTCGCCTTGCTCGCCAGCATGGCGCGGACCGCTTCGAGCGCCTGCTCGGCCTTACCCTCCTGAACGAACCCGATGAGCGCGTTGATGATGACCACGCCCAGGATGACCGCGGCATCGGCGTAGTAGTCCAGGAGGAAGGTCACGACGGATGCGACCAGGAGGACGTAGATCAGAGGATTGTGAAACTGCAGCAGGAGCCGCACGAGCGGCCCGCGGCGCTTGGGCTCGGGCAGACGATTGGGGCCATACTCGGCAAGCCGCCGCTCGGCCTCCTCGAACGTTAGACCTCGCGACTCGTTGGTCTCGAGTCGGCCGACGACCGCCGCTGCCGACTCCGCATGCCAGCGCTCGGCGGGCGGCTTGTTCGGTGTGTCGAGATCATCCGTCATTGTGACTCCTTCCGCAGCCGGGTTTCGACCGACGACGGTGATGGTTCGCGCAAACACGCTTCGATTTTAGGAGGGGGACGGAACAATGGGGCAATCGGTGGGGAGATTGGTTCCGATCGTCCCCGGGTAACCCCGGGGACGATTCAACGTTCAGTCAAGCAACTCGACGGGAGGACATCGTTGTTGTCGTTGTCGATTACGATTACGATTACGACAACGACAACGATTACGTTCCCTGATGAAAATCACGGCACGCGCAAGAGCGCAAGACTACAATCAAGAGTCGTTGCGACCTGACCTCAGGGACGTCGCCGGGTCGTCTTGGATCCCGTCGGGTCGATCGGGGCCGTCATGCTGAACCGGCCGGGACATCCGCGACCCGGCCGCGAAGGAGCCATAGGAATCCGTCATGTCGAAGGTGATCGAAGCCGAGCAGCCGCAGGGCGAGCAGGGGCGTTCGGGGCAGTTCCACGGCTATGTGGTGGCCATCGGCGCGTCGGCTGGCGGGCTCGATGCCTTGGAGCGTTTTTTTCAGTCCTTGCCGACCGATCTGGGCGCGGCTTACGTGGTGATCCAGCATCTCTCGCCGGATCACAAGAGCATGATGGCCAATCTGCTTGGCCGCCACACCGCAATGCCAGTCGTGACGGTCGAGCACGATATGCGCATCGAGCCCGACCGGGTCCATCTGATCCCGCCGGCCAGCATGATGAGCGTCTCGGGCGACGCCCTGCGCCTGACCCCGAAGAACCCGCGCGGACTCACCCTACCGATCGACCTCTTCTTCACCTCCGTGGCCAGGGAGTTCGGCAAACATGCCATCGGCGTGGTCCTCTCCGGCACCGGATCCGACGGCACACGCGGCGCCGTCGCCATCAACGACGCCGGAGGTCTGCTGCTCGCCCAGGAGCCGGAGTCGGCCAAGTTCGACGGCATGCCGCGCAGCGCGATCGCCACCGGCCTCGTCGATGCCATTCTTCCGCCGGACGAGCTGGGTCCGCGCATCGTCGAGCACATTCATCAGATCCCTCGAGCCAAGGTCCAGCCCGAAGGGCGCGCCTTGGGCATCGACAAGGACGACGCCTTCGAGGAGACGATGCATCTGTTGCAGCACCAAGGCGGGATCAACTTCCGAGAATACAAACCGGCGACCGTGATGCGCCGAATCGAGCGGCGGATGCAGGTTCGTCATACCCCGGATCTGGCCAGCTATGTCCGGCTGCTCGACAACGATCGGGGTGAGCTGGCGGTCCTGCGCCGCGAGATGTTGATCCCGGTGACCAGCTTCTTCCGCGACCCGGAGACCTTCGACATCCTGGCCGAGACGGTGGTGAAGACCATCGTCGCCGAACGCGGCGAGAACCAGCCGATACGGGCCTGGGTGGCGGGCGCATCCACCGGCGAAGAGGCTTACAGCCTGGCGATCCTGTTCGCCGAGGCCTTCGACCGCGCGCGGCGTTGGCCGAACTTCAAGCTCTTCGCGACCGACGTGGAGCAGCAGAATGTCGAGGTCGGCGGCGCAGGGGTCTTCTCCGAGGCGATCACGGCGGAGCTCTCCCCGGAACGGCTCGAGCGCTTCTTTTACAAGCGCGGCAACCATTTCGTCGTCAAGAACGAGATCCGCCAGAGCATCGTCTTCGCCAAGCACAATCTGCTCGAGGATCCACCCTTCACGCGGATGGACCTGGTCTCGTGTCGCAACCTCTTGATCTATTTCCGCACTCAGGCTCAAGAGCGGGCGCTGCGCCGCATCCAGTACGCGTTGGCACCGGGCGGATTCCTCTTCCTGGGTCCGAGCGAGACCTTGGCCGAGCTTCAGTCGGACTTCACCGCCGTCAGCTCCAAGCACAAGATCTATCGGATCCTGCGCCATGTGTCGCTGCCGCTGGATCTGGCGAACACCCCGCTCGCCGCGCGCGCGACCGGCTTGCCCGGACGGCGTCCCGGGCGGCACGGTCATCAGCTCGCCAGCGATGCCGCCGTCATCGATGCCGGACAATCCATGCTGCTGCGCGGTTATGCGCCGGCCAGTCTCTTGCTCAGCAATCGCTTCGAGCTGCTCCACGTCTTCGGCGAGGTCGGGGACTATCTGCGTATCACCGAGGGCAATGCGACCCTGGATGTCGCCAAGCTGCTTGCGGCCCCGCTTGCTCCGGTCGCCCAAGCGCTGCTGCATAAGGCAGCGCGCAGTGCCACGCCGTTACGCTCCGATATCTTGACCCTCGGGCTCGCGAACGGCGTCTCGCGCCGGCTGCGCTTGGTGGTGCGGCCGTTCGACGTGATTCAGGGCGAGTCGCATCTGCTGCTGTCCTTTGAACCCGAGCCCGAGCCCAAGCCCGATCAGGTCCCGGCACCGGGCGAGCCGCGCGCCACCACGACCGGTATGGAAACCATCAATGTCGACCGCGAAACGATCCAGCGCATGGAGACGCTCGAGCGCGAGCTGAACGCGACCCGCGAGAGCCTGCAGGCGACGATCGAGGAGCTGGAGACCGCCAACGAGGAGCTGCAGGCGACCAACGAGGAGTTGATGGCCTCCAACGAGGAGCTGCAAAGCTCCAACGAGGAGCTTCAATCGGTCAACGAGGAGCTTTACACGGTCAACGCCGAGAATCAGGAGAAGATCGAGATCCTCAATCGGCTCAATGCCGATCTCGACAGCATGGCCAAGGCCGCCGCCATCGCCACCGTCTTCGTCGATTCGTCGCTGCGCCTGACCCGCTTCACGCCCGAGGCGACCAGTCTGTTCAAGATCCGCAACGGGGATCTCGGGCGGCCCATCGACGATTTTGCGAACCTGCTGCAGTATCCGAGCTTCATCGACGAGCTGCATCGCACCGTCGACAGCGGCGAGATGCTCCAGCGCGAGATCCACGCGGCCAACGGGCGCGTCTATCTCGAGCGCGTCCTGCCCTACGCGGTGCGCCCGGGCGACGCGCGCGGCGCGGTGGCGACCTTCGTCGACATCACCACGCTCTACGATGTCGAGCGCATGCAGGCGGTGCTGGACTCGCTGCCGGAGCATGTCGCCGTGCTCGATTCGAACGGCGTCATCACACTCGTGAATCGCGCCTGGCGCGAGTTCGCCGCCGCCAACGGCGACCCCGACCTGAAGGTCTCGGGCGTCGGATCGAACTATCTCTCCGCCTGCGATGCAAGCTCGGGCGACGACAGCCCCGGGGGACGGACCGCACTGGAGGGCATCCGCGCGGTCCTCGAGGGGCAGCGCGACGCGTTTGCTATGGACTACCCCTGTCACTCTCCCCTGGAACGACGCTGGTTCTCCATGCATGTCGCACCGATCCACCACCCGGGCGGCGGCGTGATCGTCAGCCACATCAATGTCAGTCAATGGTCCGAAGGCGGCAGCGAGGGCTAGCGGGGTGTCGACTGCAGACGATCAGCCGCTCACCGATCCCGGTAACCCGTTCGAGGTTCCCGACGAAGAGCTGCGCACGCGCGCGCTTCTCGCGCTGCGGCAGGGCCGCTTCGATCTGGCCGAAAAACTCCTTGTCGGCAAGGACGTCGACCAAGCCGCCTTGGTCGAAAGCCTCCGCATCTATCAGGCCGAGCTGGAGATCCAGAACGAGGAGCTTCAGCGCAGCTACCATCAGACCCAGGGCGCCTTAAGTCGCTTCATGGCCTTCTTCAACAGCCTGCCCATACCCGAGCTCGTCGTCGACGGACAGGGGCTCGTCAAGGAGGCCAACGAAGAGGCACGGCGTCTCTTCGGGTTGCGCGACACCGCCTTTCATCAGTACTTCTTCGTCCGGCTGATCGACGAGCCCGACCGAGGACCGGCCATTCACGCGCTCGCGCATCTGCGCCCGGACGAGCCGGTCGATCTACGCGAGGTGCGGTTTCGGACTAAGCACAACGAGATCTTCATCGGCGATCTCCACATGGTCGCGCTGCCGACCGAGGACGATGAAGGGCGTCGCGTCCTCTGTGCCGTCGTCGATCGCACCGAGGCCGTCCTGCAACGCGAGGCTTTGCGCGAGAGTCGCGAGCGCTATCGCGTCATCGCCGAATTCAGCTCGGACTGGGAATACTGGATCGGGCCGGACGGGCAGTATCGCTATGTTTCGCCTGCCTGTACCCGCCTCAGCGGCTATCCCTCGGCGGCATTCGTCGCCGATGCAGACCTCTTCCGTCGCCTGCTTCATCCGGACGATCGCCACCTCTGGGAAAACCACCTCCGGGCCCATCTCGGCGACGATTCGACCGATATCACGCCGCTTGAGCTGCGGATCCGCCACCTCGATGGCCGTGAGCATTGGATCGAGCATTCCTGCACCCCCGTCTCCGGCGAATCGGGAGATTTTCTGGGGCGCCGAGGCGTGAACCGCGACATCACCGAGCTGAAGCGCTCGCGTGAGCAACTGCACTTTCTCGCCCAGCACGACGCCCTCACGGGATTACCCAACCGGAGTCTGTTCCGCCAGCGCTTGGCGGAGGTGATCCCCCGCACGATCCGACGCGGCGGCGAGACGGCGCTCCTCTTCCTGGACTTGGACCGGTTCAAGATCGTCAACGATACCCTCGGACACTCGGTCGGCGACCTCTTGCTCAAACAGGTCGCCGTGCGCTTGACGCAAGCCGTGCGGGCGAGCGATACCCTCGCCCGCTTGGGGGGCGACGAGTTCGTCGTCATCTCCGAGGACGTCCAGGAGCCAAACGATGCAGCGATCCTGGCAAGACGCCTGCTCGACCTCTTCGCGACACCCTTCGAGGTCGAGGGTCGCGAGCTCTTCCTCAGCTTGAGTATCGGCATCGGCATTTATCCGCTCGACGGAATCGATGCCGACACCCTGATCCGACACGCCGATATCGCCATGTACCGCGCCAAGGCGGCCGGCCGCAACGGCTTCAGATTCTTCGATCCGGAGATGTCGGAAGGGGCCGCGGAGCGCCTGCGCCTGGAGCAGGAGCTGCGAAGCGCGCTCCCGCGCGACGAGCTGATGCTCGAATATCAACCCCAGGTGGGCCTGCCCGACGGCGAGCTGTGCGGCATCGAGGTCCTATGCCGCTGGAACCATCCGAGGCTGGGCCTCTTGTCTCCTGCCCAATTTCTCCCGTTGGCGAACGAGATCGGGCTGATCGATCAACTGGATCTCTGGGTCCTCGAGCACGCCTGTGCACAGGTGGCCGCCTGGGACCGGGGTGGATTTTCGGTACCCCGACTCGCCGTCAATCTCTCCGTGCACAGGATTCAGGGCGACGACGTGCCGGAGCAGATCGAATCGATCCTGGCGCGAACGGGTCTCGACCCGCGGCGTTTGGAGCTGGAGCTGACCGAGGCATCGATCATGGCGCGCCCCGAGCGCACGATCGTCAATCTGGAGCAGCTCAGCGGACTCGGCATCGGTCTGGCGGTGGACGACTTCGGTACCGGCTGCTCGTCCCTGGCCTGCATCAAGCACCTCGGGATTCGACGCCTGAAGATCGACGGCTCCTTCATCGCGCGGCTGATGACCGGCAGCGACGATGAAGCCATCGTGCAAGCCGTCATCGGTCTGGCACGCAGTCTTGGTCTGGCGGTCCTCGCCGAAGGCGTCGAAACAGCCGCGCAAGCCGAGCTTCTGATTCGCGAGGGCTGCAACGAGGCGCAGGGCTATTTCTTCGGCAAAGCAGTTGGACCCGCGGAGCTTGCATCGCGCTATGGCTCGGGAAAAACCGAATGACGTGTCAGAAATCAGTTGGGCACCGAACCGAATCGTTGTCGTTGTCGTTGCCACAATCGAGAAGGACAACGACAACCGTGGCAAAGGTATTCTCTCGTCGAGTTGCCTTACTTATTCTTGATCCGTTCCCAATCTAGGCGGGCCGACGACCTTATGTTATACCCGTCGCCGAAGCCATCGGGCTTTCGACAGCATCGACACAAGAGACAGGGGACGATGGGATGAGCGAGAACATCAATCTGGTGCAGCGCCGGCGCGCGCAGCTTCAGAATGCGGTCGGCGACATGGGAAAGCTGGTCATCGACGCCTTGAACCAATCCGTGATCTGCCTGAGCCAACACGACCTCGAGCTGGCCGAGCGCATCATCGAAGGGGACACGCACATCAATCAGCAACGGCGCCTGCTCGAGCAGGAATGCCTGGTGACGCTGGCCGCCTACAAGCCGGCCGGTGCGGATCTGCGGGCCATCGGCGCCTGCATGGAGCTGGTCTCGGAGCTCGAGCGCATCGGGGATTATGCCGCGGATGTCGCACGTATCTTGTGCAGGGCCGGGGAAACGCGGTTCCCGGGCGAATCGGTCGAGGCCATTGTCGAGGTCGCCGCGGATGCGATCGCCATGCTCGGCGAGACGCTGGACGCCTTCACCTGCGGAAGCGACGAGCGGGGCGCACGCGCGAGCGTCGCGCGCGAGGATCAGGTCGACCGCAACGAGCAAGCGGTGATCGAGCGGGTGTTGACGATGATGCGTGCCGATCCGGATTTCGCCACGACCGGGACCTATTTGCTGTGGATCGTCCACAACTACGAGCGGGTTGCCGATCGGGCAACCAATGTCGCCGAACGCGCCGTTTATGTCGCCTGCGGGGAGACACCCGAGCTGGGCTAGAGTAGCACCGCAGATGTGTCGAGTCGGGTCGTTGTCGTTGTCGTTGTCGTAATCGACCATCGAGACGACAACGACAACGACAACGACAACGAAAATGGTCCCGGTATCTCTGCACCGCTGCACGAGTACCCCGTTTCACCTGATATTGCATGCTCAGAGCCCCCCAAAGGATTCATGGCAAGGCACGGACCGCGGGGAATAACCTGCATCGGGGGGACGCCCGAAGTCGCGACCGGCATCCGGCGCCAGCTGTCGGATTCACTTGATCGGGATCGTCATCGCATCCTTGCCGTTGCGTTTGAGCAGACCACGAACCTTGTCGAGGGCAGCCTGATCCGCATAGGGACCGGTGCGGACACGATGAAAGGTCTCGCCGCTCGGGATGGTCGCCACCTCCACCCGACTGGAGATCCCGAGGAGCGCAAGCTCTGCCTTCATTCGCTCGGCATCGCTCGCACGCTTGAAGGATCCGACCTGAACCAGGAAGCCCTTGCCTGTCGTCGAGATCGGCACTGCAGGGGCCGTGACCGCCGCGGGCCGCACCGTCTCGACCGCCGTTTGCGGCTCGGGACGCGGGGCGGCGGGCGGGGGGGGCGGCGGGGGCGCAATATCGACCTCGGTATCACGCAGTAGGTTGGGAAACTCGAAGCTCGGCGGCGCCGCCGCCGGCCGCTCCACCTTGGCCGGCAAGGCCGCCGGCGGTGTCTGCATGGCGTCCGGGTTCTGGGTCCAATAGAGACCGACCCCGAAGGCGCCCAGCATGCCGCCGAGCAGGAACGACCAGAGACAGGAAGAACCCTGTTTGCCGCGCCGCGGCGTCGCCCGCGCGAGGCCGGCCCGCCGATAATCCTTGCTCATCTCACATGGCCTCCGGGGCAGAGACACCGAGCAGACCCAACCCGTTGCGCAACACCTCGCGCACCGCCAGGATCAGCTTGATGCGTGCATCGCGCAGGGCCACGTCCGCGACCAGGAACTGGTGGGCGTTGTAGTAGGTGTGAAGCTCGTTCGCCAGCTCGCGCAGATAATGGGTCAGCAGATGCGGCTCGGCCTTGAGCGCAGCGGTCTCGACCACCTCCGGGTAGCGCGCCAGGGTGCGTTGCAGCGCCAGCTCATGCGACTCGGTCAGTCGCTCCAGATTCTCGACACCCGGACTCGGCTCCACCGGCATCCCCTTCTCCGCGGCCTGCCGCAACACGCTGCATACCCTCGCGTGGGCGTACTGGACGTAGTAGACCGGGTTGTCGGAGGACTCGGACTTGGCCAGATCCAGGTCGAAATCCAGATGCTGCTCGCAGCGGCGCATGACGTAGAAGAAGCGCGCGGCATCGCGCCCGACCTCCTTGCGCAACTGGCGCAGGGTGACGAACTCGCCCGAGCGGGTCGACATTTGCGCCTTCTCGCCGCCGCGATAGAGGATCGCGAACTGCACCAGGAGCACCTCGAGCCGCTCGACGTCGTCGCCCATCGCCTGGAGCGCGGCCTTCACCCGCGGCACATAGCCGTGGTGGTCCGCGCCCCAAATATCGATGACGCGCTCGAAGCCGCGCTCGAGCTTGTCCATGTGATAGGCGATATCGGAGGCGAAATAGGTGCTCTGTCCGTTTTCGCGCACCACCACCCGATCCTTCTCGTCGCCGAAGGCGCTGGAGCGAAACCAGAGTGCGCCGTTGCGCTCGTAGACATGACCGGCTTCGCGCAGGCGCTCGATCGCCCGGGTAACGGCGCCGCTCTCGGCGAGCGTACGCTCCGAGTACCACTCCTGATACTCGACACCGAACCCCGCAAGGTCATCGCGGATGTCGTCGAGGATGACGTTCAGCCCCAGCTCGAAGACATAGCGGTAGCGGTTGTCGCCCAACAGATGCTTAGCCGCGGCGATGACCCCGTCGATATGGGCCTCCTTGTCGCCGCCGTCCTGTCCGTCGGGCAGCGCATCGGGCGGCAGGCCAGCAAAGACCGTGTCGGCTTCCACCCGATAGACGTCGCCGTGCTCGCGATGCAGCGTCGCGGCGATATCCCACACGTAGTCGCCTTTGTAGCCGTTGCTCGGAAAGGTCAGCTCCTCGCCGCACAGCTCGAGATATCTCAGCCAAACCGAGCTGGCGAGAATGTCCATCTGTCGCCCGGCGTCGTTGACGTAATACTCGCGGTGGACGTCGAAGCCGACCGCCGCGAGCAGGTCGGCGACGACTGCGCCGTAGGCGGCCCCGCGGCCGTGTCCGACATGGAGAGGTCCGGTCGGATTGGCCGAGACGAACTCCACCTGCACGCGCCGCCCGGCACCGATTCGGCTGAGCCCGAAGGCGGGGCCCGCACTCAGGATCTCGGGGACAAGCCGTCGATAGACGTCCTCGGCGAGAAAGAAGTTGATGAAGCCGGGCCCGGCGATCTCCACACGCGCGATCAGCGTGGAGGCGGGCAAGGCATCCACCAGGTGTTGCGCGACCTCGCGCGGCTTGGCCCCGAGACGCTTGGCGAGCACCAACGCGACGTTGGTGGCAAAGTCGCCGTGAGAGGTGTCCTTGGTCCGGTCCACTTGGGGCTCGGGCAATCCGCCGGCGTCGCCCGTCTGGGCCTCGACGAGACTGGCGAGGGCCGTGCGGATCAGATCGGTAATGGCCTGTTTCATAGGGGCTTCATTGGAATTTCAATCGGGTCTGCAGGCAAAAAAGCCTGCAAGGCAAGTCGCGCACCGCAAGGGGACACGTCGTCGGGACGATAGAATAACCGAATCCGACCCTCTGAGGTGTCGCCGGGCGCACATGGACACCCCCGACGATGCGAGAACCGGAGCGCATCAGGCTTAAACCGCGTCCAGAGCGAGATGCTGATTTTCGCGTGAGCTCGACGTTTGGTGCATCCACAGCCATTAGCGGGGACGCGGTTTAAAATAATATATTTTTTAATATCTTAAACCGCGCCAGCTCCAGCGGTCGTCAAGTCTGCCGGGGCCGATCCCATCCAAAGACATCGCATACCGCACCGGGCGCGGTTTAAAACAGAAAGTACCGCTGAG
Source organism: Thiocapsa sp. C2-2m (assembly GCF_041903745.1). Taxonomy (NCBI): domain Bacteria; kingdom Pseudomonadati; phylum Pseudomonadota; class Gammaproteobacteria; order Chromatiales; family Chromatiaceae; genus Thiocapsa; species Thiocapsa sp. C2-2m. The sequence goes on along the minus strand of NZ_JBBWVD010000012.1, from coordinate 90,538 downwards.
CGAGTGGCAGCACCCCGGCAGGCTCACAGGTCAGAAGCTGTCCGTCCGCCCGGACCTGGTAGGTCTGCGGATCCACCTCGATGGTCGGCTGATAGTCGTTGTGGATCATGTTGCACTTGCGCACCAGCCGACTGTCGCGGGTGATCCCGACCAGACGCTTGAGATCCAGCCGCTGCGGCTCGCCGGCCTCCAAGGCCCATTGCGAGAGGAACGTCATGCAGGTGGCGCTCAAGGCACCGCCGAATGCACCGAACATGGGTCGATAATGGACCGGCTGCGGTGTCGGGATGGAGGCGTTGGGGTCGCCCATCGCGGCCGCTGCGATCAGCCCGCCCTTGATGATGAGACTGGGTTTGGCCCCGAAGAAGGCGGGCCGCCAGAGCACCAGGTCCGCGAGCTTGCCGACCTCCACCGAGCCGACCTCATGCGCGATGCCGTGGGTGATCGCCGGGTTGATGGTGTACTTGGCGATGTAGCGTTTGGCCCGGAAGTTGTCGTGCTCGGCCGGATCGCCGGGGAGCGAGCCGCGCTGGACCTTCATCTTGTGGGCGGTTTGCCAGGTGCGGCAGATGACCTCGCCGACCCGACCCATCGCCTGGGAGTCCGAGGCGATCATCGAGAAGGCGCCAAGATCATGCAGGATGTCCTCGGCCGCAATGGTCTCCCGGCGGATGCGCGACTCGGCAAAGGCGACGTCTTCCGGAATCGACGGGGACAGGTGATGGCAGACCATCAGCATGTCCAGATGCTCGTCGACCGTGTTGACCGTATAGGGTCGGGTCGGGTTGGTCGAGGACGGCAGCACGTTCGGCAGGCCGGCGGCCTTGATGATGTCCGGGGCATGACCGCCGCCCGCACCCTCGGTGTGATAGGTGTGGATGCAGCGGTCCTTGAAGGCGGCGATGGTGTCCTCGACGAAGCCGGACTCGTTGAGTGTGTCGGTGTGGATCGCGACCTGCACGTCCATCTTCTCGGCAACCCCCAGACAGCAGTCGATCGCGGCCGGTGTCGTGCCCCAATCCTCGTGCAGTTTGAGACCCATGGCGCCGGCGCGGACCTGCTCCTCCAGGGCATTCGGCAGACTGCCGTTGCCTTTGCCGAGGAACCCCAGATTGACCGGAAACGCTTCGGCGGCCTGGAGCATGCGGCGGATGTTCCAGGGTCCTGGCGTGCAGGTGGTTGCATTGGTGCCGGTCGCCGGCCCGGTACCGCCGCCCAGCATGGTGGTGACGCCGGACATCAGCGCCTCTTCGATCTGCTGAGGGCAGATGAAGTGGATATGCGCGTCGACTCCCCCGGCGGTGATGATCTGCCCCTCGCCGGCAATGACCTCGGTGCCCGGCCCGATCAGGATATCCACGCCGGCCTGGGTGTCTGGATTGCCGGCCTTGCCGATCCCGGCGATGCGCCCCCTCTTGATGCCGATATCGGCCTTCACAATGCCCCAGTGATCCAGGATCAGGGCATTGGTGATGACCAGATCCACCACCTCGTCGGCCTGGCGCTGGCACTGGCCCATGCCGTCGCGGATGACCTTGCCGCCGCCGAACGTCACCTCGTCGCCGTACCGGGTGCGATCCTCCTCGACCTGGATGAAGAGCTCGGTGTCGCCCAGACGCACCCGATCCCCGACGGTCGGGCCGTACATGGAGGCATATGCAGCCCTGCTGATCTTGGTCATGATTGATCTCCGTCGAGCGCACCCATCACTTTGGCGTTGAAGCCGTAGACGACCCGGTCGCCAGCATAGGGCACCAGGGTCACGGTGCGGGACTGACCGGGCTCGAAGCGCACGGCCGTACCGGCGGGGATGTCGAGCCGCCGACCTCGGGTCTCCTCCCGATCGAAGGCGAGTGCGGTGTTGGTCTCGTAGAAGTGATAGTGCGAGCCGACCTGGATCGGACGGTCGCCTGTGTTGGCGACCTTGATGGTCAATCCGGGCCGGCCGGCGTTCAATTCGATGTCGCCCGGAACCGTGATGATCTCACCTGGAATCATGGGCCTACTCCTGCACTAAACCGCGCCCGGTGCGGTATGCGTCGTTTGTTGGATTGGCTTGGCCGCGCCAGCTCCGACAACTGTCGGAGCTGGCGCGGTTTAGGACATAACACCCGAACAACTGATGAACCGCGTCCGGGCGTAGGTTGTGCCGAGCCGTGCGAGGCACAACCAACCCTCGGCGGATGTTGTGCTTCCTATCGTCAGCACAACCTACGGGTATGGAATTCTGCGGACATCGCCTAAAATCCAGAAGTACATCCGCCGCGTCAGGCAGGGCGCTCGTGGGTCGATTCAAGGTTGATCCCGAACGCGGACAAGCCATGCCCTCGCGGACGGACGCGGTTCATCAGCCGATCGGATCGTGCACCGTGACCAGCTTGGTCCCGTCCGGGAAGGTCGCCTCGACCTGTATGTCGTCGATCATCTCCGGGATGCCGTCGATCACATCCTCGCGGGTCAAGAGAGTGCGCCCGTAATCCATCAGCTCGGCCACCGTGCGGCCGTCGCGCGCGCCTTCCAGGATTGCGCAACTGATGTAGGCGATCGCCTCGGGATAGTTCAGCCGCACGCCCCTCGCCTTGCGGCGCTCGGCGAGCAGGCCCGCCGTGAAGAGCAGCAGCTTATCCTTCTCTCGTGGGCTAAGGTCCATGATCGGCTCCTGGTCGTCGCTGTCTGGATGTCCAATGATAGCGCGATATGCCCTCGAATCCTTCGAACCGCGCCCGTCCGATCATCGGCTGCATCAACCGGGGTCGAGCACGGCCCGAGCGTTGCCGATCTTGCGCGGCGCGGCTCAGGTCGCCCAAATCCGGGGCGCAATGGCGGACAGTGGTGTAGGTTGTGCCGAGCCGTGCGAGGCACAACCAACCGTCGGCGCAAGTTGTGCTTCCTGACGTCAGCACAACCTACGGTAGGGAATTCTTCGGAAATCGCCTAAGCGGCACGGCTCAGGTCGCCCAAATCCGGGGCGCGCTGGCGGACAGGCCGAGTAGGCTGGGACGCAGATCGCACCACAGGGCGACGAAGAGACGGCTGACCGGCTCGACCTCGAGGGCGAGCGCGCGGATCACCAAGATGTCATCGATGAGTGTCGCCCCAACCGGATATCCTACAGCGTCGGTCAGACGGCGCCGGGCGATCTCCAAGTCGTCTCGGTCGGCGCCGGTCGCAAGGAAGGTCGCGCTGACCGGAAAACCGCGCAAGCCGGCGGGCCCATCCAGGCTCGACGTACCCGCCACGCGCAACCGATCGTCCAAGAGCGGCCGATCGTCGCGTGATAGGGTCATGGCGATCTCGGCTCGGCCCTCGCCGAAGCGCTCGCCGATTGCCGGGCGTCCGAGACAGTGGATCTCCCAACCGGCAAAACGGGCGTCGCCCGAAAGCGCGACCTGCGTGCTCAAGCGACATGAGGCCCCGGGGAAAATGATGTTTTCGTGCGGGAACCATTCGAGCACGCCGCCCGCGGCCACCACCAAGCGTTGTGTCTGCAAACCGAGCGGTCCGACACTGCGATAGAACTTCGTGGCCCCCGGTGCCGTGATCAGGGTGTGTGCTCTGCCGCCCACCCGGACCTCGAGCTCCAATCGATCGCCGCCGACCACGCCGCCGGGCGGGTGAAGGAGATACAGATGGCACGGCGCCCCCTCGGGATAAAAGGGGCGTTGGATCGTCAAGGGGCCGAGCTGATGTTTGCCGACGACTCGGCTGCGCCCGTGCCGCAGGGCGATCTCAAGCTTCAGGCTGGCCTGCCAGCCGGTACCTGCGGGCGGGGCCGGCCCGGCCATTCCCGTGGTCGACGGATCTCGCGGGACAATAGGCGTGCGCGGATGTGCCGGCGGTGGAGCACGCCGGCACATCGCTCCCGAATCGGACGGGTCAATCCTCGCTGACATAGACCTCCACGCGGCGGTTCTGAGCACGCCCCGCAGACGTCGCGTTGTCGGCAATGGGGCGCTCCGGTCCGAGGCCCTCGGCCTTCAAGCGTTCCGGCTCGACCCCGCGTTCCATCAGTGCCTGCTTGACCGCCTCGGCACGCTGTTGAGACAGGGCGAGATTGGTTGCCGCGTCGCCGAGGCTGTCGGTATGTCCCTCGATGCGGGCACGGAGGTCGGGATAGGTCGCGAGCAGTGCGGCGATGCGATCCAGGGTCGGCAGATTATTCCCGGTCAAGCTCGCCATTGCGGGTTGGAAGAGCAGCTCCGTGTCGGCGAGTTTGAGCAGCACGCCGCGATCGGTGTAGGTGCCGGCAAGCTCCGAGAACCGCCGGTAAAGCTCACGCACCTCCGCCAGCTTGCCATCGGCCTCCTGCTGCACGGACGAGCGCAGCTGATCGGCCGTGCTGCGTTCTTCCGCGATCGTCGCTTCGAGTGCGGCAATACGGGCCTCGGCATCCTCCAATGCCTTCGAGCCGGTCTGCACTGCGGATTCCCGCACCGCCGCCAACTCGGCCTGTAATTCGGCCAGCTCGGCCTTCGCGTTGTCGAGCGCCGCTTGAAGCTCGACCCCCAAAGCGTCCTTCTCCTCGGCAACTTTCGCCTTCTCGGTTTGCTCGCTTCGAAGCTGTTCGAGCAATGCGGCGATCTGCCCCTCGCCCTCCTCGATCCGACGTGCCGCCTCGTCCTTCGCCAGCGCCAGCGCGGCCTCGGCAGCTTCACTTTGTGCCTTCAGAGCAGACAGGGTATCCGGCGCGACCGACTGCGCCAATTCTTCGGTGAGGGTCCCGATGCGCGCCTGCGCGTCGGCCAACTGCGCGGCGGTGGCGGCCTTGGTCTCTTCCAACACCGCGGCAGCCTCGGACTTCGCCTTCTCGAGCTCGGCCTCGGTCTGGTCAAGCCGCTCTTGAAGTGCGCTTAGGGCTTCGGTTGACTCCGTCTGCTCGCCTGACTGCGCGAGCGCCGCGCGTGCTTCGCTCAGTTCGCCTTCCAGCGCCGCGATGCGTTCGGCCTGCGCGTCGCGGACGTTGGCAAACTCGGCCTGCAATGCCTCGAGTGCCGTCTGGGCCGTTGCCGATGTCTCGGCCAGATTCGTGCAGAACGCGGCCGTCTCCTCATCCAAGGCGACGGCCGAGGGGAGCAAGCCGGCCTTCTGGGCAGCACGCATCAACTCGCTGTCTTTCGGGGTGGCCTTCGCCAGTTTCACCCGCTCGTTGATGTGCCGCTCGAGCTCCTCGATCTGCGCACGATGCTCCATAGCAGAGTCGGCGATCACCTGCTGGAGCCCGTTCAAATCGGTCTGAAGCGCGTCGGCCTTTGCGACGGCCATCTCGTACTGGCCTTGAAGGGCCTTGAAGGCGGCGATCCCGCGGTCACGCTCTTCGATTACCGCGGCGGTCTTCTCCTGCTCGGCGGCAATGGTGCGTGCGTCGGTGCGTCGCAGCACCTCGATGTCCTCGCCGAGCTTCGAGTTGCTCTGCTCGAGGGCTGCGATTCGATCCGTCAGGCCCTGTTTCTCTCCCGAATGCAGGTCGGAAAGCTGCTGTTTTTCGCCGGAATGCTGCTCTGTCAGCTCCGCGATGCGATCCTCGAGCTGCGCGACCTCTTGGCGGATGTCGCCGATGCGGGCGTCTCGCTCCTTGATCTGTGCGGCCGCCTCGGCGATCTGCGCGTCTTTTCCGGCGAGCTGCTCCGTAAGATGACCCGAATACCAATCATAGAGCAGATAGACGCCGATCAGCGCTGCCAGCAGGACCCAGACAAGCGGACGCACCAACGAGGAATTGGAATCGGGCATCGTCATCTCCTAAGGCGGTCGTTGTTATTAGGTATCCGAGCCCGTGCGATTATCCGGGAAAGGGAGCCAGGCCGCCAGCCGATGCAACCTGCGACGGCGAGCCGGCAGACTCATCCGTCGCTCGGGGCTTCCGAGGCGGCGGCGAGTGCCTGCTGCGCGATCTCCAGCTCCTCGTTGGTGGGAATCACCAGCACCTGCACGGCACTTTCTGGTGTAGTGATACAGCGCTCGCCGCGCCCTTCGAGGGCATAGTTGGTGATGTCGTCCATCTTGATCCCGAGGTTCTCCAACCCCTCGCAGGCGCGACAGCGGATCTCGGCGGAGTTCTCGCCGATACCGCCGGTGAAGACGACGGCATCGACCCGGCCGAGCTCGGCATAATAGGCGCCGATGTATTTCTTGATCCGATGGGCCGTGATGCCGATGGCAAGCTCGGCGCCGTCGTTGCCTTCCTCGGCCAGACGGTCGATCTCGCGCATATCGTTCACCCCGCAGATTCCCAAGAGACCGCTCTGGCGATTCAGCAGATCCTCGATGGCGTCCGTATCCATGCCGAGGTTTTTGGCGAGATAAAAGTGAATGGCCGGATCGATGTCGCCGCAGCGCGTGCCCATGACGAGACCCTCCAGCGGCGTTAAACCCATTGAGGTATCCACGCTCTTGCCGTCGCGGATCGCAGTCGCGCTCGAGCCGTTGCCCAGATGCAGCGTGATCAGGTTGCAGGTCTCCAAAGGCCGCCCCAGCATGCCGGCAGCGCGCTTGGCAACGTAGTAGTGCGAGGTGCCGTGGAATCCGTAGCGGCGAATCCTGTGCTCCCGGTACAGCCACTCCGGGATCGCGTAGCGATACGAGGTCCGCGGCATCGTCTGATGGAACGCGGTATCGAAGACCGCAACCGAGGGGACCGTCGGGAAGAGCCGTCGTGCGACCTCGATACCGGCGAGATGGGCCGGATTGTGCAGCGGCGCCAAGGGGACCACGCCCCTAATCGCCTCGGCGACGGCATCATCGACAATGGTCGGGCGCTTGAAATGCTCGCCGCCGTGGACGACGCGATGACCGATCACGGCCAGCTCCGAGACATCGCCCAAGACCCTGGTCTCGTGCAGCGCCTTGACGATGCGGTCGATGCCGTCTTGATGGGTCGGAATCGGCACCCGGGCGCGCCCCGATTGCCGGATCCCCGACGCATCCAACCACTCCTCCTTGATCTCGCCCTCCGGCTCGCCGATGCGCGACACCGAGCCCGAGGCGAGCGCAACCCAATCCTCGCTGCGGAAGAGCTGATATTTGATCGACGAGCTGCCTGAATTGAGGACGAGTACCTTCACCTGAGTCTCCTGATCAGTCCCGAGCGATGCCGAGGGCATCGGCATCGGCTTGCGCCAAGGCGAGTGCGTGATCGTTCTGTGCCTGGATCGCGGTGATCGTGACCGTATTGACGATGTCGGTCACGGTGCAACCTCGGCTCAGATCGTTGACGGGCTTCTTCAGACCCTGCAGCACCGGGCCGATCGCCACGGCGTTGGCGCTGCGCTGCACTGCCTTGTAGGTGTTGTTGCCGGTATTGAGATCCGGGAAGACAAAGACGGTCGCATGGCCGGCCACCTCGCTCTCGGGCATCTTCGAGCGCGCCACCCCGACGTCCACCGCCGCATCGTACTGGATCGGCCCTTCCAGCTTGAGGTCGGGACGGCGCTCGCGGGCAATCCGCACCGCCTCGCGCACCCGCTCCACGTCGGCGCCCTTTCCCGAGCTGCCGCTCGAGTAGGACAGCATGGCGACCCTCGGCTCGATCCCGAAGGCGGCGGCCGTACCGGCCGAGGTGATGGCGATGTCGGCGAGGTCTTCCGAGGTCGGATTCGGGTTGACGGCGCAGTCGCCGTAGACCAAGACCCGATCGGCAAGACACATGAAGAAGACACTGGAAACGAGCTTTATCCCCGGTTTGGTCTTGATGATCTCGAACGCCGGTCGGATGGTGTGCTGAGTCGTATGCGCAGCACCCGAGACCATACCGTCGGCATCGCCTGCATAGACCATCATGGTGCCGAAATAGCTCACGTCCTCCAAGGCATCGCGCGCCATCTGCTCGGAGATGCACTTGTGCTTGCGCAGCTCGAAATAGGTTTGCGCGTAGCGCTCGCGATCCGGGGCGCCGCTCGGGTCGATGATCGGGATCCCGTCCAGCTTGAGTCCGAGCTCGCCGATCCGGCGGCGGATCTTCTCGGGGTCGCCGAGCAGCGTGAGATCCACGACCTGGCGGAGCGTGAGAATCTCCGCCGCTCGCAGGATCCGCTCGTCGGTGCCCTCGGGCAGCACGATGCGCTGACGACGCGTTTTGGCGCGACGGATCAACTCGTACTCGAACATCAACGGCGTAGTGCGGTCGGAGTGTCGCACCGCGATCCGACCGCGCAGCTCCTCGACGTCGACATGGCCTTCGAAGACGCCCAGACCGGCCGCGATCTTGCGCTCGTCGCCGGGGAGGATGGTCGCCTCGATGCTGTTCACCCGCATGGCGGTGGTGAAGGTGTCGGTCGGCACGCGCAGAATCGAGACCTTGGTGCGGCGCAGGCCCTCGAGCAGACGCTGGACATTCTCGGCCGGCTGCAGCCCGCCGGTGAGGAGCAGCCCGGCCACACGCGGGAAGGACGAGGAGACATCGGCCGCGAGACTCGCAAGGATAATGTCGGAGCGGTCGCCGGCGGTGATGATGAGACAGCCGTCCTCGATGTAGCTGAGGAAGTCCGGGACCTCCATCGCCGCGATCTTGTAATTGGAGACGACCTGATTCATGGCGTCGCCGTCGCCGCAGAGACACTCGCAGTCCAGGGCCTTGCGGATCTCGCCGACGGTGGGCATGCCGAGTGCGGCCTGGCGCGGCAGCACATAGACGTTCTCGCGTTCCGGCAAGAGCTTGCGGGCGCGGGCCTTGACCGTTTCGACATGCTCGGGGTCGACCCCGTTGATGACGCTCGCGAGAAAATCCCCGCCGCGATTGCGCATCGACTCGTGGGCCATGTAGAGCGCCTCAAGCGCCTCTTCCGGGCTGCGCCCGAAGCCCTTCACCACAACCACGACGTTGCAGCCGAGGTTGTTGGCCAGGTCGGCGTTGAAGTCGAACTCCAGGGAGGGAACCAAACCGTCGAAGTCGGTCCCGGCGCAGACGACAAGGTCGCAGCTCTCTTCCAGCATCTTGAATTTATTCAAGATCATCTTGAGCAACTCGTCATAATGACCGGCCGCAACCAGATGACTGGCGGTCTCCGCCGTACAGCCGTAGAGCATCTCCGGGGAGAAGGGTAGGTCGTAACGACTGCGGATGAGGGTGGTCAGGTTGTCCTGCTCGACGCCCTTGGAGACGATCGGGCGGAAAAACCCCACCCTCCGATTGATGGCGTAGAGCATCTCCATGAAGCCCAGAACAACCACGGACTTACCGCTGCCGGAACCGGCACCGGCGATGTAGACGCTTTGCATGGATCTTCCTCTTGCGCGAAACAGGCTTGACGGGGCCGAGCGACCCGATCGCATGATTGGATGATTCGGCACGACGAACGCCCCGAATGCTGCACTGCGCAAAAATACCAGATAAAGGCTCTCGACCGCGACCTCCTATTAAGCCGCGTCCGATTAAGCCGCGTCCGAGCGACATGTCGATGTGCGGCTCAGGGCCGCACCGTCGAGGGCACCAGCGAGCTCAGGCTTGACGCGGCTTAAGTGTTTAAAATTTTTATCATCTTGAACCCCGTCGACTCGGACGCCTGTCGGTATCCACGAGACCGAAGCAATCCCCGCACCGTCCATATCCCGCCGGACGCGGTTCAACGGCGGTTCACAGGGCCTCGGACAGGCGCCACTCCCCAAAACTCTCGGTGAGATACGCCTTGCTGCTGATGTAATTCAGGACGTTGCGCAGCCGATAGAAACGCACCACCGAGTCGACCCTGAGCAGCTCCTTGCCGCGCTCGTCGAAGAAGAGGATCGACGGGGCGTAAAAGAGCCCGAGCTCGGCGGCCCACTCGCGTGCGGTGGTGCGCTCGCCGGAGGGCGTGACGACCGGCGTGTCGGACCACATATCGAGCTGGATGCTGTCGAAGTTTCCGAAATAGCGCGTGATCGCGGGTTCCCTCAGGGCTTGGCCGTGCAACACGTCGCAGGCATGGCAATCACCCTGCTCGAAGAAGACGGCGAGCGGGCGTTCGCTCGGGAAGCGTCGATCCAGGTTGTACGGAGGCTTCGCGAAGAAGGGCTGCTCGTTCAGGTCCTCCGGCTCGAACACCATCCGGTTCTCGCCGCGGGCGAGATAATCCCGAAAGGTCTCGCGGGTATAGTGCCCGTCGGCGACATACTCGAGCGCGGCTCGGAACTGATAGGGCGGATAATAGCCGCGCAAGCGTAGGGCGAGCTTGCCCTCGGCGTCGTAGAAGAGCAGGGAGGGGGTAAAGTTGGTGTCCTCGCGGACGGAGAGCTCGCGCTCGGTCATCACCTCGCCGTCGATCGTCGTAACCTCCTCCACACCCCAGACGTCGATGGCGACCAGATCGAAATGGCGCTGGGTGTACTCGAGGACATCGGAAAGACCGAAGTTTTCGTTCAGGAGCTTGTGACAGTAGGCACAGTGTTTCTGGCCGAAATAGACGATCAGCCCCTGTTTGTCGTCGGCGATCGCCGCTTCGAGGTCGCTCGGAAGATCGAGGAAACCCGTCTTGAACCAATCCGGATGCTCGAGCAGATCCTCGCGCGGAAAGTCGTCGAAGCTGTAGGCCGAATCATCGGGCGGGGGCGTGTCTTGGGCCTTCGCGCCGTCGATGCTCGCCGGGGAACCCGTGAGCAGACCCAGTGTCAAGACGATCGCCGAGGTGGCGGACAAGCGCAGCATGCGTGATCTCCGTTGGGGGTTTAAACCGCGTCCAGAGTGAAACACGTCATTTTCATGTTGTGTCGGGCTCGAGGATTTTTCCGATCTTTGTGGAGACGCGGTTTAAAATTTAACATTTTTAATACATTAAACCGTGCTAGCTCCGACAGTTATCGGAGCTGGCGCGGCCAAGCCAATCCAACAAACGACGCATACCGCACCGGGCGCGGTTCAGTCGTCAACGCCGTCCGGGGCGCAACCGGATCACCGGGTTCGGATCCGTCTCGATCAGGGCTCGCGGCCGATGATGCGCAAGGCGATGAACAGGGCCGCCACCGATCGGGCCTCGTCGAAGTCCTCGCGGGCAAGCAGCGCGTCGATCGCGTCGAGTCTCCAAGGCACCACCTCGATCGGCTCGGGCTCATCGCCGGGGAGTGACTTGGGATAGAGGTCGCGCGCCAGCACGATGAGACTATGGTGCTCGATATAGCCGGGCACCAGCGAGACGCGTTTGATGATGCGCAGATCACGCGCACCATAGCCGATCTCCTCCTGGATCTCGCGATCCGCGGCGGCCAAGGGATCCTCGCCGGATTCAACGACGCCCTTGGGCAGGCCGAGCTCGTAGCGGTCGCTGCCGGCACCGTATTCGCGGATAAGGAGCACCGTCTCGGGGTCGAGCAGGGGGACGATCATGACCGAATCCGTGCCGCCGGGCACGCGCTCGAAGGTGCGGCGCGCGCCGTTCGAAAACTCCAGATCGACCTCCTCCACCCGGAACAAGCGGCTCTGGGCGACGATCCGCCGATCCAGTATTTTCGGTTTGCGAAGCATAAACGAAACTCCGATGGGTCAAGTCGTTGCGAAGCGACGCTGGAAACTCAAGTCGACAAGGGGCATGGCATGTTCGATTGGCATCGTATCGACACCGTCTTCCTGGACATGGACGGCACCCTGCTCGACCTGCACTTCGACAATCATTTTTGGCTCGAGCACGTCCCCAAGCGCTACGCGCAAGCCCGCGGGCTCGCACCCGAAGCTGCCAAGGCCGAGCTGCTCGCCCGCTATCGCGATATCGAGGGCACACTCGAGTGGTACTGCATCGACCACTGGAGCCGCGAGCTCGGCCTGGATATCGCCCTGCTCAAGCAGGAGGTCGAGCATCTGATCGCGGTCCATCCGCATGTGCTTGAGTTTCTAGAGGCACTCAAGCGACGCGGCAAGCGGCGCGTCCTGGTCACCAACGCCCATCAGAAGGCGCTCGCACTGAAGCTCGCGCGGACGCGGCTCGGCGGACACTTCGAGCGGATTATCTGCTCGCACGACCTGCGGATCGCCAAGGAGGCGCCGGGTTTCTGGTCGCTCGTGCAGGCGACCGAACCCTTCGACGTCGAGCGGACCCTCTTTATTGACGACAGCACGCGGGTCTTGCAGGCGGCGCGCGACTTCGGGTTTCACTGGTTGATGGCCGTTGTCGAGCCCGACTCGAAGGGTCCGAGACGAGAGGTCGCCGACTTTCCCGCGATCGCTCACTTCGGCGATCTGCTTCCGGGTCTGCATTCGGACTGACCGAGCCGAATCGCAGAGGCCACACCGGAACAGTTCAAAACAACCCGGGCGCCAAGGTTATCGTTGTCGTTGTCGTTGTCGTTGTCGTTGTCGTCGTTCTCGATTACGACAACGATTCGGTCCTCAACCTTTCCCCGACAGGTTACAAAGCGCGGTTTCGCCGCTCAATCGACCGGCTCGGGCGCCGGAGCAGGCGTCGGCTGATTCGTGACGTCCGCGCTCGGTTTCTTGGACCGACGCCGCCGACGCCGCTTCTTCGGCTCACCTGTCGAGGTCTCCGTATCCTGCGCGCCCGCCTCCCGGCTATCGGTCAACGGCGCGTCGCTGACCGCTGACGGGTCCGCCACCGAGCGGGCCGCCGCCAACGGATCCGTAAGCGCAGCGACCTCTGGCTGTCTCCGAGGTGCCGCGACAGGGGTCTCGTCCGGAGTCTCCGCGGACGGCGCCCTCGGCTGCGTCTCCGACCGGGGTGGCGACCGACGCTCCCCGCCCGCGCGCGGACGGCGCTCGCCGCGTCCGGCACCGGCTCCGCCACCACGGGGCGAGCGTGCCGGCCGCGCCTCGCACCGATCCTCTCGGTCCGGGCGCAGCCGGCTGCGCGGATTCACCTCGGCAAGCAGCGCCGGATCGACCGGCTCGACCGGGATCTTCGCGCCGATGAAGGCCTCGATGTCCGGCAGGCAGAAGGCATAGGTCTCGCAGACAAAGCCGATCGCGTCCCCGGCAGCACCGGCACGCGCGGTCCGCCCGATGCGGTGAACATAGTCCTCCGGATCCTCGGGCAGATCGTAGTTCACGACATGGGTCACGTCCGGGATGTGCAGGCCGCGCGCGGCCACGTCGGTGCCGACCAGCACCGGTAGCTTGCCGTCGGTGAAGTCCTTCAGGAGCTTCAGACGCTTCTTCTGGGGCACGTCGCCGGAGAGCACCGCGGTGTTGATCCCGTTGCCCTGGAGGAAGCCCCAGACGCGATCGGCCTCGCGTTTGGTGTTGACGAAGACCATGATGCGCGCATCGTCCCAGCCGCGGACCAAGCCGAGCAACAAGGCGATCTTCTCCTCGTTGGAGGTCATGTAGCAGCATTGGCGCACGCGATCGGCCGTGATGGTCTCGGTTTCGATCTTCACGAGCTGAGGATGATTCATGTGCTCGTAGGCAAGCTCGGTGACGCGATAGGACAGCGTCGCCGAGAAGAGGAGCCCCTGACGGTTCTCAGGTGGCGGCATTCGCCGGAGCAGGAAGCGGATATCCTTGATGAATCCGAGGTCGAACATCCGGTCGGCCTCGTCGAGCACGACCGCCTCGATCGCCTGCAGATCGAACACCTTCTGCTTGAAATAGTCGATCAGACGCCCAGGTGTACCGATGAGGATGTCGATCCCGCGGGCAACCTGGTCGCGCTGTTCTTGATACCCCGCTCCGCCGTAAACCACCGCAATGCGCAAGCTTGTGTGCTTGGCCAGCAGCTCGGTATCCCGATGAATCTGAACGGCGAGCTCGCGGGTCGGGGCAAGGATAAGCGCACGCGGACGCGCGATCCGTTCCGACGGCGGCGCAGAATTGGTCAGCAGACGCTGCATCAGCACGATCAGGAAAGCGGCTGTCTTGCCCGTACCGGTCTGGGCCTGGCCGGCGACGTCCCGTCCCGACAGTGCGATCGGCAGGGTTCGTTCCTGGATCGGGGTACAGCGGGTGAAGCCCGCCTCTTCGAGTCCGTCGATGATCCGTTGATCGAGCGCGAAGCTGTCGAAGCGGGTCTGAGTGAGGTGTTTGTCGGTCATGACTTGGGGAGTCCCTGGAGCTACGCGCCTCGCGGATTGTGCAAGGCTTGCAAAATCTCTTCGCTTTGGATCAAATAGCATCTTACTCAAGGGCACATACCAACGCCAATTCGCCCACCCGCTCCACAACCCGTTCGCGCCGCGCCCCAGCGACCCCGCTCCGCCGTCATCCGCCGAACGTGTTAGCGAAACCACCGCCCGCGCCGCAACCACCCTATGGGAGATCACTTCAGTGAGCGATAGCATCGTCCATGTGACCGATGATTCATTCGAAGACGAGGTGTTGAAATCCCTCGAACCCGTGCTCGTGGACTACTGGGCCGACTGGTGCGGACCCTGCAAGATGATTGCACCCGTACTCGACGAGATCGCCGGTGAGTACGCCGGCCGTATCAAGGTCGCGAAGCTCAACATCGACGAGAACCCCAACACCCCGCCACGTTACGGTATTCGCGGCATCCCGACCCTGATGCTGTTCCGTCAAGGCGAGGTCGAGGCCACCAAGGTCGGTGCAGTGTCCAAGTCCCAGCTCACGGCCTTCATCGACAGTAATCTCTAAAGGCCACCGGTAAAGGCATCCGGTCCAACCTGCCGGCCGCCCCGCGGACCGGAACCGACACCGGCACCCATGGCCACCGATCGACACTCCCGAGGGGCCGCCGCCAAGGCGCCCCGTCCCCGTAAAGCGAACACCCCCAACCGCGTTCCCCCGCAACACGGGCCCTGCCCCGGGGCGTTGCCGAACACCCCCTCACCTCCGCCGACGAAAAAAGTGATGAACCTAACCGAACTAAAGAAAGCGCCCGTACCCGAGCTGGTCGCACTGGCCCAGTCGATGGAGATCGAAGGCGTCGGGCGGTCGCGTAAACAAGACCTGATCTTCGCCATCCTCAAGGCGCAGGCCAAACGCGGCGAGGACATCTCCGGCGACGGGGTGCTTGAGATCCTCACCGACGGCTTCGGATTCCTGCGCTCGGCAGACGCCTCCTATCTCGCCGGGCCGGACGACATCTATGTCTCCCCCAGCCAGATCCGCCGCTTCGCGCTGCGCACCGGCGACACCATCTCCGGCAAGATTCGCCCACCCAAGGACGGCGAGCGCTATTTCGCGCTGCTCAAGGTCAACGACATCAACTTCGACCGGCCGGAAAACGCCAAGTCGAAGATCCTGTTCGAGAACTTCACGCCGCTGTTCGCCAACAAGCGGCTCACCCTTGAGATCGGCAACGGCAGCACCGAGGACATCACAGCACGGACCATCGATCTGGTAGCCCCCATCGGCAAGGGTCAGCGCGGACTCATCGTCTCGCCGCCCAAGGCCGGCAAGACCATGATGTTGCAGAACATCGCCCAATCGATCGGACACAATCATCCGGATTGCTACCTGATCGTGCTGCTGATCGACGAGCGCCCGGAAGAGGTTACCGAGATGGCCCGCTCGGTGCGCGGCGAGGTTATCTCCTCGACCTTCGACGAGCCTGCGACCCGCCACGTCCAGGTCGCCGAGATGGTCATCGAGAAGGCCAAGCGCCTGGTCGAGCACAAGCGCGACGTCGTGATCCTGCTCGACTCCATCACCCGTCTCGCGCGCGCCTACAACACGGTCGTGCCCTCGTCAGGCAAGGTGTTGACCGGTGGTGTCGACGCCAACGCACTGCAGCGCCCCAAGCGCTTTTTCGGCGCCGCGCGCAACGTCGAGGAAGGCGGCAGCCTGACGATCCTGGCGACCGCATTGGTCGACACCGGCTCGCGCATGGACGACGTCATCTACGAGGAGTTCAAGGGCACCGGCAACATGGAGATCCATATGGATCGCCGCATCGCCGAGCGTCGCATCTTCCCCTCCATCAACATCAACCGCTCCGGCACGCGCCGCGAAGAGCTGCTGATGAACCCCGCCGAGCTTCAGAAGATGTGGATCCTGCGCAAGATCCTGCACCCGATGGACGAGCTCGCCGCAATGGAATTCCTGCACGACAAGCTCAAGGCGACCAAGACCAACGACGAGTTCTTCTCCTCCATGAAGGGTTAAACCGCGTCTCGGTGTGACATGAATCGCTCCGAGTCAATCCGGCTGCCTTGCACGCGCCAACGAGCAACGCCGTTAACGCGGTTTAAGTCTTTTTCTTGCTTATTTCTAAACCGCGTCCAACTCGTATCTCAAGGGATCCACCCGACGGCCATTCCAGACTCGAGCTCAGGGTTCGCTCGGGACGCGGTTTAGCATGTATGCGCCGAAGCCGATGCGACCGCTCTGGCCGCCGCCGATCAAGCGGGACAAGCCCCGCAAGTCCGGGCGAACCGAGGACGCGCGACGTCAGCCGCGCATCCCGCTCACGCATCACGAGATCCTGGCCCTTGCGGAGCCCTTTACGCGTCGGGGGCGACATGTCGATCTCGCCGGGAGCGACCGACTGGCGCGCCGTATCCGTTTCAAACTAAAAGAGTATCCGGGCACGCAGGATGGTCCGGGCGGACTGACCGAGACGCTCGTCCTCGAGAACCCGGGTCGACAACACTTCCGTTTGATCCGGACGCTGACCGACGTGGCCGGTCGCGTCGCGACCCTGCGCAGCGACGGGCCTGACCCGAAGGCCCTGATCGAGCGGGTCGATGCGGTGGATCCGAGGCGCCAGTTCCCGAGGCTCGGCGGTGTGCGGGTGGCCTGCAGTTATCGAATCGAGGTCGACCCGGGCACCGACGGGGGCTCGAACGGGGCGGTGCGTCTCGTCTTCCTGCGCGCCTTGACGGACCTCTACGGGATCGGCATCGAGCTCGACGCACAGGTCGGACATGGGATGCCTGCCGAGATCCGGCTCCTTCCGACCCCTCAGCGGTCGATCCGTCCACCGGAGGATCTGCTGGCGGTGTTGGGATGGGCGTGGCGGTCCTTACGTCCGTTCAACGGGGGTTGGCGTGCCCATCTGCGCATCCAGGCTGCCGAGCCGGCACGCACCCCGGATGTCGAGGCCAAGCTCGCGCGGACCTTGGAACATCTCGTCGCGACACTCGGCGCCCCGCCCGCCGACTTTCACCGGACCTGGTTGCGGCAGCGCTGGCTCGCACTGGCGAGACGCACACTCGGACTCATGACCATCGCCGGTCTCTTGGCCATCGGTCCGGGGATCCTGCTGTTCGGCGCCCCGGAGGGCTCGCCGCTGCGCCTCTTGTCGTTCGTAATGCCCGCGCTCCTGATCCTCGTCCTGATCGCGCGACACGAGACGCCGAGCCTGAAGGTCACCCCGCTGCCGCGGCCCTTGCCTGCCGACGCTTGGATGCCGATTCCCCGAGACGCCCGCGATGACCGCGATGACCGCTCGGCCGACCGCCAAGAGTCAGCGTAGGGAGAGCAGAGAGGCCGCCAGGTCGACGAGCTCTTGCTCGGTCAGGTTGGCCGCGGGCACGGTGGCGTTTGGAATGACGGACTTTGGACAGGTGAAGTCGAGCGCGAGCCAAGCAGAGGAGCATCAATCCCGCTTCAGACGATAGAAGCCGACCTCGGCGATACAGACATCGGCGTGAAACACACGACCGATGCCGAGGATCCCGAGCTTGGTCAGTCGACGGGTATCAAGCCGCTGGACCAGGCGATGCGGCTCGAAGGACTCGAAGGGCAGATGCACCTCGCGCCACTCGGGTCCGGCGACGAAGGTGGCGCGATAGGACTGCCAGGGCAGAAGGGTCGCCGTGGATTTGAGATGGAGGTTGTAGACCTCGCGGTTGCCGTGCACCAAGAGCCGAACCCCGTCGAACGTGCTCGCATCCAACCCGGTCTCGGGACCGCCCGGCTGGGTCAGATCCAGCATCGCCTGCACGAAACCGCCGTTGTTCGCCAGACTGACCTCGCCGGCGAGACAGAGCGCCTGCCGCCCGTCGAGAACACGCCGCTTGATGGCCCCCTCCGAGCGCCCGCCCATGACCTGGTCGGTCACGGCTCGCCAAGGCGTACCCAGTACCGAGAGACCGTCCGCACGGGAGAAATCGTCGATCAGACCCCCGTCCGCGAGGGATGGATTGAGGATAGCGAGCATGAGCAGCAACCCCACGATAATGGAACCGAGAGAACGACCTTGATACATTGCCCCATGCAAAGATAGGTGATCTTTGACGTCACACAACCGGATGACCCCATGACCGCCCGACCGAGAAGCCTTCACCTCGTCCTCCCGGCCGCCGCTGCGGCACTCTGGTTGTCCATAAACATCGCGATCGGCGCTGCGCCTGCGAGCGAACCCCAATACCTGCCGATATCGGCCAAGGCCGAGGTGGGCTCGGCGACCATCCAACTGGAAGTCGCGCGCACGCCGCAGCAGCGCGCACTCGGCCTCATGTTCAGACCGGCCCTTGCGGACGATCGCGGGATGCTGTTCCCCGCCGACCCCTCGCGCCCGATCCGGATGTGGATGAAGAACGTCCCGGTCGCGCTCGACCTGATCTTCATGTACGAAGGTCGGGTCGTGGCAATGGCCGAGCAGGTGCCGCCCTGCCTCGAGGCGTCCTGCCCGAGCTACGGCCCCTTCAAGCGAGCGGTCGATCAGGTGCTCGAGCTGCGGGCGGGGCGCGCCGCCGAGTTGGGACTGAGCGCGGGTGATCCGATTCGAATCGAGGACATTGCCCCATAGGTTACGAACGCTGCTCCATCGTCGTTCGGTCGCTTCAAGGCGTCCCGGTCAGTCTCCTCGATCACTCCCCTGCTCGAAATCCACCTTATCGTAGATCTCCCGCATCGCGACCCGGCACCCGAGAGAGGAAAAGACCACCTCCGCATCAAGCCCCTCGCTCTCGCTCAGTACCCAACGGCCGTCCGGCTGGCGGGAAAAAACCTCGACCAGCGGCTGATCCTGGCTGACCAGGGCGTATTCTTCGAGGCTCGGCAGTCGGCGGTAGGTCGCGAACTTGCCGCCGCGATCGTAGGCTTCGGTCGATACGGACAGAACTTCGACGATCAGCGCCGGGTTCAGCAGCACATCCTGTCGATCGTCGTGGAAACGAGGCGCTTCGCACAGTGCCGTCAGATCCGGATACTTCCCGGCGTTCGCCGCTTCGATACGAACCCGCATGTCGCTCGGCAGCACGTAACAGGGTGAACCCTTCAGTCGGGCGCGCAGCTCGCTTCCCAGATTGAGCACGATCAGGTTGTGATTGAAGGAGGCGCCCGTCATGGCGAACACCTCGCCGTTCACGTACTCATGCTTGGCATCGCGACCCGCGCGCTCGGCAGCGAGGTAGTCCTCGAATCCATACTGCGGTTGGGTCTTCAGCGTCATCGAATTCTTCCCGTTCGGGTGGCGCCGCCTGATCATCAGGCTACAAGAGCCCGGTCAGTGCACTCAGAAAGACGGCGTTCTCCTCGGCCCGACCGACCGTTACCCGCAAACAGTCCTTCAGCATCGGGTGCGCGCCGTTGAGGTTCTTGATCAAGATACCCTGATCCTTCAGCCCCTGGAAGATGCTGTCGGCGCGATCTTCGGCGACACGCATCAGGATGAAATTGGCCTCGCTCGGATAGGCGTGGACCCCGTTCAGGGTCGAGAGCGCGGTCTGAAGACGCTGACGCTCGGCTCGAATCATCCGTGCCTGCTCGTCGAGAAGCGGTTTGTGCTTCAGTGCGAAGGCCGCGGATGCCTGGGTCAAGACGTTGATGTTGTACGGCAGACGCACCTTGTCGATCTGCTCGAGCCAGGCCTGCGGACCAACCAGATAACCCAACCGGATCCCGGCAAGCCCCATCTTCGAGACCGTGCGCATGACCAGGAGGTTCTGCCAGTCGCCAAGAAGACCCAAGAAACTGCAATCGGTGAATGGCGCATAGGCCTCGTCGACGATGACCAGGCCCGGCGCTGCCTCGATGATGCGTACCATGTCGTCGGCATCGAAGCGATTGCCGGTCGGGTTGTTCGGATAGGCGAGATAGATCAATGCCGGCTGCTCGCGCTCGACGGCGTCGAGCATGACCGGAAGATCGATCGAGAAGTCGCCCTGGCGCAAAGGGACGCCGACATAGTCCATCCCGGCGAAGCGGGCGATCATCCGATACATGACGAAGCCCGGATCGAGCGACAGGACTTTGCGTCCGGGCCGGGCGACAGCCATGGCGAGCATCTGGATGAGCTCGTCCGAGCCGTTCCCCAGGAGTACGCCCATCTCGGACGGGATGCCCATCGCCTCGCGCAAGGCCGCCTGGACCGCCGTGCCCTGCGGGTCCGGATAGCGGTTCAGGGCGAGCTCATGCAGGACCTCGAGCCACTCGACCTTGAGGGCCTGCGGCCAACCGTAGGGGTTCTCCATGGCATCGAGCTTCACCAGTCCCGCCGGATCCGGAACGTGGTAGGCCGTCAGTGCACGGATATCGGGACGAATGAGCTGGCTGATCAGGTCATGCATGGGCGTCTCGCGAAGGTCATAGTGCAGCGCGGCAGATGTGTCGAGACCGTTCGTTGTCGTTGTCGTTGTCGTGGTCGTGGCCGTATCGATGATCGATTACGACAACGACAACGAGGACGATCTCGGACGGTCTCGGAATCTCTGCATTGCTCCACTAGGATAAACCAGGCTCGACCGGTGACTGCGCCGCGCCGCGATATTCCGCCGAGCGTGCATGTGCGGTGAGCCCCTCCCCTCTCGCCAACACCGAGGCGGTCTTGGCCAACTGCGCCGCACCGGCGGCCGAGGCCATAATCAGGCTCGAACGCTTCTGGAAGTCGTAGACACCCAGCGGGGATGAAAAGCGCGCCGTGCGCGAGGTCGGCAAGACATGGTTCGGCCCGGCGCAATAGTCGCCGACCGCCTCGGCTGTGTAGCGCCCCATAAAGATGGCGCCGGCATGGCGGACCCTGCCCACGATGGCCTGCGGGTCCTCGACCGACAGCTCCAAATGCTCGGGCGCAATCCGATTGGCGACGGCGACGGCATCATCGAGATCACGCGCCTGGATCATGGCCCCGCGCCCGCGCAAGGCGGTCGCGATGATGGTCGCGCGCTCCATGGTCGGGAGCAAACGCTCGATACTCGCGGTGACTCGATCCAGGAAGTCGGCATCCCAGCTGACCAGGATGGATTGCGCGTCCTCGTCGTGCTCGGCCTGCGAGAAGAGGTCCATCGCGATCCAGTCCGGATCCGTCCCGCCGTCGCAGACAACCAGGATCTCGGAGGGGCCGGCGACCATGTCGATGCCGACCTGCCCGAACACCGCCCGTTTGGCCGTCGCCACATAGATGTTGCCGGGTCCGACGATCTTGTCGACACCCGGGATGGTCTCGGTCCCGAAGGCGAGCGCGGCGACCGCCTGCGCCCCGCCGACGGCGAAGGCGCGATCCGTTCCCGCGATATGGGCCGCGGCCAGGACCAGCTCGTTGAGCTCACCGTCGGGCGTGGGCACCACCATGATGAGCTCGCCGACGCCGGCGACCTTAGCCGGGATGGCGTTCATGAGGACCGAGGAGGGATAGGCCGCCTTGCCGCCCGGTACATAGAGCCCGACACGATCCAAGGGCGTCACCTGCTGTCCCAGCAGGGTGCCGTCGGCCTCGGTGTAGCTCCAACTCTCGATCCTTTGCTGCTCGGCATAGGCGCGGATGCGGGCGGCGGCGGTCTGCAGGGCCTCGCGCTGGACATCGGGTATGCGTCCCCAAGCCTCTTCCAGGCGCACCCGCGGGATCTCCAGATCGGCGGCGGATGCCGGCGTCCAGCGGTCGAAGCGCGTCGTGTAGTCGAGCAGCGCCGCATCGCCGCGCGTGCGCAGGTCGCCGATGATATCGGCGACCGTTTGCTGAACCCGATCGTCCGAGACCGAATCCCAGGCGAGCAGGCCGTCCAAGTCGGCGTGGAAGTCAGGGGCCGTCGTCGAGAGACGTCTCATCATGCTCATGGATGCTCAGCTCCCCGGCCCGCGCGACCGATCCGATTGGGTTTGGGCCGATTGGGCTGGTGCCGATCGGCTCGCCACGGCCTCGCGCAGCGCGTCCAGCAAGGTCGTGACCCCGGAATGTTTCATCTTCCAAGATGCCTTGTTGACCACCAGGCGCGAGCTGATGTCGGCGATGTGCTCGAGCGGGACCAGACCGTTGGCCTTCAGGGTGTTGCCGCTCTCCACCAAATCGACGATCCGATCGGACAGATGGACCAGTGGAGCGAGCTCCATCGAGCCGTAGAGCTTGATGATCTCGACCTGCTCACCCTTGGAGGCATAGTAGCGCTCAGCGCTTTTGACATATTTGGTCGCGATCCGCAGCCGCCGCGTCGCGGGTGCGGCCACATCCGGCAGACCGGCGACCATCAGACGACAGCGCGCGATACCGAGGTCGAGCGGCTCGTAGAGCCCCTCGCCGCCGTGCTCAAGCAGCACATCCTTGCCCGACACGCCCAGATCCGCGGCGCCGTATTGGACATAGGTCGGCACGTCGCTCGCGCGGATGATGAGAAAGCGCACATGCGGCATGTTGGTCTCGAGGATCAGCTTGCGGCTGGTCTCGGGGTCGTCGAGCGGCTCGATGCCGGCATGGGCCAGGAGCGGCAGGGTCTCGTCGAAGATCCGACCCTTGGAGAGCGCGATGGTAAGCGGCGTGTCGAGACTCATAATGTCGCTGTCCTGTTGGCTGCGAGTAGCCCCTATCGGCTCGTCCCTGCCCCTTCGGTTCGGCGAATCGCCGCGCCCAGGGCCGAGAGCTTTGCCTCGATGTTGTCATAACCGCGGTCGAGGTGATAGATGCGGTCGATCAGCGTCTCGCCCGAGGCGACGAGCCCGGCCAGCACCAGACCGGCCGAGGCGCGCAGATCGGTCGCCATGACGGGCGCGGCGGTGAGTCGCTCCACACCGCGGCAGATGGCGACATTACCCTCGATGCGGATGTCCGCGCCCATACGCTGCAGCTCGAGCACATGCATGAAACGGTTCTCGAAGATGGTCTCGGTGATGGTCCCGACCCCTTCGGCGATGCTGTTCAAGGCACAGAACTGGGCCTGCATGTCGGTCGGAAACGCGGGATGCGGGGCCGTGTGGATGTCGACGGCGCGCGGGCGTTTGCCCTGCATGTCGAGCCGGATCGAGTCCGTGCCGACCTCGATCTCGGCGCCGGCCTCGCGCAGCTTCTGAAGCACGGCATCCAGACAATCCGGCCGCGTGTGGGTGACCGTAACACAGCCGCCGGTCATGGCCGCGCCAACCAGGAAGGTCCCGGTCTCGATGCGATCGGGCATGACCTCGTAGACTGCACCGCCGAGACGCTCCACGCCCTGTATGTAGATCCGGTCGGTTCCGGCGCCCTCGATGCGCGCACCCAGGGCGATCAGAAACTCGGCAAGATCGATCACCTCGGGCTCGCGCGCCGCATTCTCGATCAGGGTCTCGCCCTTGGCCAAGGTCGCGGCCATCAGCAGATTCTCGGTCCCGGTGACCGAAACCAGATCCATGACCAGACGCGCGCCATGCAGCCGTTGCGCACGCGCCCGGATGTAGCCGCCCTCCACATGGATCTCGGCACCCATGGCGCGCAGGCCATCGATATGCAGGTTGACCGGCCGCGCCCCGATCGCGCAACCACCCGGCAGGGAGACATCGGCCTGCCCGTAGCGGGCAAGCAGCGGTCCGAGCACCAGGATCGAGGCGCGCATGGTCTTCACCAGCTCGTAGGGCGCGGCGAAGCTGGTCAGCTCGCGGGGCTGCACCTCGACCCTGCATCCGTCTTCGAGCGACAAGGAGGCACCCATGCGTCCGAGCAGCTCCAACGTGGTTCGGATGTCGCGCAGACGCGGGATGTTGCCGAGTGTGACGGGCGCATCGGCTAGGAGGGTGGCGGCGAGGATCGGCAAGGCGGCGTTCTTCGCGCCGGACGCGCGAACCCGACCCTGCAACGGGGTACCGCCTGTGATGAGAAGCTTATCCATGAAGACCTTAAACCGCGCACAGAGCGGCATGCGATGTTCTTGGGTGGGATCGGCCCGGGCAGACTTGACGACCGCCGGAGTTGGCGCGGTTTAAGATATTAAAAAACATAGCATTCGGAAATGAGGTCTCGGAAACGGTTGGATTGATGTGGTCGACGGCGGGGGCGCGCAGGGCGCGTCGACATCCGGGCAAAGACGCACCCGCGGCGCCGGAGCCTCAGCGACCGATGGCGGTTTCCATAGGCAAGAGTGCGGCGAGGTTCGACACGGCAGCGATCCGCACTAGCGAATCCGGCAGGTTCCGATAGGTCACACGGGCGCCACGCGCACGGGCGACGTCCAACCACTCCAGCAAGAGTGCGAGCCCCGCGCTGTTCGCGGACTCCACACCGGCAAGGTCGATATCGACCAAGGCATCCCGCTTGAACAAGGCGATTCCGCCGACGGCGACACGGTTGACCGTCGAGAAGTCCAGCACGCCGTCCAGAGAATAACGCCCCTCGCCGAGGGGCGTCAGTCGCGCCTCCTTCATTCGCGCGTCCGGGTATTCATCTCGCCGAGCGTTGCGATCAGACCGTCGATCCCGCCCCGGCGGATCTCGTTTGCGAAGCTCGTGCGGTAGTTCCCGACCAGGCTGGCATTGTTGATGACCACGTCGTAGACCTTCCAGCCTCCGGCGTTGTTGTGCATCCGATAGTCGACCGGGATCGGCGCGGAACCGGGCGAGAGGATCTCGGTGGAGACGGTGACGGTGGAGGGCTGGCGACCCGGCTTGATCGGCAGGTAGCGGATCTCTTCGCCCGAATAGCTCAGGATCGAGCGCGCATAGGTTCGGACCAAGACCTGTTTAAAGCCGTTGACCAGTGCGCGTTGCTGCGCGGGGGTCGCGTCGCGCCAGGACTGACCGACCGCGCCTTGGGTGATACGATCGAAATCGAAATGCGGGGCGACCCCGCTCTCGATCATCCCGAAGATCAGCGAAGGATCACGGTCGACTTCGGAACGACGCGCTTCGAGCGTCTTCAGCATGTTCTCGGTGGTGCGCTTGACCAAGGCCGTCGCGTCGTCGGCATAGGCGAAAGACGCACTCGTCCAAAGCACCCCGAGCAGGGCAAAGAGAAGGAAGAAGGAACCTCGATACGGCATTAGTCGCCTCCGGCTTTACTGAATAGGAATTGTCCGATCATCTGCTCCAGGATCAGGGCCGACTGGGTGTGGGCGATCTCGTCGCCGTCGCGCAGATATTCCATGCTCCCGCCCGGCTCGAGGGCGATGTACTGCTCCCCGAGCAGACCGGCTGTGAAGATGTTCGCGAAGGTGTCGTCCGGGATGGTATCCGTGGCCGCATCGATGCGCATGGCCACCACCGCCTCGTAGGTGTCCTTATCGAAGGTCACCGCCTCGACACGCCCGACGCGCACGCCGGCCATGCTCACCGGCGACCTTGCCTTGAGACTGCCGACGTTGGAGAAACGCGCGGTCAAGCGATAGCCGTCGCTGTTGACCGCCGCGCTCAGGTTGCTGACCTGCATCGCCAGGAAGAAAAGGGCCACGAAGCCCACCGCCATGAAGAGGCCGACCAGGATCTCGATGCCGCGTTGTTTTCCCATACCCATCATTCCCCGAACATCAAGGCCGTCAAGACGAAGTCGAGTCCCAGCACTGCGAGTGCAGCGTGGACCACGGAGCGCGTCGTCGCCCGGCTCACGCCCTCCGAGGTCGGGACCGAGTCATGCCCCTGGAACAGTGCGATCCAGGTCACCACGACCCCGAAAACGACGCTTTTGAGCACGCCATTGACGATGTCCTCATGGAAGTCGACCTTTGACTGCATCTGACTCCAGAAGGCTCCCGAATCCACGCCGAGCAGACCGACACCAACGAAATAGCCGCCGAGCACGCCGACCGCGCTGAACATGGCCGCGAGCAGCGGCATCGCAAGGACCCCGCCGAAAAAGCGCGGGGTCAGGATGCGGCGCACCGGATCGACCGCCATCATCTCCAGACCCGAGAGCTGCTCGGTTGCCTTCATCAGACCGATCTCGGCGGTCAGGGCCGAGCCGGCACGCCCGGCCACCAGAAGGGCAGTGACCACCGGGCCGAGCTCGCGCACCAACGAGGCCGCGACCATGACGCCGAGGCTCTCCGCCGCCCCGAACTGGGCAAGCACGTAATAGCCTTGAAGACCCAGCACCATGCCGACAAACAACCCGGACACCCCGATGATCAGCATCGAGAGCACGCCGATATTGAAGAGCTGCGCAATCAGCAGACCCGGACGTCGCAGGATCTCGCCGATGCCCAGCACCATGCCGGCGAGCAGCAGATGTGCTCGACCGAGTCGCTCGAGCGCGCCGAGCCCGCTGCGTCCCAGTCGCGCCAAGCCGTCCAGAAGCATCAGGCGGCACCCCGCGGCAACAGATCATCCGCCAAGGGCGGCGCCGGATAGTGGAAATGCACGGGGCCGTCCGGCAGGCCGTCCATGAACTGACGTACCCAGGCCGAGCGGTCCGCGGCGATCTCCTGCGGCGTTCCCTGCGCGATGACCTCCCCGTGTGAGATCACGTAAAGGTGGTCGGCGATACTGGCCGTCTCGTCCACATCGTGGGACACCAGGACGCTTGTCAGGCCGGCGGCGTCGTTGAGCTGTCGGATCAGGGTCACCAGCATCCCCTTGGAAATGGGATCCTGACCCGTGAAGGGCTCGTCATAGAGAATCATGTCGGGATCCAACGCGATCGCCCGGGCCAGGGCCACGCGACGCGCCATGCCTCCGGAGAGCTCGCTCGGCATCAGGTCGCGCGCGCCGCGCAGACCGACCGCCTCGAGCTTCAGGAGCACAAGCTTGCGCAGCATCGACGGGCCCAGATCCGTATGCTCGCGCAACGGATAGGCGACGTTCTCGAAGACATTCAAGTCGGTCAGCAGAGCGCCGCTTTGGAACAGCATCCCCATGCGCCGACGCAGCCGAAACAACGCCGATTTTCCGAGCGTGTGAACAGGCTCGCCATCGACCTCGATGCTCCCGGCGTCCGGGCGGAGCTGCCCGGTGATCAGCTTGAGCAGGGTCGTCTTGCCCGTGCCGCTCGGCCCCATGACGGCGGTCACTGCGCCGCGCCGGATGTCCATGTCGACCCGATGGAGCACGACCTGCGAGCCGCGGCGGAAAGAAAGTCCGCGGATCTTTACCAGAACATCGCCGCCGGGACGCGAGCCCTTCTCCGGCGAAGGTCCGGGGCGTGCGGCATCGGGCGTCGCCGCGGGCTCGAAGGAGCCGATCGCGGAGACTGCGGCGGGGGGCGTCGCTCGGGTGCGTCGACTTCCCATAGATCGTATCGCTGTCGGCGCGGTTGGAAAACCCGGCATTCTGGCGGGCTCGTGTCGGAGCGTCAACCGCCGGATCGTCAACCCCGATCGTCAACCCCGATCGTCAACCCCGATCGTCAACCTAGGCCGAGCAGCTCTACGAGTGACTGCCAGCGGCTCACGTCCTCGAACCGCGCTCTGCCCATCAAGGCGAGCGCGGGTCGCCCTCGGGCCGCCGCCGCAAGCTCCTCCAACCAGCCGCGCGCAGCGCGCAGGTCGGTATAGAGCCCTGCGGGCACCGCACAGGCAAGGGCCGATGCGCGCGACCCCGCTGCCGCGGCGACGCATTCGAGCAGCACGTATGCAGACCCGGTAAGGTCGCCTCCGTGGCCTTGATCCGGGCACAGGATCCAACCGCCGAAATGCTCGCCGAGACCTGCTTGAGTCCCGACAGACTCAGAGACCGCCACTGCGCAGGTGTCATGGTGAAGATAGAATGCGAATGTTGCCGGCACATCGCGGCACCATTGCGCGAGAGTTCCCACATCGGCAGAGTCCCAGGCGTCGGCGTCAAGCGCAACGGCACCGAGCATATTGGCAAAATAGGTCAACCGCCAATCCTCGGGGAGGTCGTCGGGATAGAAGTCGTCGTCGGGCGACGGATCCCATCCGGTTCTAACGGGGAGAATGCGGCTCATGTTCTCGAGGTCACTCCGATCGGATTATCTTCTATCTTGACGATGCCCTGTGGTGCAACGACGTACCGCGCCAAGCCACCTAGGCGGGGCGATCGCCCCGGGGGACAGCGGGGCGATCGTTGGTGTATTTTGCATCGCGCCATTGCCGATGCGCGAAGGGGCGCGATGGAGGACCTCGGACCAGCATGACAGATCCACGCAGACTCGGCAGCCTGCCGGCTCAACTCGCGCTTGGCGAATCGGCCAAGATCAAGGCGCTCGGGCGCGCCGTCGTGGAGACCGAGGCCGGCGCGGTCACCGCCTTGGCCGAGCGGATCGACGACGACTTCGTCGCCGCGTGCCGCTACCTGCTGGCCTGCGAGGGCCGCATCGTCGTCCTCGGGATGGGTAAGTCGGGCCACATCGGCGGCAAAATCGCGGCGACCCTGGCCAGCACCGGTAGCCCCGCCTTCTTCGTGCATCCGGGCGAGGCCAGCCATGGCGACCTCGGGATGATCACGCCCCGCGACGTGGTCCTGGCCCTGTCCAACTCTGGCGAAACGGCCGAGCTCTTGATGCTGCTGCCCTTGCTCAAACGGCTCGGCGTGCCCCTGATCAGTATGACCGGCAAGCCCAAATCAACCTTGGCGCGAGAGGGCGACGTCCATCTCGACGTGAGCGTCGCGAGCGAGGCCTGTCCGCTCGGCCTTGCCCCGACCTCAAGCACCACCGCAACCCTGGTGATGGGCGATGCCCTGGCCATCGCCCTGCTCGAGAGCCGCGGTTTCACCGCCGAGGACTTCGCCCGCTCCCATCCGGCCGGCAGTCTCGGACGGCGGCTGTTGCTGCATGTCGGCGAGGTCATGCACCGCGACGAGCAGTTGCCGTCGGTCCCTCTAGGCACGACCTTGCGCGCCACCCTGGAAGAGATGTCCCGCAAAGGCCTGGGCATGAGCGCCGTGGTCGACGACGACGGCCGCCTTGCCGGGATCTTCACCGACGGCGACCTGCGACGCGCGCTCGACCGCGGGATCGATGTCCATCGCACCGCCATCGACACCCTACTGACCCCCAACTGCATCACGATCCAGGCCGAGGCCCTTGCTGCCGAGGCCCTGCGCCTCATGGAGTCGCGGTCCATCAACGCGCTGCTGGTCATCGACGACGCCGGCCGACCCGTCGGCGCACTGAACATGCACGATCTACTGCGCGCAGGGGTCATGTGAGGAAGCCGCCAGCTTTCAGCTATCAGCTATCAGCTATCAGCCGTCAGCCGCCGGCCACCAGCCGTCAGCTACCGGCCGCCAGCCAAAGGTTGAAAGCTGATAGCTGATAGCTGATAGCTGATAGCTGATAGCTGATAGCTGATAGCTGATAGCTGATAGCTGGAGACTAGAAACCGGAGGCTCCCCCCGGCCCCCCGACTCGACACCCAAGAGGACTGACCCCATGCAAGACATCCTCGAACGCGCCGCCCGGATCCGCCTGGTCATCTTCGACGTCGACGGGGTGCTGACCGACGGCAGCCTCTATCTCGGCGACGACGGCCAAGAGTACAAGGCGTTCAACTCGCGTGACGGACACGGTATGGTGATGCTTCAGGAGAGCGGGGTGCAGATCGGGATCATCACGGGCCGGACCTCGCAGGTGGTGAGCATCCGCATGCAAAGTCTGGGCGTAGAGCACCTTTTCCAGGGCTGTCGCGACAAGCTTCCGGCCTACGAGACGCTCAAACGCGACCTGTCTCTCGACGACGAGGCCATCGCCTATGTCGGAGACGATCTGATGGATCTGCCGATCATGCGTCGGGTCGGGCTCGCCATCGCGGTCGCAGACGCGCACCATTTGGTGCGCGGCCACGCCCATCTCTGTACCCAAGCGCGCGGCGGTCGCGGGGCCGCGCGCGAGGTCTGCGAGCTCGTCATGGAGGCGCAGGGAACCTGGGCGCGGATCGTCTCCGGCACGCCATGAGCGGACGACTTCGGGTCAGCGACCTGCCGATCTGGTCCTCACGGCAGTGGATGCTCGCCGCCTTCTTCGTCGGCTCCGGACTGTTGGGATGGTGGCAGCTGCGCCCCGAACCCGAGCCGGCCGCACCCGAGGTCGAGCGTGCGCGGCTCCCGGATTATGTCGTTGCACGCTTCACCGCTGTCGAGACCGACGACACGGGCAAACCGAGCCGGCGCTTGATCGCCGAGGAGCTGCGCCAGTATGTCGAGGAGGATCTCTCGGAGCTGGATCGCCCGCGCATGACACTCTTTCAGCGTGAAGGCGAGACCGAAGCCGAGCCCTGGCGCGCACGCGCGAATAGCGGCCTGGTCCTCCCCGGCGGCGAAGAGGTCCGTCTCGAGGGCGCCGTGGAGCTTGAGCGCAAGGGTGACGCGAGTCGGCCCGCCACCCGGATGGAGACCGAGCTGATGCGCATCTGGCACAAACAGGCCTTCGCCGAAACCGATCGACCGGTCCAAGTCAACAGCGCGTTGGATCGGCTGACCGCGACCGGGATGCGCCTCTGGTACGACGAGCCCGTGCGTGCCCAGTTCGACGGACGCGCACATATCTTTATCGCACCCGAGCAGATCGAGGAGCCATGAGCGACAGAGGATTCTACGACCGTCAGCGCCGGGGCTCCGCCCTGGCCGCGACCCTGGCCTGCGTCATCACCCTCGCGTGCGCCACGGCGGCGGCGCTCGAGGACGATGCGAGCCAACCCATCCTGATCGAAGCAGACGATGTCGAGGTCCTGGAGGCGGAGAACACCAGTATTTATGTCGGCAATGTCCAAGTCGACCAGGGGAGCATGCGGCTTCTCGGCGATCATGTGACCGTTTACCATCGCGACGACCGCCGCCCGCGCTTTATTATCGCACTCGGCGCGCCGGCCAGCTTCAAACAGCTCCTCGACAACGACGAGGGCGAGGTCCTGGCCTTCGCCAGGCGCATGGAATACGACGCCGACAAGGACGAGCTCACCCTCATCGAGGACGCCTTGCTGATTCAGGGAGCCGACCGCGTCGCGAGCGAGCGCATCGTCTATGATCGCGCCCGCGCCCATTTCCGTGCGGGGGGCGGCGGACGGGTCAAGATCACCATCACGCCGGAGGAGGAATGAAACTGAACCGCGCCGGAGGCAATCACCGGGGTCGATGCGGGAGCGCATTTCGGATGCCGCCAATAGCCTCGGAGCCAGCGCGGTTCAGATGAACGACCTTGTTTCGGGTAGCCGGTCCAGCACGTTGCGCGCGGAGCATCTGAAGAAGAGCTATCGCGGCCGTCAAGTTTTACGCGATGTGAGCGTCGGCGTGGACGCCGGCGAGGTCGTGGGCCTGCTCGGACCGAACGGGGCGGGCAAGACCACCTGCTTCTATCTAATCGTCGGCCTCATTCCCGCGGACGAGGGCCGTATCGCGCTGAGCGGGCAGGACATCACCCTAAAACCCATGCATGCGCGCGCACGCGCCGGCCTGAGCTATCTGGCACAGGAACCCTCGGTGTTTCGCAAGCTCAGCGCGCGCGACAACATCCTCGCCATCCTGGAGGCGCGCGGCGACCTTTCTCGGGCTGATCGCAACCTGCGCTGCGAGCGCCTGCTCGAAGAGCTCGGGATCGCCCATGTCGGCGGATCGCTCGCGCTCAGCCTCTCGGGCGGGGAGCGACGGCGCCTCGAGATCGCACGCGCGCTCGCGGTCGACCCCCTGGTGATGCTGCTCGACGAGCCCTTCGCCGGGGTCGACCCTATCGCCGTCGGCGACATCAAGGCCATTGTCTCGCATCTGCGCGATCGCGGGATCGGCGTGCTGATCACCGATCACAACGTGCGCGAGACGCTCGATATCTGTGATCGAGGCTACATCATCAGCTCGGGGTGCGTCATCGCGGCGGGCACCCCGGCGCAGCTTCTGGCCGATCAGCAGGTCCGCGATGTCTACCTTGGCGCGGATTTTTCCATGTAGGGGCGAGCCCGCATGCGCATCGGCACGTGCATCGGTTGGCTGCTCTTTCCGAGATGTTGGGTGTAAGATGGGATCCTGCCACGGCTGATGACGCCTTCACCGGACTGAAACGGCTAGAATCGAGCAGCATGGGCCATGGCGGCCACCTGATCGAACACCTCGAGAAGCGCATCCGCGATCCATGAAGCAATCCATCCAGCTTCGGCTCGGCCAGCACCTGACCATGACGCCTCAGTTGCAGCAGGCGATCCGTCTGTTGCAGCTCTCGACCCTGGAGCTTCAGAAGGAGATTCAGGAGGCGCTGGATACCAACCTGATGTTGGAGGAAGGCGACGACGCGGACCGCTTCAACGCCGGCGAGGAGCAGCAGACGGGCACGATCCAAAGCGAAGATATCGAAACACCGCGGGGTTCGGTCGAGCAAGCCGTCGACCGCGAGATTCACGCCGAATCCAACGAGATGCCCGAGGAGCTGCCGGTCGACACGCTCTGGACCGATGTCTTCGATTCCTACTTGCCGAGCACGTCGCACGGCTCGGACGACGGTTCGGATTACGATCCCTTTGCCCAGCAGAGCCGCCCTCAGACACTGCTCGACCACCTCGCGTGGCAGCTCAACCTCTGCAGGCTGAGCGAGCGCGACAACATGATCGCCCAAGCGGTCATCGATTCGATCGACGCCGACGGCTATCTGCGCATCGATGTCGACGAGCTGCTCCTGACCATCGACCATCCCGAGATCAGTGCAGAGGAAGTGGAGGCGGTCGTTCACCGCATTCAGTCCTTCGACCCGCCGGGCGTGGGTGCCCGCAACCTTGCGGAATGTCTGCTGATCCAACTGAGTCAGCTGCCCCCCCAAACGCCATGTCGGAGCGCTGCGACGGCGATCTGCCGCGACGGGTTCGAGTATCTGGCCAAGCGCGACGTCGCCTCCCTGGTGCGTCAGTTGAAGGAACCCGAGGAGACCGTTGCCGGTGCGCTGACGTTGATCCGTCGGCTCAATCCGCGCCCCGGAAGCCTGATCGCCGGCACGCCGGCCCAGTATGTCGTCCCGGATATCTTCGTGCGCAAACGCGAGGGCCGATGGTCGGTCGAGCTAAATCCCGAGTCGATGCCTAAACTCAGAGTGAACGCCGACTATGCGCGCCTGATCCGGCGCGCCGATCAAAGCGCGGACGGCGTCACCTTGAAGAGCCATTTGCAGGAGGCACGCTGGTTCATCAAGAGCCTGGCCAGCCGCAACGACACGGTGCTGCGCGTCGGCGCGAAGATCGTCGAGATGCAGCAGGAATTCTTCGAGCACGGGGACGAGGCGATGAAGCCGATGGTTCTGCGCGATGTCGCCGAGGCATTGGAGCTGCACGAGTCGACCGTATCTCGAGTAACCACACAGAAATTCATGCATACGCCGCGGGGGAGCTTCGAGTTCAAGTATTTCTTTTCCTCGCACGTCAACACCGCTTCCGGCGGGGAATGCTCGTCGACCGCGATTCGCGCCCTGATCCGCAAGCTGATCGCCGCCGAGTCCGCGAAAAAGCCCATGAGCGACAGCAAGATCGCACAGGAGCTTGCCGATCAGGGGATCAACGTCGCGCGGCGAACTGTCGCCAAGTACCGCGAGGCCATGGGGGTTCCACCCTCGAACGAGCGCAAGCGCCTGGATTAACAGGCCGTTTGAACCATAAGGAGTCAACAGATGCAGATCAACCTGACGGGTCATCACATCGACGTCACCGACGCGCTGAAAGGCTACGTCGACACGAAGTTCGAGCGCCTTGCGCGGCACTTCGACCACGTCATCAACGCTCATGTCGTTCTGAGCGTTGAAAAGCTTGCCCAAAAGGCGGAGGCCACTCTGCATATCAACGGCAACAAAGTCTTTGCCGACTCTGTCCACGAGGACATGTATGCCGCGATCGACGGACTGATCGACAAACTCGATCGCCAAGTGCTGCGCCACAAGGAGAAGAAGAGCGATCATCGCGGCGCGAACCCGAAGATCAGCGAGGGCGAAGAGCCCGATCGGATCTGACGTACCCGAGACCTCCGAGGGGCGCTCCTGCCCGTCGAAGGCATTTAACGAACGGGATCCGGCACGGGGTCGGCAGACGCAATCGACGGCCCCGACCGGAGCATCCGAGGACAGACCCAATACGCGCCGCTTTTTTGGCGTTCCGGTCGTGACGGCACAGTTCAAGAATTTGTTTCTAGCCACTAACCACTAAACACTAACCACGATATTCAGGATCCATGAGCAGACACCTTCGCCCGCCATCGCCGTGCGGACAGCGATCCAGAAGCCAGCCGAAGTGCCGCTTACCAGCGGCGCACGGGAGCCGATACCGATGCTCAGCCCCGCACTGATCAACGAGGCCCGGATCGGTCAAGGGCTTGAGATTGCCAGCAAGAAGCGCTTGCTCGAGACCCTTGCCGAGCTGCTTGCCAACGACCACCCACGCTTGAGCACGGAGACTGTCTTCGAGCGCCTTCTCGAGCGGGAACGGCTCGGAAGCACCGGTCTAGGCCACGGCGTCGCCCTACCGCACGCGCGGGTCAAAGATGTCTCGCACGTCATCGGCGCTTTCGTGCAAACCACGCGTGGGGTGGATTACGACGCGGCCGACGGCGAGCCGGTCGATCTCGCCTTCGCGCTCTTGGTTCCGGAGACCGCGACCGAGGAGCACCTCCAACTGCTCGCCTATCTGGCGGGTCGCTTCAGCGAGTCCGCAACGCGGTCACGACTGCGCGATGCCGACTCGCCCGCGGTCATTCTGGACCTTCTGAAGGCCACCTAGCGGTCGAGACGGGCCGCCAGCGATGATCGACAGCCTGCAATCCCTGATCGACCAGACCGGACCCCGGCTCAAGCTGCGCTGGATCACGCCGGAGCCGGCGACCGCGCGCCCGCTGCGCGGCGACGATCCGGGACGCTCCCGGCAGTCGTTGATCGGCTCCCTGAACTGCATCCACCCCAATCGCCTGCAGGTCATCGGACACGCCGAGATCCTCTACCTGGCGGATCTGGGCCGGACCGCCTTCGGCGAGACCGTGGACAAGCTCTTCTCGGATCATCCGGCCGCCGTCATCTTCTCCGACGGCATTGATCCGGAGTTTGCCTTCCGCGAGGCCGCCGAGCGGACACACACGCCGCTGCTCGGCTCCTCCCTGGGCGACGAGGAGCTGATCAATCATCTGCGTTATTTCCTTACCCATGCGCTCGCCGAGCGCCGCACGGTGCACG
The DNA here is from genome assembly GCF_041903745.1 of Thiocapsa sp. C2-2m. NCBI lineage: Bacteria > Pseudomonadati > Pseudomonadota > Gammaproteobacteria > Chromatiales > Chromatiaceae > Thiocapsa > Thiocapsa sp. C2-2m. The sequence goes on along the minus strand of NZ_JBBWVD010000012.1, from coordinate 55,535 downwards.
GCGTCTTCATCGAGGTCTTGGGCATGGGCGTCCTCCTAGTGGGCGATCCGGCCGTCGGCAAAAGCGAGCTGGCGCTCGATCTGATCGCGCGTGGCCATCGCCTCATCGCCGACGACGCGCCGCGTTTCGCACGCATTGCCCCGGAGACCCTGGAGGGCACCTGTCCCGAGGCGCTGCGTGATTTTCTCGAGGTCCGTGGCTTGGGGATTCTCAACATCCGCGCCATGTTCGGCGAGGGCGCCGTCGTGCGCAGCAAGACGCTGAATCTCATTATCGATCTCCAGCCGCTCGACCAACAGCAGCTCGAGTGCATCGATCGCCTCAGCGGCAGTCTCTCGGTCCGCACCATCCTCGGGGTCGCCGTCCCCAAGATCACGATGCCGGTCGCACCCGGTCGCAATCTGGCGATCCTGGTGGAGGCGGCCGTACGACACCAGATTTTACGCATTCGCGGATACGATGCCGGCGTCGACTTCGTCGACCGCCAGGCCCGTGCCATCAGCATCGATCGACCCGACCCGCCGAGATCACCGTCATGATGCAACCACCGGCAGAGGAGCAGGTGCTTGAACCGCCTCAGTCCGTCGGCAAGCCGATGAGGCTCGTCATCCTCAGCGGCCTCTCCGGCTCGGGCAAGAGCGTCGCACTCCATACCCTGGAAGACGTGGGTTTTTACTGCATCGACAACCTGCCGCTCTTCCTGCTGCAGGATCTGGCCCTCGGACTGCACGAGGGGCTCGACGACGCCTTCATGAAGACGGCGGTCGGCATCGACGCCCGCACCAGCCCGAGCAGCGGCCCGGAAGAGCTCCGACACCTTCCCGAGCTGGTTCGCTCGGCACGCGCGCGCGGCATCGGCTGCGATGTCCTCTTCCTCGACGCCCAGACCGAAACCCTGATCAAGCGCTTTAGCGAGACCCGTCGCAAGCACCCCTTGACCCGCGGCGACCGCTCGCTGCCGGAGGCGATCGCGCTCGAGCGCCAACTCCTCGAGCCGATTCGAAGCTGCGCGGACATTCGTATCGACACGACCCTGACCAATGTCCACGAGCTGCGCGATCTGGTGCGCAGCCGCTTGGTCGGCGGCGACTCGCCGAAGGTATCCATCCTGCTTCAGTCCTTCGGCTTCAAGCACGGGGTCCCGCACGATGTTGACTTCGTCTTCGACCTGCGCAGCCTGCCCAATCCACATTGGCAACCCGAGCTTCGGCGCTTGACCGGGCGCGATCGCCCCGTGATGGAATTTCTCGATTCCGCGGGAGCCTTTTGCCGAATGCGCGCCGACATCCAGGGGTTCTTCGATCGCTGGATCCCCAGCTTCGAGACGGACGGACGCAGCTATCTGACGATTGCGATCGGCTGCACGGGCGGGCAGCACCGCTCGGTCTATATGACCGAATCCCTGCGGCATCATTTCGAGTCCGACGGCCATCAGGTGATGGTGCGGCATCGGGATCTGCCTTGAGCGTCGGGCTCCTGATGATCACCCATCAGCCGTTCGGCGCGGACCTGCTGCGGGTCGCGACGGCGATTCTCGGCGGACGTCCGCCGGGGGTCGAGGCGATGGATGTCGTCAACGACGTGCCTTGCGAGATCCTGACGGCGCAAGCCGCCGAGTGCTTGGAGCGCTTGGACGCGGGCGAGGGCGTCCTGATCCTGACGGATCTCTACGGCTCGACACCGGCCAACGTCGCGGTATCGCTGCTCGCGATCCACGAGCGGTTGAGCGTCATCGCCGGCCTGAATCTACCCATGTTGTTGCGCGCTCTGACCTACGCCTCGCTCGACCTGGATGCCGTGGCCGAGAAGGCGCTGCAGGGCGGGCGCGACGGCGTCTTGCTCTGCCCCCGAAGAGACGACCGTGCATGATTCGCAAAGAGATTGAGATCCTCAATAAGCTCGGTCTGCATGCGCGCGCGGCGGCCAAGCTCGTGCAATGTGCCGGACGGTTCGTCAGCCATGTGGAGATCGAGCGGCGCGGTCAGAGCGTCAACGGTAAAAGCATCATGGGCGTGATGATGCTGGCCGCGAGTCAGGGCACCCGGATCAGGGTCGAGGCCACCGGCGAGGACGAGGATGCCGCCATGGCGGCGATCGAGGCGTTGATCGGCAATCGCTTCGGAGAGTCGGAATGACCACCGCCTTTCAGGGGATCGGCATCTCGACGAGCCGCTCGCTGGCACTCGGACCTGCCTTCGTGGACGGGCGCGGCGGCAGTACCGTCTTACAATCCTCGATCGAGGCCGACCAAGTCGCCGCCGAGATCGAGCGACTGGACCTGGCGGTCACGGCAGCGCGCCAGGCCCTGAAGGCCGTGCGCAACCAGATCCCGCGCCACACGCCGCTCAACATCGCCGAGTTCATCGACACGCACCTGCTGATGCTCGAAGACGCCGCCTTGGTCGATGAGGTGCGCCGCATCGTCGCCGAGCAGCTCTGCAATGCCGAGTGGGCGCTGCAACGGCAACGCGACACCCTGGTGCGGGTCTTCGACGAGATGGACGACCCCTATCTGCGCACCCGCCGCGACGACGTCGAGCATGTCGTTCAGCAGATTCAGACCTTTCTGCAGGGCGCGGTCGAGCACGACGAGCCCTCGGCGCAGGATCTGGAAGGTCGGGTCGTGGTGGCGCGCGATATCACGCCCGCGGATGCGATTCTACTGCGTCATCGCGGCGCGGTCGCATTCGTGACCGAGTTCGGTGGGCCCATGTCCCACACGGCGATCCTGGCGCGTAGCCTCGGGGTACCCGCCGTGATGGGCATCCACAACATCACCCGCTATCTGCGCCAAGGCGAGCTCATCTTGGTCGACGGCGAGACCGGCACCGTCCTTGCCGATGCCGATCCGCTGACGCTGGACTTTTTCCGCGACCGCCTGCGCGCGGCGGAGGCCCGTCAGGTGCGCCTGCGCGGTCTGGTCGGACGAGCGTCCGTCACGCGCGACGGGGTTGAGATCGGTCTCCTCGCGAATCTCGAGCTCCCCGAGGACGTGGCGCTTGCGAAGGCCAATGGGGCCAGCGGGGTCGGTCTCTATCGCACCGAGTTCCTCTACATGAATCGCCGGGATCTCCCCGACGAGGAGGAGCATCTGGCGAGCTATGCCGAGATCGTCGCCGGGCTCGGCGGGATCCCCGTGACCATCCGCACACTCGATCTAGGCGTCGACAAACGCGTCGATACCCTGCTCGAGCCGGGCCCCGGGGTCTCGAACCCGGCGCTCGGACTACGCGCGATCCGACTCTGCCTGAAGGAGCCCGATCTCTTCCGGCCGCAGCTGCGCGCGATCCTGCGTGCCTCCGCGATCGGCCCGATCCGCCTGATGCTTCCGCTCGTCTCCAACGTCCACGAGGTCGATACGGTTCTCGCGCTGATCCGGCAGATCAAAGGTCAACTCGACCTTGACGGTCTCGACTACGACCCGCGACTCCCGATCGGCGCCATGATCGAGGTCCCCGCGGCAGCCCTCTGCGCTCGCGCGCTCGCGCGCCGCCTGGATTTCCTGTCGATCGGCACCAACGACCTGATCCAGTACACCCTTGCGATCGACCGACTCGACGACGGCGTCAACTACCTGTTCGACCCCACCCACCCGGCGATCCTGCGGTTGGTGCGCATGACCATCGAGGCCGCGCGCGAGTTGAACCGACCGGTCAGCATGTGCGGCGAGATGGCAGGCGATCCGCGCTTCACCCGCCTGCTGCTCGGAATGGGCCTACGCGAATTCAGCATGCAGCCGGGCGCCATCCTGGATGTTAAAGAGCTCGTGCTGCAGGCCGACACACGCGATTTACAACGCCGCACCGAAGCACTCTATGCCCGCCTCGACGACACGGACCCGGGGGGCCTGATCGACGAGCTCAACGCCGCTTAAACCGCGCTTAAACCGCGTCCGACGGTCTACATCAATCTCGGCCTGAAAACGGCACCCTTGAGGCCACCAAAGGCCTTATCCCTGACGCGGTTTAAGAAAAGGAAAATCTAAGAGACGATGCAGAAGCAAGGTGAACACCTTGATTCACGCGTAGGATGGGTAGAGCGATAGTGAAACCCATCCTCCAAAGCGCCGCGCTTCCGGGTTTCGATCGGATGACCTTGGCGCGGACAGAATGGATTTCGCTGTGGTCTGTCGGTGCCGCAAGCGGGGCGTTGGCGCGTGGAGGATGGGTTTCGCTGTGCTCTACCCATCCTACGGCTATCGGCTGTTCTTGAATCATTTCCAAAATTCCTTAAACCGCGTCGCGCCGACGGCTGTGGGCTGCTGCGAGGCCGCACCGACCCGCCGACGAGCGCGGGCCATGCCGAACGCGGTTTAAGCACGCCAGCGCGAGAGGATCTCCATGCAGATCCGATTCATCTCCTCCGCGCGCTCCGGACTGTCGGCCTCGGTATAGGCGCGCAGCTCGGGCGCGTTGCCCGACGGGCGCAGGTGCGCGATCTCGCCGCTTACGAAGGTAATCCTCAGGCCATCGGTGACATCCAGATCGGCGACCGAACCGAATGCGGCGCCGAAGATGGCCTGTGCGGCGGCCTTGTCTCGGGCGGGATCGCCGCGATGGATCTCGGCAAGACGCTCCCGAGCGATCTCGGTCGGGAAATCCTTCAGACGATCGCTCCACGTGAAGCGACGCGGGAGATCGGCGGACAGGGCAGACACGGGTTTTCCCTGCTCGACTGCGGCGCGCAGGATGGCGATCGCGACCAAGACCGCATCGCGGGTCGGCAAGGCCGGCAGGATTCGGCCGTCCTGCTCGATGTCGGTGGCGATCAGGAAGCCGCCGTTCGCCTCGTAGCCGACCACGCGGTCCATGCCTCGGTCGATGAGGTTCTGCATCCCTTCGATAACGAAGGGCGATCCGATCCGGGTGCGCAGCACCGTCTCGAAGCAACCGGATCGCTCGACCGCCGTGTTGCTGCTCACGGGCGTCACCACCCCGCGGGCGCCGAGTTGGCGCGCGCACAAGATCCCGGCGATGTCCCCGCGCAACCAGTCTCCCGTCTCGTCGCCGACCAGCGGACGGTCGCCGTCCCCGTCGGCGGAAACCAGGGCGTCGAAACGCCCCGTCGCGGCCCAATCGTGCGCGAGCGCAACATCCTCCGGGCGAATCGCTTCGGTATCGACGGGGACAAAGACCTCCGAGAATCCCAGGCGCGTCACGCGTGCGCCGAGCCCTTCCAGCACATCGACATAGGCGCCCCGAGCGACGCTGGAATGCTCGTAGACACCGACATGCAGACCGCCCAGGCAACGCGACGGGAAGAAATCCAGATAGCGATCGAGATAGTCGCGATAGGCGACGGGATCCTCTTTCGGAAGCGCGGCGGACTGATCTTCGACAAAGGTGCCGGCCGCGTCGAAGAGCGTCTCGGCAACCTCGAGCGGTTGCGCGCGGATACCCTCCTCGTCGCGCTTGAGGATCTCGCCCGTCGGCAGATTGAACTTGATGCCGTTGCGGTCGTCCGGGATGTGGCTGCCGGTCACCATTAGGCTCGGAGCACCGCGCGCCAGTCCCCAGGCGGCAACGGCCGGACTCGGGATACGCCCCAGATAGCGGGGTCGGCAGCCGAGATCCAGCACCGCCCGGGCGCAGGCGATGAGGATCCTGCTTGTGCTAGGTCTCAGATCGCCACCCAAGCCGACCTGAGCATCCGCCGCGAGCCCGCCGCTCGCGCGAAGATAGCCGAGAAAGCCCGCCGTGTAGGCATAGCACACCCGATCGGTCATCGCCTGCGCCAACCCGCGTGCACCGCTGGTTCCGAACGCCACCCCGCTCATGGTCATCAAGTCGCCGATCTGCATACATGCTCCTCGCGTCGATTTCGGGCTATCGTAACCTACGCGGCCCCATCCTAACCCGGGGAGGAGGTGGATGGCGTGGGTCGGCGCATGGCGGCGCTGCACGGCCGAAGACGACTGCCGTTCAGCTCGATCACCGTCCGAAAGGGGGTGTCCCTCGGGGTCACGGATCGGTTAAGCTCGGAGGTGCTGTCGACGTTCGTCTCGGGGCATCGACCTGCCCTGATAAAGCACAAAGGATGTTGATTCCCGACGGCCACGGCGGCAACCGGTGCAGGATCACGGAGATGGGCTCGGCCACGCCTGCCCGGTCAAGCAACACCGCGCCGAAGGCGACGGATCCGCCGAACTTCACTGACGACCACCACATCGAGGAGTACCTCCATGCCCGACACGTCTCGCATGATTCCGCTCGTCTCGGCGGCAACGCTGGCGCTCGTCATCGGCCAAGGCGCCTTCGCCGATCCGCAGGCGCCGGACGCGAACCCAACGCCGGTCGAGCCGACAAACGAAGCGGCATCGGCTCCGGCAGATGCGCCGACCAGTGCGCCTGCCAATGCCTCGACGGATGCACCGACACCGGCCGAGGCGGCTCGAGCCAAGGCCGAAGAGCGCCGGGCCGCCATGACGGCCGAACGGGAAAAACGCTACGAAGAACTGCGCGCGCGTGCCGCCGAGATCGGCCTGGCGCTCCCCGAAACACCGCCGTGGGAGTCGAGCGAGCGGCCGCCGATGCCTGAGCCGCCGGCCATGCCCGAGGGTCGCGGCATGTCGCCCGAAGACATGGAGGCGATGCGCGAGCAACGACGGGCGATGCGTGAGCAGATGCGCTCCATGACCCCCGAAGAGCGCCGCGCCATGCGCGACGCCCATTGGCAGCAAATGCGCGCCGACGCGGAGGAACGCGGGATCGAGATGCCCGAGACGCCGCCCTGGGCGGAGGCCGAGCAACGCCGCAAAGAGATGGAGGAGCAATTCGAGACCTATCGCAAGACGGTCGAGGCGATGAGCGAAGAACAAATCGAGGCGGCCCGCGCCCTGTTCGGAAGCCCTCCCCCGATGCCCGAAATGCCGCGCATGCCGCCTTACGGCGGCTATTATGAGCCCCAAGGCCAAGGATACGGTTACGGCCCCCAAGGCGGGTATCCCGGAGGCATGCCCTATCCGGGCAAGCAGGGTGGCGGTATGGGTCATCCGCCCATGATGCCCGGTTACGGTGCACCCGGTTACGACCAAGGTCTGCCTCGGCAGGGCATGGGTAACTGATCGAGGGACGCCGACGCGGGCTGACGGGGCGCCGGCTCGATCCGACCGGCGCCCTCGGCCCGCCCCCGGACGGCCCGCATTCAGTCGAGATCCGGAGGCCCGACTGGTGTCATCGCGTTGCCCACCTCCAGCCAGAGGTCGAGCAACCGCTGAACGGGGTCCACACCTTGTCGCTTTAGGGCCGAGAACAGCATCACCTCGACCTCCCCCACCATACCCGAGACGGCCTGCTCGACCGCATGCTGAGTTGCGCGGGCCGCCCCGGCCTTGAGCTTGTCCGCCTTGGTAAGCAACACGAGCATCGGCAGGTCGGCTCGCCCACCCCAATGGAGCATCTGGCGGTCGAACTCGGCGAGCGGGTGGCGGATATCCATAACGACGACGAGACCGCCGAGCGAGCGACGCTGCTCGAGATAGGCTGCCATGTGCTGCTGCCAGTCGCGCTTGACCGTATCCGGAACCTTGGCATATCCGTAACCGGGGAGATCGACCAAGCGCCGCGCCTCGTCGAGCTCGAAAAAGATGAGCTGCTGCGTCCGTCCGGGTGTCTTGCTCGTGCGGGCGAGCGCGTTCTGATGGCAAAGTGCATTGATCGCACTGGACTTCCCGGCATTCGACCGCCCCGCAAAGGCAACCTCGCGCCCCTCGTCCGCGGGACATTGCTCAACCCGAGCGGCAGCCGTCAGAAAATGGGCGCGTTGGTAGAATGGATTCATCGTAAGCTGGGGCTGGATGCGGTTTAACTCCAACACTTGGAGCCGCAAAAGTGCAGGTGATCCCACATCCGGGTCGCCCAAGACGGCTTTTGGTGGCGCGACAAGGCGCCTGCGGCGAGAAAGAATCGACTGTAATCCTGATCGCTGTGCAGGATATGATCGAGCAGCCAATGCTTGAGATGCCGCATCAGGCCCTCGTCGAGCGGCGTCCGATCGACGTCGAGGCGACGCTGCAGATCCAGCATGCTGCGGATCAGCCCTTCGTGCTGTGTCTTGTGGCGCTCGTAATCCGGATAGCCGAAGATGCGCATCAGGCTCTCCTCGACGGCGAAATGGATCTTGGTGTATTCGGCGAGCCTGCCGAGAACCTCAAGCTGCCGCTCGCGTTCGATACCCGCGACGACCGCATCCTGCAGCTCGTTGATCAAGTCGATCAGGGCTTGGTGCTGTGCGTCGATCTCGTCGATGCCGACGCTGAGCGCGGCTGACCACTCCACGAATTGAGTCATTGCTTTTTCCATGATGCGCGGCGCTCATCCGAGTCACCTCAAGCGGGATCGCCTGTAACGGGGTCGTCCGAATCCGGATCGCAGTCGCCGGGAGACGCAACGCCCCGGACCCAACGGCCGGATTGCCCTCCATCCTTCTCAAGCACGCGTACACCTTCGATACTCATGCCCCGATCCACCGCCTTGCACATGTCGTAGATGGTCAAGAGACTGATCTGCACCGCGCAGAGCGCCTCCATTTCGACCCCGGTGGGGCCACTAGTCTCGACCGTAGCCGAACAATAGACGGCCGAGGACTCGGCACGCGGCTCCAGCTCGACGGCGACCCGGGTCAGACTCAACGGATGACACAAGGGCACTAGATCGGCGGTGCGTTTGGCGCCCATGATCCCTGCGATCCGCGCAACCCCAAGCACATCGCCCTTACGGTGCTCGCCGCTGAGGACCAGGTCGAGCGTGGACGGCTCCATCCGGATGCTCCCCTCTGCGACGGCCCGGCGTTTGGTGACGGCCTTATCCCCCACATCCACCATACGGGCCGCACCCTTCTCGTCGAAATGTGTGAACGGCATCTGCGATCCGCGAAGTGGAGGGTCTAAGGGGCCGGCAAGGACACCAACAGGGGAGAACGACAAGGATCTCGGCGAATAGCCCGACCGAGACGCCGTATAGGGCGCTCGCCCCGAGGAAGGGCGAGCGACGGACGCATCAGAAGGCCGGCTTCTCCGGTGCTTCCTCAAACATCTTCACACTGTTCATGATCTCTTCGCGCGCGTCTTCGCGGCCGCCCCAGCCCAAGACGCGGACCCACTTGCCTTCATCCAAATCTTTGTAATGTTCAAAGAAGTGAGAGATCTGATCGAGCAGATGGGCCGGCATGTCGCGGAAACTCTCGATCTCGCGGTAACCCTTGAAGAGCTTGTCGATCGGGAGTGCCAGGATCTTGGCATCGTCCCCGGATTCGTCGGTCATCTTGAGCACGCCAATCGGGCGGCACTTGATGACGGACCCCGAGATCAGGGGATAAGGTGTGACCACGATCACGTCGACCGGATCGCCATCCGCTGACAAGGTGTTCGGCACATACCCATAGTTGCAGGGATAGTGCATCGCCGTGGACATGAAACGATCGACGAACATAGCGCCGGTCGCCTTGTCCATCTCGTACTTCACCGGCTCGGCGTGCGAGGGTATCTCGATTATGACGTTGATTTCGCTCGGGATATTGTCGCCGCGTGGGACGCGCTTCGGATCCATGGGTCAGCCTCCGTGGTTCGGATGGAATCGCCGGGACACAACCGAATCGCCGATGCACGGCCGGTCGCGTTGGCGGGGTCAGGTCGATTCCGCCCGATTGTAGCCCATCCCGTGCCGGGAAATCCCAATGATCGTCCGCGGACTGAGCCGCGTCCGGCGTCGCGCCCGAGATCGACGCGGCATTCGATCGCCAAGCGGATCCAGCCGTCAGCCGTCAGCCGTCAGCCGTCAGCCGTCAGCCTCAAGCCTGGATGCCGGAGGCCGGAAGCTGATAGCTGATAGCTGATAGCTGATAGCTGATAGCTGATAGCTGATAGCTGATAGCTGATAGCTGATAGCTGATAGCTGATAGCTGATAGCTGATAGCTGATAGCTGATAGCTGATAGCTAAAGACGAGAAGTCAAAAGCAGGCGGCCGGCGGCCGCCTCCCCCCGAGCCCCCTCAGATCTCGAACGCCGGCAGCCGCTTCTCGACCGCGACGTTCTTGAGCGTGATGTACTTGGGCAGCCCCTTCTCGAACGGCGGATAGTCCTCGCCCTGGATCAGCGGGATCAGATATTCTTTGCAGACCGGGGTGATTCCGAAACCGTCGTCCGAGATGAATTCACGCGGCATGAACTTCTCAACGTTGGCGACCTCCGACAGCGGCGCCTCGCCGACCTCCCAACGATAGGGGTCCTGGCTGACCCGCTTGATCGTCGGCATGATGGCGTTGTGCCCCTCAAGGGCGAATTGGACCGCCGCCCGCCCCATCGCATAGGCCTGCTCGACGTCGGTCTTGGAGGCCAGATGACGGGCCGCGCGCTGGAGATAATCGGCGACCGCCCAATGGAACTTGTAGCCGGTGGCATCCTTGATCATGTTGGCCACGACCGGTGCCGCCCCACCCAGTTGGGCATGGCCGAAGGCATCGCGTGTGCCCTGCTCGGCGAGGAAACGGCCGTCCGGATATTTCGCGCCCTCGGAGACCACGATGGTGCAGTAGCCGTGCTGCTCGACCTTCTGCTTGACCGCGGCGAGGAAGCGCTCCTGGTCGAACTCGATCTCGGGAAACAGGATCAGGACCGGGATGCCGTGGTCTTCGACCAATCCGCCCGCCGCGGCGATCCAGCCGGCATGCCGACCCATCACCTCGAGCACGAAAATCTTGGTCGAGGTCTTGGCCATGGAGCGCACGTCGAACGAGGCCTCCAGGGTCGAGGTGGCGATGTACTTGGCGACCGAGCCGAAGCCCGGACAGTTGTCGGTGATCGGCAGATCGTTGTCGACCGTCTTGGGCACATGGACGGCCTGCACCGGGTAGCCCATGGTCTCGGAGAGCTGGGAGATCTTGTAGCAGGTGTCGGCCGAGTCGCCGCCGCCGTTGTAGAAGAAATAGCCGATCTCGTGGGCCTTGAAGACCTCGATCAGACGCTCGTACTCGCGCTTGTTGGCCTCCAGGCTCTTGAGCTTGTAGCGGCAGGAGCCGAACGCGCCCGAGGGAGTGTAACGCAGCGCGGCAATGGCCTCGTCGGACTCGCGGCCGGTGTCGATCAGATCCTCGGTCAGGGCCCCGATGATGCCGTTGCGCCCGGCGTAGACCTTGCCGATCCGCACGGAGTGCAGCCGCGCGGTTTCGATCACGCCGCAGGCCGAGGCATTGATGACGGCGGTGACGCCGCCGGATTGTGCGTAAAAGGCATTCTTGGCTGTCATATCTGTCCCCTTGTCTTTAGATGCTTGTCTTTAGATGCTTGTCGTTCGGTGTCGGCGCTTGTCCGACGATGCGGTCCGTGGATACCCGGTCTGTGCTCAGTGCTTGCGGCCAGGTGGCTCCCCGCGCTGCTCCGCGACGGCACGCTCGGGCTGAGCCGTATCACCGACAAAACGCGGGCCTTGTTGGTTGGGCAGCGCCGTGCGATCGCGGATATCGTGCCCGGCGCGGCTTCGAATTAAGAATAACACCGATAACTGAAGTCAAGGCAGCCGAGCAGCTTCCGAATGTTGCGAATCCAAAAACATCGCATACCGCGCTGGGCGCGGTCTAATTCGGACGCGCAAGCGGCGGCAGGTCGCTCCCCAGGCCGAGCGCGCGCTGCATGAAGAGCGCCTTGATGGGTCCGATTCGGTCGGTCAGGGTCAACCCGAGGCTGCGCGCTGCAGCAACCGGCGGGGCTTCGTTGCTGAAGGCCCGTTTGATCAGATCCATCGCGGCCAGCATAACGGTGTTGTCCCCGCGGCGCGCTCGCTCGTAATGGCGCAACGCCCAGAGACCCGCGATGTCGCGTCCCCGCTCCAGCGCGAGATCGATCGCCGCGGCCAACTCGGCGGCGTCGAGGAACCCCAGGTTCACGCCCTGTCCGGCCAGTGGATGGACCGCATGAGCAGCGTCGCCGACCAGGGCCAACCCAGGCAGGACGTACTGCTTGGCGTGCTGGAGTCGAAGCGGAAAGGCGGCGCGCGACCCCTCGACGACGAGCGCGCCGAGCCGCGCCTCGGAGGCATCCGTCAGGGCCGCCGAGAAGGCGGCATCGCCCATCGCCAGCAACTCGGCGGCACGCCCCTCGGTGGCGGACCACACGAGCGAGCAGCGCCCGTCGGCCAACGGCAGCAAGGCCAGCGGTCCGGTCGGCAGAAAGCGCTGCCAAGCGGTCTCTTCGTGCCACTGCTGCGGCAAGATGTTGGCGACGATCGCGCGCTGGTCATAGTCCCGGCCTTCGGTCTCGATGCCCGAGAGCTCGCGCACCAGTGAATCGCGCCCGTCCGCGGCAACCAACAGGCGACCCGCAATGACCTGTCCGTCGGCGAGCACCACCCGCGATGCGGTCTCCGTGCGTTCGATCTCGACGATGGACGCGGGGCAGACGAGCCTGATGTCCGGCGAGGACTCAAGTGTCTCCCAAAGCGCCAGTTGGATGACGCGGTTCTCGACGATATGCCCGAGATCGGGCTCCCCGAGCGATTGGGCATCGAAATGGATGCTCCCGCCGCCGATTGCGTCCCACACACACATCTTGCGATAGGGGTTGGCGCCCAGCGCCCCGATGCGCTGCCAGGCGCCGAGCCGCGCGAGGATCCGTTGGCTCGCTCGACTCAAGGCGGAGACACGCAGGTCGACCTCGCCCGCGGGCCACTCGCGCTGCGGTGTGCGGGTCTCGATGACCGCGATCCGCAGCCCCTTGCCGGAACAGGCGCGGGCGAGTGCGGCCCCGACCATTCCGCCACCGACCACGAGCAGATCGAACAACGCCTCTTGCGAGGCGGTCGTGTCCGGGCCACTCGATGACATGGACTCAGTTTCGTGCATCGGTCTTCTCCAAAGGGACCCCGCAGGCGAGGCGGGGCAGGCGCCCGCCCACGCCCATGAACCGCTGCGCTACGCGGTGGCGCGCCGGGGGGATGAGATCCAGCCCCAACATGGCCATGTTGCGTGCGAGCCGCAGCGGGGTCCAGGGGTTGACGAAGACGCGGGCGAGCAGATCGGTCAGTCGCGCCGTACTCGGCTGATCCGACCCGCGCCAGTCCCGATAGTCCGAGAGTGCCGCCGGACCGCCGAGATCCGCACCCGCACGGACGCTCTGGGCGATGACCTCGGCGAGGGCAGCGACGTCGCGCAGACCTAGATTGAAGCCTTGGCCGGCCACCGGGTGAAGGGTGTGTGCCGCGTTGCCGATGAGCACGACACGCGGTTGCACCGGGTTGCGCGTGAGCACCAGCTTCAGGGGATAGGCGCGACGCGGACCCACCTGCAGAAAACGCCCGAGCCGGTAGCCGAAACGCGCTTGCAGGCGCGCCAGGAAGGCGTCGTCCGAGAGTCCGAGCAGCGTGCTCGTCTCCTCGCCGCGACAGGTCCAGACCACCGAGTAGCGTCCGCCCGTCATCGGCAGCAGGGCCAACGGCCCCGTGTCGGTGAAGCGCTCAAAGGCAACGCCGGTCCGCGGGCGATCCGGCGAGACCGTCGTAATAACGGCGTCTTGCGCGTAGCGCTCGTCCCGGGTCTCAAGGTCGAGCTGCCGTCGCACCGCCGAATCTCCGCCGTCGGCCGCAACCAACAGCGCCGCACTCAAACCCAAACGCTCGTCCCCGTGCTGCACCGCGAGCTCGACTCGGTCGGCCGCAACACGGTGCTCCGAGAGCCGCGCCGGGCAGAGCAGCTCCACGTCCGGCGACAACGCGAGTGCGGAGCGAATCGCGGCCCCCATCACGCGCGCCGGGGCGACGTAGCCGAGGGCCTCGACACCGGCATCGTCCGGGCCCAGCCGCGTGAACCCGCAATGCCCGCGATCGGAGACATGGACCTGCCGAATCGGCTCTGCCTCAGGGGCAATGTCCGGCCAGACGCCGATCGCTTCGAGGATCCGGCGACTGCCCCAAGACAAGGCAATAACGCGCTCGTCGTAGCTCGGCTGGTGCTCGGCCGAGGCCGGCACTGCCTCCACGACCGCGATCCGCAGCCCGCAGCCGGATAGGGCGCAGGCCAGGCTACCGCCCACCAAGCCTCCGCCGATGATGACCAGATCGTATTCGTGCATGCTTGCCTTTAAACCGCGCCCGGTGCGGTATGCGTGATGTGTTGGAGTGGCTTGGCCGCACCAGCTCCGACGACTGTCGGAGCCGGCGCGGTTTAAAGTACTAAAAAATATTAAATTCTAAACCGCGTCTCACCGAGATCGTGGACATCTCCAAAGACAAACGCAAAATGAAAATGACGCATGTCGCTCCGGACGCGGTTTAGTTGTTCGCCATGAGGGATTCGATCGCCTCGGGATCCTTCGGTGCCGCGGCCGATAGGATCTCGTTGCCCGACTCCGTGACCAGGACATCGTCCTCGATGCGGATCCCGATCTGTCGATAGGGCTCCGGGATCTCATCCGAATCGGCCAAGTAGAGTCCGGGTTCCACCGTCAACACCATCCCGGGTTCGAAGGGTCGCCACGCGCCCTTCTGCTTGTAGCTTCCGACGTCGTGGACATCCATTCCCAGCCAATGCCCCGTGCGATGCATGTAATAGGGCTTGTGCGCTTCTTCCTTGATCAGCTCGTCGAGCTTGCCCTTGAGCAGGCCGAGATGGATAAGCCCCTTGGTCAAAACCTTGACCGCCTCGTCGTGCGGCTCGTTCCAGAGATTGCCGGGCTTGGCCTTGCCGATCGCAGCAGCCTGCGCCTCGAGCACCAGCTCGTAGATCTCGCGCTGTGGTGCGCTGAAGCGTCCGCTCACGGGGAAGGTCCGGGTGATGTCCGAGGCATACCCCCCGAGCTCGCATCCGGCATCGATCAGAACGAGATCCCCGTCGCGCAGCGGCGCCCGGTTCTCGACATAGTGCAGGATGCAGCCGTTGGCGCCGCCGCCGACGATTGGGGAGTAGGCTTGATCGCGCGCACCCGAGGCGGCGCAGACGTGGTGAAACTCGGCCTCGAGCCGTGACTCGTTCATGCCGGGCTCGCAGATCTGCATCAGCCGCCGGTGAGCCGCCGCGGAGATCTCCGCTGCTCGGCGCATCTGCTTGATCTCGGCAGGGCTTTTACGCAGACGCATCTCGTGCAGCACCGACTCAATGGTCACGAAGGTCGCGGGCGCGCAAGCGCCGGCGCGGACGTTCGCACGGACCCGGTTGACCCAGCCCATGACCTGCGCGTCGAGCGCCGCATCGCTGCCGATCGCGAAATACAGCCGCTCACGCCCGTCGAGCAGGGTCGGCATGACCGTGTCGAGCTCGCTCAGGGGATACGCCTGATCGGCTCCAAAATCCGCCGTCGCACCCTCCACACCCGCGCGACGGCCGTCCCACTGCTCGCGCTCCGGATCGCGAGGCCGACAGAAGAGCACGTACTCCCCGTCTTTGCGTTTCGGCGCAATCAGGGCGAAGGCATCGGGTTCGGAGAAACCCGTCAAGTAGACGAAGTCGCTGTTCTGGCGAAACGGGTAATGGACATCGCGGTTGCGCACGACCTCGCGCGCGGCCGGAAGGATCGCGATGCTGTTCGGGCCGATCGACTGAGCCAGGGCGCGACGTCGTCGCTTGTACTCGGCCGCTGTCATGACTCGGGCACGTGAGCGCGAGCGACAACGCGCTCCTGATAAATCGTCATGGCCGCAACCCGGATGAATTCGCTCACTTCGGTCAATGCCCCTTCGTTTTGCTCGTCGTCATCGAGTCCATCGAGATCCATGCGCGTCACTTCGGTAAAATCACGTAGGATCTCGCTCGTCTCGGCAGAGGGCTGCGCGCCGGTATGGTCGAGCGTTCCCCACGCGTAAAGAAACCCGCGCACCCAGTCATAGAGGGCCATCGCCCGTTCTGCAAGGGGTCGAGTGTCGTCGGGCAAGAACAGGGAGAGACCGAATTCAGACGCCTCGAGCTCCTCGCGCGTCAGTCGCGCCAGCTCAGACAGGGCCTCGCGCCCCTCGTCGATCAACAAATCACCCGCCTCGGACTCGGGCCGGAGCTGTTGCAGCCAGGTGGACTCGGGGTTTGCATCGCCGCCGCACATCAAACCGCAGAGGATGCCGTGGGCCTCGCTGGGAGTCGCGCAGAGTGCGCCCCCCGCCAGATAACGGGCAAGCCGATCGTCGTCGATATTCGTGGCGACCTCCTCTCGGGGAAGAGTGCGGGAAACGGGGGATGGGCACCGGGAGATCAAAAGCCCGGATACCATGCGATAATACCATGCGCTTTCGCGCGATTGACCGCCCTCCGCACGCCTTCTATAGTGCGGCGAACTTCAACGGAGTCGTGGACTTTGGCACATTTCGACCTCGACCAATTGGAACAACAGGTAGAGACCTTGATCCGCCTGAATCAACGCCTGCGCGACGAAAACAAGTCCCTGCGGGCTCGCCAGGAGACGCTGATCGGCGAGCGCGGCGAGCTGATCGAAAAGACCGAGCAGGCACGTAGCCGAGTCGAGGCCATGTTGTCGCGTCTGCGCGCGATGGAGGAAAGTCTGTGAGCGACGAGCCGATTCAGGTCAGTATCAGGATCCTCGACAAGGACTACCGCATCGCCTGCGCGCCGCATGAAGAAGGCGGACTGCGCGCATCGGCACGCATTCTCGACGGCAAGATGCGCGAAATCCGCAAGACCGGTCGCGTCATCGGCACCGACCGTATCGCCGTGATGGCGGCTCTCAATATCGCCCATGAGCTGCTTCAGCTTCAGAAGACCCGCACACTCGATGGTAGCGAGATCGACCCGCGGCTGGCGCTCCTGCAGGCGCGAGTCGCGGAAGCGCTGGCGGCCGAACAGGCGCTGGACGCGTCGGGCGAAAGGGTATAGCCTTCATCTCAAGACATCCCCTGCAGTGTTCGATCGTGGCCTGGGTATTTTCTTGAGCCTAATCGCTGCCCTGGGGACACAGAAGCGAGGCTGTTGTGCATGTCCGCCTTCGAGCGGGAAGCCTGAAGCCGAGTCGAGTGTTCCCACTTGAACCTCTTGGTTCAAGAACAAAGGTCTGCAACGGCACAGGCGGGGGGTGTCCCCCTTTTGCTCACGCCATGTGCGATCCAAAACGTCTCCGTCTAGCACTACGCGCGAGCCGCCGGTCCTTGAGTCTCCGGTCACGGCGTCGTCATGCGCGTCTCGTGGCGCAACTGCTTCGTCGTCAAATCTTCTTTCTGCGCGCCCGCCGGATCGCGGCCTACTGGCCGGCCGATGGAGAGCTTGACCCACGACCCCTGCTGAAGGATGCGCTCGAGGACGGAAAAGCAGTCTATCTTCCGGTGTTGAGCCGAAGGATCGGGGAACGATCTCGGATCAAACTCAGCTTCGTGCGTTGGATCGCCGGCGAGACGATGCGTCCCAATCGCTTCGGCATCCCCGAGCCTACCCGGCGTGGCCGTCACATCCGCCCCGCTCGCCATCTCGACCTGATCCTGGTCCCGCTGGTGGGATTCGACAGCGCCTGCAATCGCATCGGCATGGGCGGCGGTTATTACGACCGGACCCTGGCCTATCTGAAGGCACGCCGATTTTGGCGGCGACCCCGCCTGATCGGGCTCGCGCACGAGTGCCAGCGCATCGAGGAGATCGAGCCTCGCACCTGGGATATTCCGCTCGATGCCGTCGTGACCGAACGGCGGGTGTATTTTAGATCGCGTCCCGAGTGATAAAGCTGGCTTCGGACCGCTCGTCCTTCTCTCGAGCCTGACCCGCTTGCGGGACGCATTTTTCGAGGGTGATTGACCCGAAAGCATCGACCAACATGGATCGGGGCGACTGAAGTCGCCCCTACATGCCCTGCATCCGTGCGCAGTCGAGACGCGTGTTCCCGGAAATCGCCTCGATTGCCTTTTAAATCATCTAAACCGCGCCACGCCGAGGCCGTTGTTTGCGAAAATGCAGCGGTCCTTCGCGACCATCGCAGATCACCCCAAGCGCGGTTTAGATCCGGCAAAAAGGCGATAGGCCGGATTCTCGCTCTCTTCCCAATACTGATAACCTAATGTATCGAGCGCCCCGCGAAAGGCATCCGTTTCGTCCGGCGGAATCTGGGCGCCCATCAGGACGCGCCCGTAGGCGGCACCGTGGTTGCGGTAGTGAAACAGTGTGATGTTCCAACGCTTTCCGAGGGCCGAGAGAAAATCCAGCAGCGCACCGGGGCGCTCCGGGAACTCGAATCGCACGAGCGTCTCGCCCTCGATCCCTTCGGCATGCCCGCCCACCATGTAGCGGATGTGCAGTTTCGCCGTCTCGTTCTCGGTCATGTCGAGTACGCCGAAACCTTTTTCCAAAAGGCGGCCGATCAGCTCGGCACGCTCCTCGTCGCCGCGCGCAAGCTCCACACCGACGAAGACCTGCGCCCGTGACGCATCCGAGTAGCGATAGTTGAACTCGGTGATCTGACGCCGCCCGATGACGCGACAGAAGGCCAGAAAGCTCCCCGGACGCTCCGGAATCTCGACCGCAAGCAACGCCTCGCGCCGCTCGCCGAGCTCGGCGCGCTCCGCGATATGGCGCAGACGATCGAAATTGACGTTGGCGCCGCTCTCGATCGCGATCAGATGCTCGCCCTTGATCTGCTGCGTTTCGACATAGCGCTTCATGCCGGCGACGGCGAGCGCGCCGGCCGGCTCGGCGATCCCGCGGGTATCGTCGAAGACGTCTTTGACCGCGGCACAGATCTCGTCGGTGCTCACGAGCACGACCTCGTCGACACGCTCTCGTGCAATACGGAAGGTCTCCTCGCCGATCAATTTCACGGCCACGCCGTCGGCGAAGAGCCCGACCTGCGCCAGCTCCACACGCCGTCCTGCGGCGAGCGCCGCATGCAGCGTGGGCGCATCCTGCGGCTCCACACCGATGATGCGCACCTCCGGCATCAACCATTTGACGTAGGCCGCAACACCTGCGATCAGTCCGCCACCGCCCACCGGGACGAAGATCGCATAGGGCGGGACCGGATGCTGACGCAGGATCTCCATCCCGATCGTCCCTTGACCGGCGATGACATCGGGATCATCGAAGGGGTGCAGGAAGGTCAGCCCTTTCTCCGCGACCAAGGTCATGGCATGGGAGAATGCCTCGTCGTAAGAGTCGCCATGTAGGATCGCTTTGCCGCCGAGACGGCGCACCGCACGCACCTTGATGGCAGGCGTGGTCCGCGGCATGACGATGGTCGCCGGGACCCCGAGCTTGGCGGCACCGAGCGCAACCCCCTGGGCATGATTGCCCGCACTGGCCGCGATGACGCCGCGCGCGCGCACCGCGGGATCCAGATGGATCAGCTTGTTGTAGGCCCCGCGCAGCTTGAACGAGAACACGGGCTGCAAGTCCTCGCGCTTGAGAAAGACCGCGTTCTCAAGCCGCGCGGAGAGCAGCGGCGCGTGCGTCAGCGGTGTCTCGTGCGCCACATCGTAGACGCGAGCACGCAGGATCCGTTCGATATAGGCGTCAGGCATCTAAACCGCGTCCGGAGTGATAGGCATTGTTCTTGGCTTGGATCCGCCTCGACTGCTTGCAGGAACGTCGGAGCTGACGCGGTTTAGAGTGTCAAGAATATGGGTTCTTAAGCCGTGTCTCTGCCGAGCGCCGGACGGACGCTCGGCATTGGACGCACTCGAAACGAAGCTTCTCACTCTCGGCACCATGTCACTCCGGACGGATCTGTGGGGTTTCCGGGCTCTGCTATGATACTGCCGGAGCCGGAAAAAGGACCGTAGGTTGTGCCGAGCCATGCGAGGCACAACCAACCTTCGGCGCGAGTTGTGCCTCCTATCGTCAGCACAACCTACCCCCGACACTCGACCAACACACCGGAGGACACATGAACGCACAAGACACCATGAAGAAACAGGCCGCCGAGGCCGCACTTGCCTATGTCGAGGACGGCATCGTCGGGGTCGGAACGGGCTCGACGGTGAATCATTTCATCGACGCGCTGGCCGGCATCAAGGGACGCATCGAGGGCGCGGTATCGAGCTCGGTCGCCTCGACCGAACGACTCAAGGGGCATGGGATCCCGGTGTACGATCTGAACGCCGTCGGCGAGCTCTCGCTCTACGTGGACGGCGCGGACGAGTCCAACGCGCAGCTACAGTTGGTCAAGGGCGGCGGCGGGGCGCTCACCCGCGAAAAGATCGTCGCGGCGGCAAGCCGGCAGTTCGTCTGCATCGCCGACGAGAGCAAGCTGGTCAGAGTCTTGGGCGCGTTCCCGCTGCCGGTTGAGGTGATTCCGATGGCGCGCAGCTATGTCGCACGAGAGCTGGTCCAATTGGGCGGCACCCCGGTCTGGCGTGACGGATTTGTGACCGACAACGGCAACCTGATCCTCGACGTGCAGCATCTGGAGATCATGGAGCCCGCCAAACTGGAGCAAACCATCAACAATATCGCAGGCGTGGTCACCGTCGGCATCTTTGCCCTGCGTCCGGCCGATGTCTTGATCCTGGGAACCCCCGAAGGTCCCAAGACGCTGCGGGCCTGAACCACGTCCGAAGCGGCATGAATCGTTCTTGGATTGGAGCTGCCTCCGCCGGATCCTTGAACGTCCGGGTCGACGCGGTTTAGGATTCTGAAAAATAAGAATTTTAAAACGCGTTTGCGCCGAGGTTTCGGGGGTGCATACAACGCTGGATCTACTCGGAGCTCAGGATCTCGCCCTGAACGCGGTTTTATCGAGGAATCACGCCGAGGGGGCGTATCTCGGAGTCAACAAGAAAAGAGGCGACCGCGATGACGCGCCAACGAAATCTGAAGTCGGCTCATGAGCCCGGAGCGCCCATCTACGAGCAAGATCTCGTCGCTTGGGCGTTCGCGAATGCCCGCCTGCTGAGGGAGGGGCGTTTCGACAGCCTGGACGCGGAGAACATCGCCGAGGAGTTGGAGGATATGGGACGGAGCGAAAAACGGGCATTGGCGAGCCACCTGCGTGTTTTGCTCCTGCACCTCCTAAAATGGCAAGAGCAGCCGGCCCGCCGCGGACCTTCGTGGCGGCGCTCGATCCGCAACGCCCGCCAAGAGATCGAGGAGATCGTCGCGGAGAGCCCGAGCCTGGCACAGCGACTTCCCGAGATAATCGAGCAGGCCTACCCCAAGGCACTTGAATCGGCAATCGACGAGACCGGCTTGCCTTCGAACCGGTTTCCGCCGCGATGCCCCTTTCGACAGGATGAGCTGCTGAGCCCGACCTTTTGGCCCTGAGGGACAGACCCGCCTAGGAACGATTCAAAAACAAACGAAACAAGTAGGCTGGGGTGAGCTTGCGAACCCCAGCTTGACGCAAGCGCCGGGGATGCCGGGGTTCGCAAGCTCACCCCAGCCTACCCGCTACAATCATTAGTGGGAACGCGTTAAAAATAATATATTTTTTAATGCCTTAAACCGCGCCGACCCAGCGGTCGTCAAGTCTGCCGGGCCCGATCCCATCCGAAAACATCGTATTACCGAGCTGGGCGCGGTTTAAGCAATCCACCCATCACCATCGGAGCCCGACAGTTTCTAACGGCAAAAAAACGGGGCCCGAAGGCCCCGTCTCACGTTCCATGCCAGACCTAAGCTCGTTGGCTTAGAAGCTGTGCATCATGCCCACCGAGAAGCCATCCCATTGCTTGCCGGGGAGAATGTCCTTGGAATCCGTATCCACGGCGGTGTACAGCGCGTAGGCCTTGGTACGCTTGCTCAGGTTGTGATCGAACCCGATGCCCCAGGTCTCGACTTTATCGTTGTAGAAGTTGTCCACGAGTTCGCCTGCGAGCGCGCCGCCCGCCGCAGCGACAGCATTGGGCCCGAAGTTGTAATCGGCGCTGTAGTCGGCCTGGCCATACATCGCCTTGACCATGCTGTTGCCGAAGGCATATCCGGCCTGGATCTGCCAGAGCTCGACCTCTTCCGGACCATCCGGGAAGAAGGTGTTGAAGCTCCCGTCGACCGGGTCGGTGAAGCCTTCATAGCGACCGCTCGGGAATTCATTGTCGCGCTGCTCGTAAATACCGGTGAGGCTGAAGCCGTTCCAATCGAGCAGACCGAGACCGATACGCCAGGCGGTGGAATCATCATCCGTGTAGGCGCAGGTCGAGGTGAAGGGATCGCTCGGATCGCGGTTCGCGACATTAGGCGTCTCGACAGGGCAGTTGTTGCCGGTGAGGCTCACGCTTTGAGTATTGAAGTGCTGATTGCCGAGTGACTCGTAGGCGACGGACCCGTAGAAGGGACCGTTGCTGTAGATGGCCGCGAGGGAGTAGGCTCCGGCAAGGCTGTCTTCGTTGAGGTTCAGCCCCTGTCCGCCGCCCGTTGCACCGCCGGCCGGAATGATGGCACCCATCAACTGGAAGCCAGCCAGGCTCGGGCTGATATAGGCAACAACGTTGTCCGCACGCAGATCGCGGAAACCGACCGTGCCGTTGTAGTCGGCCATGGTGTCGGAGAAGAGGTCGAGCTTCCCGGTCGAAATCTTCATCGGGGTGTCGTGACGGCCGAGCAGGGCGGTACCCCAGTCGCCAGCAAGACCGACAAAGGTATTTCGGTAGGTGATGGAGTCGCTATTGCTCAGGACGTTGTTGTTGGTGTCGTTCAGGTTGATGCCGAACTCGACCTGATAGATGGCCTTGAGTCCGTTGCCCAGATCCTCGGAACCCTTGACGCCGAGTCGGCTTGCGCGGTTCACACCGGGGATGTAGCCATTCTCGGACATGCCCCATCCATCGAAGTCTTGGCCGGGAGCAGTCTTAACCAGGGTCGGGTTGCCGTTGGCGTCGAGAATGACGTTTCCGTCGGCATCCTCCGCGAATCCGTATTCCGGAAGGACGACGTTCTTGACGTTCGCATAGTCGAGGGAGACGTTCAGCTTGCCGTACAGGATAGCTTCGGCCATCGCGGCGCCCGGGGCGACCATCGCGGCAGCGACCGCGAGGCTAAGGATCTTCTTGTTCATACTCTTCTCCGCTGTTGTGAATTTGTCAGGTAGACTGCAGAAACCAACGCAATCATGCTTTGCGTACCGAACTATAGTGGAAGGCGGAGTGTTTTGCAACAGAGTGAGGGAAAAAAAGACACACACAGGAAACATGTTGCTTTTTTGCATCGACCCGAGTCGAAGCCAGCACATTCCGATCCGCTGCATAGGGGCGAACCGGTAATGGCGTCGCTGGATACCGGCGACGACGCCAGGCTGGAGACTTGATTAAGCACGACCCCCACCATCGAACGCCGCAAGCGACATGCATGCACGGGGCGCCCGAAACAGGATCGAAGAAGCACCGCAGACGGATCCCGCCGGGATCGGCAGGAGAACATGGCTTCGATGCCGGGGCTGACCTGGATGCCACATCGAAAAGATGTTGCGTAGAGTGTACAGGGGAGAACGATGGCGAAGCGAGAGCGTCCGAGATGCTTGCCGAGCCGGACATGAGGGCGCGGGGGGGTGGCTGGGGGACTAGGATTCGAACCTAGGTTGACGGAGTCAGAGTCCGCTGTCCTACCACTAGACGATCCCCCAAAAGCGGGTCGTTCCGCGGGCATCGAGGAGGTTTGATGCCCTAAGAAGACGACCGAGGTCGAGAGCGCTGTCGTGCTGCAGCCTTCAAATCGACGCGGCTCGGGAGTGCCGAGCCGGCGAAAGAGGGCCGATCGCTCTCTGGTCGTGCTTTTTTAACGCTTCGAGAACTGAGGACGCTTGCGGGCCTTGTGGAGGCCAACCTTCTTACGCTCGACCTCGCGGGCATCGCGGGTCAGGAATCCGGCGCGCCGCATCGGCGAACGTAGATTCTCGTCGAACAGAACCAGCGCACGCGCAATGCCGTGCCGGATCGCGCCGGCCTGCCCCGTGTTGCCGCCGCCGGCAACGGTGGCCTTAATGTCGACCCGGTTAAGCAACCCGGCGGTTTCGAGCGGCTGACGCACGACCATCCGAGCCGTCTCGCGGCCGAAAAATTCATCGAGCGGGCGATCGTTGACCGTGATGTTGCCGGACCCAAGGGTCAGGAAAATCCGTGCGGCAGATGTTTTGCGTCGACCGATGGCGTGTTGTCTCTCGGACATGCGTCTGAT
This sequence comes from Thiocapsa sp. C2-2m, assembly GCF_041903745.1. Taxonomy (NCBI): domain Bacteria; kingdom Pseudomonadati; phylum Pseudomonadota; class Gammaproteobacteria; order Chromatiales; family Chromatiaceae; genus Thiocapsa; species Thiocapsa sp. C2-2m. The sequence continues at coordinate 31,528 of NZ_JBBWVD010000012.1, read as the reverse complement.
TCCTAAACGTTGAGCTCAAGGACTTGCGGCTGTTGCGCCTGATGACCGTGCTCCGGCCCGGCGTAGACACGCAGCTTCCTGAACATGGCCCGCCCGAGGGGTCCGCGCGGCAGCATCCCCTTCACGGCGATCTCGATGGCTCGCTCGGGCTTGGACTCGAGCAACTTGGCGAGATTCGTCGACTTGAGGTTGCCGATGTAGCCGGTGTGATGGTAATACATCTTGTCTTCGCGCTTGTTCCCGGTTACCCGCACCTTCTCGGCATTGATGACAACCATATAGTCGCCGGTGTCGACGTGGGGGGTGTACTGCGGCTTATGCTTGCCGCGCAGGCGAAGGGCCAATTCGCTGGCGAGCCGCCCGAGGGTCTTGCCGTCGGCATCGACCAGATACCAGGCACGGCGGACTTCCGCCGGTTTTGTACTCACTGTCGTCGTCATGTCCTTCGCTCCGGGATGCCGTACTCGCGTTGTCCCGACAACGAACACTTCACACGGCATCGTGCCGGTGCGGTTCGAGTACCGAGGCGCGCGCGGGCCGTCGATTTCGTTTTCTGGGTCGAGAAAGACCGCGAAGTCTACGTGACGACAGCATCGTACGCAACCCGAATTTGAGCCGCGATTCAGGCCGGTAACCTTAAACCGCGCCCGGCGCGGTATGCGATGTTTCTGGATGGGATCGGCCCCGGCAGATTTGACGAACGTTGGAGCCAGCGCGGTTTAAGGTATTCAAAAAAGAGATGATTTAAAGCCACGTCCCCGCCAGGGGCTGTGGATGCACCAAACGTCGAGCTCACTCGAAAATTCAGCATCTCGCTCTGGACGCGGCTTAGGGTAACCGCAGCCGATCCACCACGCGCCCGCCGATCAGATGCTCCTGCAGGATCTCCTCCAGATCCTCGCGGTCGACGTAGGTGTACCAGGTGTCCTCCGGATAGACCACGATCACGGGGCCTTCGGCACAACGGTCGAGACAGCCGGCGGTGTTGATGCGCACCCCGCCGCGCCCGGTCAGACCCAGCTCCTTGGTGCGACGCTTGAGGAAATCCCGCATCGCCATGGCCCCGCACTGGTTGCAGCATTGGCTGCCGTCCTCGCGCTGGTTGGTGCAGAAGAAGACATGATAGCGGTAGTACGACATCTTAAAATAGTGGTTAGTGGTTAGTGGTTAGTCGTTAGTGGTTAGTGGCTGGAAACGAACGCATGAACAGTGAGTTAGCCGAAAAACCGGCGCGTGTTTGAGTATCACCTGAGGGCCTTGATCATCGTTTCGGCCACATCGGCCGTGACTAGGTCGCCGACCGCGACCGCCCGGGTACGCCGGATTCATCCGGCACCCGGGGACGGGCGACTTCGGTCGACCGATCGCGCCCGCGCGGCGGACTGAAGTCCGCCTTCCCCAGGTGCCGACTGAAGTCGGCGTACCCGGGGGTGCGGCCGGAGTCTCGCGTCCGGTCGGGGAACCCAAGAGGCCTGGACGAAAGGATGACCAATGCCTCACCTGAACTCAACGCTAAGGGCGCCCCGGAAGGGTAACATAAGCAAGGTCTGCAGCGGCCGAATGCTGCGTCCGGGGCACCTGATTCGCCGGCATGGACACACTGTAAACGAACTGAGCAAGCCACTGGACGACACCCCGCGATTGAAGACCTCGACCGAAGACCCGCGCAGCCTCTCGCAGGCCGGCGCAATCCGTGAGCTGGTGCAGCTCGCCGATCAGTGCGTCAAGTGCGGGCTGTGTCTGCCCCACTGCCCGACGTTTCATCATGCGCGCCAAGAGGCAGATTCACCACGTGGGCGGATCGCCCTGATCCAAGGGTGGGCAAGCGGGGACCTGGCGTTGACGCCGACCCTCGCCGGGCATCTCGACGGCTGTCTCGGCTGCCTGAATTGCGAGCGCGTCTGCCCCTCGGAGGTCGCCTACGGGCGTATCGCCGATCAGGCGAAGGCACTGCGTACGGGCGCCTTGCCGGCGCCCCGGCGGACCTTGAAGCGGCTCGCCCTCGGCGGCTTGTCCAACGCGTGGCTGATGGGCGGATTCGCCTGGGTCCCCCGCCTTTACCTCCGTCTTGGCCTGGCCCGACTGGCGGAGCTGATCCGGCTCGACCGAATCCCCGCACTTCGTCCCTACCATAGAATGGCGACCGCGATGGGGGACGTCGCGCGGCCGATCGCCCCGATTGATCCCGATGGCGCGGACGGCGATCTCTTCCTCGGCTGCATGGGCTCGGCCGCAGAGGGACGCGCCGTCGAGGCGACCCTGAGGGTCGCGGCTCGACTGAATCTGCGCTTCCGCATCGTCTCGCCCGACACCTGCTGCGGGGCCATGCTCAGACACAACGGATTGCCCGCGCAGGCCGATGCGCAGCGCGATGCCTGCGTGCGGACGCACGGCGACCGCCCGCTCATCGGTTTGGCGAGCGCTTGCGTTGCCGAGCTTCGGGGCGATCCGGCGCTGCACGGCGCCCGGGAGCTGTGCGCCTTCCTGGACGGCCTCGAGTGGCCTGAGTCGTTGAGGATTCAACCCGATCGACGTCGCGTCCTGGTCCACGAGCCCTGCTCGCATCGCAACCAGCTTGGCGGGAATGCCGCCGTCCATCGGCTGCTCGCGCGCATCCCCGGTCTGGCGGTAGCGCCGATGCCGCCGGGCCAAGGCTGCTGCGGTGCTGCCGGGACTTACCTGCTCCAGCACCCGGCCATGGCCGAGGCCCTGCTCGCCGATCTGCTGACGCCGGTGCGGCTGGACCCCCCGGACGTGATCGTGACCACCAATCCGGGGTGCGCCCTGCACCTGGCCGCGGGCGTTCGCGAGGCGAGGCTGGATATCGCGGTCATGCACCCCGTCGAGCTGATCGCCGCGGCACTCGATCCCGAGGCTTAGAGGCCGTAGGTTGGGCAAAGCGCAGCGTGCCCAACCCGCGCCGGCATCACGGGGAGCCATTGGGCACGCTGCGCTTTTCCCAGCCGACCTGTTCTGCACCCTGTGATGCCGGCGCTGCGCTCGGCGAGAGAAGGGCTTTGGCAGGTTTGTTGTCGTCGATCTCGACAACGACAATGATTGGACATGGAACCGAGCCCGGCCGCCCGCATACTCGTCACACAGCGGCGAATCCTCGATACTGACCGCACCTCAACACCCTTCGACCGGAGCAACCCATGACGACACGCCGTTTGACGCCGATCGACCAGGTCCTGATCAACGCCGATCACGCCTTGCGGACCCTGTTCGGGCGTCCTCAGACCACCGAACGGCCCAACCCTGCAGAGGACATCCCGGAGGCCGACCTCACCGACGAGCAACGCCGGCATGTCGCCCGCCTGATGCGGATCAACCACACCGGCGAGGTCTGCGCCCAGGCCCTCTATCAGGGTCAGGCGCTGACCGCCAAGCTGCCAGACACGCGCAAACGCCTGGAGCGCTCCGCCAAGGAAGAGAATGATCATCTCGCCTGGTGTGCCGCACGCCTGGAAGACCTGGGGGATCGCAAGAGTCTCTTGAACCCGCTCTGGTACGCGGGCTCTTTTGCGATGGGCGCAGCGGCCGGGCTGGCCGGCGACAAATGGAGCCTCGGCTTCGTCGTCGAGACCGAGCGTCAGGTCGAGGACCACCTCGACGAGCATCTGGCGCAGATCCCGATCGACGACGAGAAGACACGCACCATACTAGAGCAGATGAAGGCCGACGAGGTCCACCATGCGCAGATTGCTCATGCGGCCGGCGGAGCCGAGCTGCCGGCGCCGATTCGTGCGGCGATGCGGCTGACCTCCAAGGTGATGACAGGCACGGTCTACTGGGTCTGAACCGCACTGAATTCCGCGATAGCGGAATTCAGCCCCCGAGATATTCCAGGTTCCGGCCGAGATTGCGTCCGTAGAAGATCTCGCTGAGCTCACGGCGCAGCAGCTTCTGAATACGCTGATCGTCGCGCTCCGACAGATCCTTGGCTTCGACGCAGAAGAGATAGTCGTCAAGCCTGAAGTCCTTGATCACCATCTTGGTGTGGAAGAGGTTCTCTTGGTAGACGTTCACGTCGACCATCTGATAGCGGGTCTTGGTGTCGCGCGACAGATAGTTCTGGATCGAGCTGATGTTGTGGTCGATAAAGTGCTTGCGCCCGCCGACGTCGCGCGTGAAGCCGCGCACCCGGTAGTCCATGATCACCACGTCGGACTCCAGCGCATGGATGAGATAGTTCAAGGCCCGCAGCGGCGAGATCCGCCCGCAGGTCGAGACATCGATATCCGCACGGAAGGTGCTGATCCCGGTCTGCGGATTGCTCTCCGGGTAGGTGTGAACCGTGATGTGGCTCTTGTCCAGATGGGCGACCACGGCCTCGGGCAAGGGGCCCGGCGAGGCGGTGTTGGAGATCTGCCCCGCCGCGATCGGCTCCTCGGAGATCAGCATGGTGACCGACGCGCCCTGCGGGTCGTAATCCTGGTGCGCGACATTGAGGATGGTCGCGCCGATGATCTCCGCGACGTCGGTCAGAATCGCGGTCAGACGCTCGGCGTTGTAGGCCTCGTCGATATACTGGATGTAGGCCTCGCGCTGCTCGTCCGAGTCCGCATAACAGACATCGTAGATGTTGAAGCTGAGCGTCTTGGTGAGGTTGTTGAACCCCTCCAGACGCAGCTTTTTCAGAGTCATGGGCATCGGCGTGAGACCTCCTGGACAACGAGAGCGCGCACGCTACCGTTCCGGTTCGTCGGATGCAAGAGCGACATCGAGATCGCGGATCTCGAAGTCGTGCGTGATGGTCGCGGTCGCCCCCAGCATGATGGATGCGGAGCAGTATTTTTCGGCACTGAGCTTGATCGCCCGCTCGACGCGTTGCGGATCAAGCGTGCGCCCGGTCAGGATGAAATGGACATGGATCGCGGTGAAGACCTTGGGGTCGGTCTCCGCGCGCTCCGCCGTCAACTCGACCACACAGTCGGTCACCACCTGCCGCGCCTTGCGCAGAATGAGCAGGACGTCGAACTGGGTGCAGCCGCCCAACCCGATCAGTACCATCTCCATCGGGCGCACCCCGATGTTGCGTCCGCCGAGATCGGGCGGCCCGTCCATCACGACGGCATGACCCGAGCCTGCCTCGCCCAGCATCGCCGCCCCTTCGATCCATTTCACACGTGCCTTCATCTCGATTCTCCGCCCTGACTCGTTCCGCTTGAACATGAAGAGGCCAGGCGCGTGCCCCTGTCTTGCGCGCTCCGGGTTTATCCGGCGACCACGCACGCCCCAGCCCCTATGACCACCGATCAATCAACGCCGGCACCCTGCTCCACGGCTCCAGATCGAGATGCCTCTCACGGAGGCACGGAGAGCACGGAGAATTCGAGTTCTTTCCGTTGCTCCCTTCGTGTCTCCGTGAGAGATTCTTGAATCTGACCAGTGGGCAACCAACCTCCCCTCGGGTTCGACAAGGGCAAGACGCACGCCTAGAATCCAGAGCCATGTCCGGGACAGACAGACACAGCGATCCATGACCATTTTGACGCCGCCGAAACAAGATCCCCGCTGGTTGGAACCCTTGTTGCAGTACTGTCATGCCAAGAGCTACGACAAGAACGTGGACTTCATCCGTGAAGGTGAAGCGGCGGACACGCTCTATTATCTCATCGAAGGTTCGGTCGCGGCGATGATCGACGACCCCGAGGAGCGTCGCGAGCTGCTGCTCGCCTACATCAACAAGGGCGAGTTCATCGGCGAGATGGGGCTCTTCGTCCCTCAGAAGACACGCAGCGTCATCATCCGCACCCGCACCAAATGCAAGGTCGCGGAGATCAGCTACCAGCGGCTCGATCGCCTGCTTGATGTCGAGCTCAAAGAGTACGCCAAGGATTTTCTCTACAGCGTCGGACTACAACTCTCCCAGCGTTTGCGCCAAACCAGCCGCAAGGTCGGTCACCTGGCCTTCCTGGACGTGACCGGCCGTATCGCCGGCACCTTGCTCGACCTCTGCAAACAACCCGATGCCATGACCCATCCCGACGGGATGCAGATCCGCGTCACCCGACAGGAGCTCTCGCGCAACGTCGGCTGCTCGCGCGAGATGGCCGGGCGGGTGCTCAAGAGCCTGGAGGAGCAGGGGCTGGTCAGCGTGAAGGGCAAGACGATCGTGGTGTTCGGGACGCGGTAGGGGGCCGCCAGCCGTAGGTTGGGCAAAGCGCAGCGTGCCCAACCCGCGCAGGCGTCACAGGGAAGTCACGCCGTCAGTCTCGAGCAAACCGTCGCAGAATTTGTCGTTGTCGTTGTCGTTGTCGTTGTCGTTGTCGTGATCGTAATCGGATTCCGGACGACAACGATAACGAGTCACCCGAGCTCGTCCGGGAGGCCGAAGAGTCGACTGCAAGTCGACGATCCCGGGGGAGCGAGCTCAGGAAGCCCCGAAGAATAGCCGCGCCAGCTCCTCGCCCGGATCATCGGCACGCATGAAGGCTTCGCCGACGAGGAAGGCGTTTACACCACTTGCGCGCATCCGCTCGACATCCTCCGGCGTCAAGATGCCGCTCTCGGTGACGAGAAGCCGGTCGCTCGGGACCCGATCCAGCAGTCCAAGCGTCGTGTCCAGCGTCACCTCGAAGGTCCGCAGATTGCGGTTGTTGATCCCGATCAGGCGGCCAGGGATCGCCAGCGCCCGCGCCAACTCGTCCGCGTCGTGGACCTCTACCAGCGCGTCCATCCCGAGCTGTTCGGCCAGATCATTGAGCTCGGCGAGCCGGTTATCGTCAAGGCAGGCCGCAATCAGCAGGATGCAGTCGGCGCCCAGGGCACGGGCCTCGTAGAGCTGATAAGGGTCGACGATAAAGTCCTTGCGGATCACCGGCAGGGCGCAAGCCGCACGCGCCGCCTTGAGATCTTCGTCGCTTCCCTGGAAGAAATCCCGGTCGGTCAGCACGGAGAGACAGGCCGCGCCATTGCGGGCGTAGCTCTGCGCGATCTCGGCAGGTCGAAAATCCAGGCGCAGCACACCCTTGCTCGGACTGGCCTTCTTGATCTCGGAGATCACCGCAGGGACACCGGCCTCGACCTTCGCCCGGAGCGCATCGGCAAATCCGCGTGGGGGATCGACCTCGGGTAAGCCGGCAGCGAGTCGACCGAGCGGTACGCGCGCCGACCGGGCCGAGACCTCTTCCACCTTCCGGTGAATGATCTTTTTAAGGATGTCAGGTATATCGGCCATGGTCAGACGCCATCCGTCGCACGCTCGAAGCTCGCCGTGAGCGCGATCAAGCGCTCAAGCCGACGCTGCGCCTCCCCGCTCGCGATCGCTGCATTGGCCTTCGCCAGTCCATCCGCCAGTGTCTGCGCACGTCCGGCGGCATAGATGGCCGCGCCTGCGTTGAACTGAACAATATCGCGCGCCGGACTCGGCTGATCGGCGAGCACGCGGCGCAGCATCGCCAGGCTCTCGGCAGGATCCCCGACGCGGATCGCATCCAGATCCGCACGCTTGAGACCGAAGCCCTCGGGATGAATGGCGTAGCGGTGGATCACGCCGTCCTTCAGCTCTGCCACGTCGGTGATATCGCCGATGCTGATCTCGTCCAGACCGTCGCGGGCGTGGACGACCAAGACATGACGACTGCCGAGACGCTGCAGCACCAGTGCGAGCGGCTCGAGCAGATCCTCGCTGAAGACACCAAGCACCTGATTAGGCGCACCCGCCGGATTGGTCAGCGGACCCAGGACATTGAAGATGGTCCGCACGCCCAGCTCCTTGCGCGGGCCGATCGCGTGTTTCATGGCGCTGTGGTGACCCGGCGCGAACATGAAGCCGACGCCGACCTCGCGCACGCAGCGCGCGATCTGCTCGGACGTCAAATCCAGCCGCAGACCGGCCGCTTCGAGCACGTCGGCCGCACCGGAGCGACTGGAGACCGACCGGTTGCCGTGCTTGGCGACATGACAGCCGGCCGCCGCCGCGACGAACATGCTGGTGGTCGAGACGTTGAAGGTCCCCGAGGAATCACCGCCGGTGCCGACGATGTCGACCACATGATCGAGCCCTCCGACATCCACCCCGGTCGCCAGCGCGCGCATCACGCCCGCCGCCGCCGCGATCTCGGGCACCGTCTCGCCCTTCATGCGTAAGGCGATCAGGAAGCCGGCGATCTGCGCCGAGGTCGCCCCACCGGTCATGATGGTGTGCATAACCGAGGTCATCTCGTCGCCGGTCAGGTCACGATGTTCCAGGCAGCGGTTGATCGCCTCTTTCAGCTCCATTAAAACGCGCCTTTTGGTTTAGGTGAGATTTTCATGTTGGGTTGACCTTGTCACGCTCATCGACCGCCGGAGCGGCGCGTTTTAAGTGATTATTTTTATTCTTTAAAATCCTAAACCACGTCTCACCAGCCCATTGGAGAACTGCTGAGTCGACATCGCCGCCGACATCGATGGTCGCGATGGACGCGGTTTGTAAATAACGTGTCGGAAATATGTTGAGCACCGAATCTAATCGTTGTCGTTGTCGTTCTCGTTGTCGATCACGACAACGACAACGACAACCGTCGAAAAGGTATCCTCTCGTCGAGTTGTTCTACTTATTTTTGAACCGTTCCTAAGAAATTTTCGAGGAGGTCGTGCCCGTGCCGCGTCAGGATGGACTCCGGATGGAACTGCACGCCCTCGACCGCAAGCTCGCGATGGCGCACCCCCATGATGGCCTCGCGCTCGCCGTCGGCGGTCTCGGTCCAGGCCGTCACCTCGAGACACTCCGGCAGGGTCTCCTGCTCGATCACCAGCGAGTGGTATCGGGTCGCTTCAAAGGGGTTTTCCAGGCCGCTGAACACACCGACGTTCGTGTGGTGGATCGCCGAGGTTTTGCCGTGCATCACGCTCGGCGCCTTGATGATGTGTCCACCGAACGCCTGGCCGATCGATTGATGGCCGAGACAGACACCGAGGATGGGCACACGCCCGGCCATCGCCTTGATCAGCGGGACCGAGATCCCGGCCTCGTTCGGCGTGCAGGGTCCGGGCGAGATCACGATCCGCTCGGGCTCGAGCGCAATCGCCTCGTCGAGACTCAGCTCGTCGTTGCGCACCACGCGCACCTCCGCACCCAGCTCGCCCAGGTATTGCACCAGGTTGTAGGTGAAGGAGTCGTAGTTGTCGATCATCAGGAGCATAGTGAACGTCACGCCATCTTCTGAAACGGGAATACCATCATCCGCGATCGAACTCGGCATCGGGGGTCATAGGGGAATCCCCTCCCGCCGGATTGTCTCGATCAGCGCTGGATTCGCAAATCCTTCGGGGTGCTTCCACTCCTCCAGCCAGATCGGCAGGGGGTCGACCAGAATACCTGTGTCGAGCATGAGATCGAAGGCGATTCCAGCCATGTCCACCGCTGCATCGGCGCGATTTCCTTGCGGACCTCCGAGAAGTACCGCAAGGTCTACGTCGCTCAGATCGCCGGCGACCCCACGGGCGCGACTTCCATAAAGCAACGCACCGGCGACGTCGTACCGCGTGCGCAACCGATCGACGAATCGTCTGGCAGCACTTTCCACATTCGCATTCATCCGAACGTGGCCTCGGCGCGCTCGAAGTCGCTGTCGCGTCCGACATCCGGCATGGACGCCAGAACCTCGGCAAAGCTGCGCTTGGGCGGATGCAATAAGACCTGCTCCAGGATCAAACGATGCTCGGCCTCGGCGCTGCGCCCGTGGACGGCCGCCCGACGTTTGAGCGCTTCGACGATGCTGTGGTCGAGATTCCTGACAACGAGATTAGCCACGAGCCTGCTCCGGCGAACCAGTGTGCTAACAATGATAGCAACGCAAGGGTCAAACGACTCGCCCAACGCCGCGCTCAATGCCCGCCTCGGCCAAGGCCACGGCGCGAAAGACCGCGCGGCCCTTGCTCATGGTCTCCTTCCATTCGGCGTCCGGGACCGAATCGGCCACGATGCCGGCGCCAGCCTGGATGTGGAGCATGCCGTCCTTGATCAAGGCGGTGCGGATCGCGATCGCCGTGTCCATATTGCCGTTCCAGGAGAGATAGCCGACCGCACCCGAATAGATCCCGCGCTTGACGGGTTCCAGCTCGTCGATGATCTCCATCGCGCGGATCTTGGGCGCACCGGAGACTGTCCCGGCCGGGAAGGTCGCACGCAGCACGTCGATGGCGTTCATGCCCTCGCGCAGATCGCCGACCACGTTCGAGACGATGTGCATCACGTGTGAATAGCGCTCGACGATCATCTTGTCGGTCACCCGCACGCTGCCGATCGCGGCGACGCGCCCCGCATCGTTCCGGCCCAGGTCGATGAGCATCAGGTGCTCGGCCAGCTCCTTGGGATCGGCCAGCAGCTCGGCTTCGAGTGCCTGGTCCTCCGCCTCGGTCTCGCCGCGACGGCGGGTGCCGGCGATCGGGCGGACCGTGACCACGCCTTCCTCGAGCCGGGTCAGGATTTCGGGTGAGGAGCCGACGATGTGAAAATCGCCCAGATCGAGAAAATACATGTAGGGCGAGGGGTTGAGCCCGCGCAGCGCCCGATACAGATCCAGCGGCGGCGCATGGAAGGGGATGGAGAGACGCTGCGAGATGACGACCTGCATGCAGTCGCCGGCGAGGATGTAGTCCTTGATGCGCTCGACCGCGTGCTTGAAGCCGTCCTCGGTGAAGCCGGAGACGAAATCGGTCTCGCTCACCGTGCGCCCCTGCTCCGACGAACCTCGCGGGGCACCGCACCGCATCCGCTCGCACAGGGCATCAATGCGCGCCTCGCCGGCCTCCAGGGTATCCCCGGCGCTCGGGTCGAGGTTGAGGATGATGTACATCCGTCCGCTGAGATTGTCGAAAACGACCACCTCGTCCGAGACCATCAGCAGGATGTCCGGCGTCTGCAGCTGGTCCGGGTTGGGGCAGGTCGCCAGACGAGGCTCGATATAGCGGATGGTGTCGTAGCCGAAATAGCCGATCAGACCGCCGGTGAAGCGCGGCAGACAGGCGAGATCGGCAACCTTGAATCGCTTTTGGTAGGCGTCGATCCAGGCGAGCGGGTCCGCCGTCTCGACGGACTCGATGACATCGCCGTCACACTCGACGCGGATCGCATGCCCGCTCACCCGCAGCAGGGTGCGACAGGGCAGGCCGATGATGGAGTAACGCCCCCACTTCTCCCCGCCCTGGACGGATTCGAGCAGATAGGAGTAAGGCCCCTCGGCGAGCTTGAGATAGACGCTGAGCGGCGTGTCGAGGTCGGCAAGGACCTCGCGCAGGATCGGAATCCGGTTGTGGCCTTGGTCGGCCAAGGCACGAAAGGCAGCGGGTGTCATCGGGGTCTCCGAGCAATGGGATTTAAGGCTGGTCGGAACGCGGTCTCAACCTCGCCATCGCCACCCGTTCATCGCTCGCATCGTCCCGGGTTTCATAGAGTGGTTAGTGGTTAGTGGTTAGTGGAGCAATGCAGAGATTCCGAGATCGTCCGGGATCATTGCCGTTGCCGTTGTCGTTGTCGTTGTCGTTGTCGTTGTCGTAATCGTATCGATGGTCGATTACGACAACGAACAGTCTCGACACACCTGTCGTGCTGCACTAGAGCGGTCTGGAGGATGGGTTTCGCTTTTGCCACCCTACGAGACCAACGGATTACGCGGCCAACAGACCCTTGAGCTCGACCATGGTGTCGATCACCGCGTCGGGCTTGGCCCCGCGGATGTCCTGACCGTGGTTGTAGCCATAGCTCATGCAGATGATCCGGAAACCCGCGGCACGCGCGGCCTTCACGTCGCTCACCGAGTCGCCGATCATGAGCGCCTCCGCAGGCTCGACACCGAAGTGTTGCGCCGCGTGGAGCAACGGCATGGGATCCGGCTTCTTTTTGGGTAGCGTATCACCGCTGACCACCAGGCCGAAATTGTCGCGGATCCCCAAATCACGCAGCAATGGCTCGGTGAACTGAGCGGCCTTGTTGGTCACGCAGCCGAGCTGATAACCCGCGCCCTTCATGAAGGCGATGCCCTCGATCACGCCCGGATAGAGCACCGAGCGCTTGGAGGTATTGTCCGCGTAGAGCTCCAGAAAGATCGGAAGCGCCGCCTCGAAATCCGCCTCGTCGGGCTCGCCGTCGAGTTGCCCGATCAGCGCCCGGCGCACCAGCCGTTCCACGCCGTTCCCCACCCAGTTGCGCACGGCCGTCTCCCCGTGGGGCGGACGGCCGAGCCGCTCCATCATGGCGTCGACACAAAAGGCCAGATCCGGGACGCTGTCCACCAGCGTGCCATCCACATCGATCAGGATCATCTTCGGTCGCAGCATGCGATCACAGCTCCACCAAAACGTCAAAGAGAGAACCCCGCAGGTCGGATTAGCGCAGCGTCATCCGACATCAAACCTCCGAGCAGACCGCCGACTTCCGGTTACGGCGCGCGTCAAAACCCGGGGGCCAAGAGCGAGCGCTGTCCCACACGCGCCTAACCCGACCGACACGATCAAAAAATCGAGCTTACCATTCAGGCCCTTCTTCACCTGAACCGCGTCAACTCGAATCGCGAAGGGAAGCTCGGCCGCATCGACCAAACTCCCACCCCGACCATAGCCCAGGACGCGGTTCAGCGCGCCATCTGCTCCCGCATCTCCCGGATAATGCTGTCGTAGCGATGCGGATCGCTGTCGCGACCCTTGCCGAAGATCCCGGAGCCGGAGACGAAGGTGTCCGCGCCGGCCGCCTTGATCTCGCCGATGTTGTCCGCCTTCACGCCGCCGTCGACCTCGAGCCGAATGTCGAACCCGGACGTATCGATCATCTTGCGCGCCGCGCGCAGCTTGTCCATCGTCGCCGGGATGAAGCTCTGCCCGCCGAAGCCGGGGTTCACCGACATCAGCAGGATCATGTCGATCTTGTCCATCACATAATCGAGATAGCTCAACGAGGTGGCCGGGTTGAAGACCAAACCCGCCTTGCAACCCTCGTTGCGGATCAACTGCAGGGTGCGGTCGATGTGCTCGCTCGCCTCCGGATGGAAGGTGATGTAGGTCGCGCCCGCGGCGGCAAAGTCCGGGATGATCCGATCGACCGGCTTCACCATCAGATGCACGTCGATCGGCGCCGTCACGCCGTGCTTGCGCAGGGCCTCGCAGACCAGCGGGCCGATGGTCAGATTCGGCACGTAATGGTTGTCCATCACGTCGAAATGGACGATGTCCGCGCCGGCGGCGAGCACATTGTCGACCTCCTCGCCGAGCCGGGCGAAATTCGCCGAGAGGATGGACGGTGCGATCAGATCAGGCGTCATGCTGTTGTCCTCTAAGATCTCGCGCACCGCGGCACATGCGCCTCGGCGCGGATCCGTTTTGATGTTGGAAGTGAGGAACTCTAACCGAAGCGGACCGGATTTTCACTCGGCGCGCGGACGCACATGCCTAGGCCGCCCTGGCTTCAGTGATGGTCTCGTAGGCACGCCGGATCTCCTGTGTCTTCTGCGAGGCCATCCGCATCGCCTCCTCCGGCAGACCCCTCGCCATCAACTTATCCGGATGATGCTGGCTCATCAGACGCCGATACGCCTTCTTGATCTCCGCATCACTCGCTTTGGGTCCGACCCCCAAGGTGGCGTAGGCGCTGGCGAGCGGCGCCGGCCTTGCAGCCGTCGAGGACCTGCCGCGGCCGGACTGACCGGTCGCACCGGCATACATCCGCTGCTGCAGCACCAAAAGGTTTTCGAGCTGCCGATAGGCGAAGGCCGAGACGTTGAGCCCGCACCGAATGGTCTCGAGCGCGCGTCGCTGGTCCGGCGTCGGGGCACCGTCCACATAGGCGGTCAGGAGCTGCACCTCGAGGAACAGGTGAATCAAGGTCCCTTGGCCCGCACAGACCGCCTTCAGCGCAGCGATGGCGCCCGCTAGATCGAAGTCCGGCGACTTGCCTTGGTTGAAGAGATCAATCGCCACGCGGCGCTGGTCGGTGCCCAAGGACATCCGATCCATCACCGAACGCGCCAGGGCGACCTCCGCCTCGCTGACCCGCCCGTCGGCCTTGGCGACATGCCCCATCACCAAGAAGGTCGTCTCGAAGAAACGCGCCTGGACCCGCGCCCGCTGTGCACCCGTCAAGGCCGGGCGCCGCGCACCGCCGATCCAGCCCCGATCGACACCCTGACCCAAGGCCGCACCAAACACCGCGCCGACCGGACCTCCCACGACCAGACCGATGGCGCCGCCGACGGCTGTGCCGACCCAACCCATGTCGAAAACTCCCTTACTTACCTTTCAGATACTGTTCATCGCTGAAGGAGTAGACCCACTGCGGCTTGAAGGCCACCAGCACGGCCAAGATCCAGCCGTTCAGGAAGGCCTCCGGCATGAACATCAATGGAAAGAAGGGTAGCACCGTTTCGCTGAGGTCGGCGAAGCTGTAAGCGCCGCTGACCACCAGCAACCCGGCTGCCAGATAGCCCGTCATCACGCCCACCAAACCGGCGGTCAGGAACCCGTTCACCAGCACATAGACGAAGAACTGTTTGGGCAGATACCAGCGGATCAGGATCAAGGCGACCTGGGTGAGGGTCGCCGGCACGACCCCCGTGAGGAAGGCATTCATCGCAAACCCGTCCCAGCCCGTTCCCGCGTTCAGGACCACCCCGAGCAGCGCCAACGCCGCCCCGAGCACAGCCAACGACCATCCAAACATTAGGGTCATTGCCGTCACCCCGAGCAGATGAAACGACAACCCGGACTGCACCTGAACGTCCATGTGCCAGAGCACCAGCAGCGCAACGACTGCCCCAAGAAAAACGTTCAGTTGCTCCATGTCGCGAAACTTCCGCCACGGCGTCAACCGCAAGGCGAGCAGCAGGATCAAGGCGAAGAGAAGGTTCATGACCCAGAGCAGGGCCGGCGAGAACAGCGTACCGTCGATCGTCATGTCGAGCCTGCCTGGGGTGGCTTGGTCGGGGTAACCTCATTTGAAGGAAAGTTAGGTAGGTTTCGGTGTGGATCAACTGTCCACGCGAGGCTGGCGTCATGAACGTATCGATCCGCGGCCCGGGGGCTTGCCGCTGGACAAGGGCGATCTCACGGCCCACGACGTCTGGACAGTATTTTTTGACGGGCTTGTCAGTGACTTCTACCCTAAGATAGGTGTTCGGTTAACTCCGTTTTCTTGAGGGTGGTTCTTATGTCTCGGCAAATGGGTGCATTGCCCGCTTCTCTGTTGGCTGGTTTTCTCATTGCAGGAACGTCTGCCCCCGCGCTTGCCGCGAGCAGCGACGTGGCGGTGGATCCTACCTCGACCGAGGTTTCAGCGCTCATTGTGCGGTTGGAACGCTACGATGGGTCGGCGCGTGACCTCGGCATCAGCCCGGCGCAGCTCGCCCGGATGACTCAGGCGGCCGGTTTGCGCCTGTCGCGGGTTCGGGCCATGTCGGGCGATGCCCGTGTGCTGTCTCTCCCGGCTCGACTGCCTCTCGAGAGAGCTCAGGCGATCGTAGACCGTATCAAGGTCCTGCCGGGCGTTGCTTACGCCGTACCCGACCGGATTATGTTTCCACAATTGTTCACCGCGAGTCCGACAGTTCAGCTTGCCCCGGACGATCCCCTTTACGAGGATCAGTGGCATTACTTTAGTCCTATCGGGGGCATCAATTTGCCTGCCGCTTGGGATCTGACGGTCGGCGATCCAGATATCCATGTTGCAGTCTTGGATACCGGCATCCGCGGCGAGCACGAAGACCTCGTCGGGCAATGGAGCGGCGGCTACGACTTTATCAACAGTCGATTCAACGCACGCGATCGCAACGGACGAGATGCGGACCCGACCGACCCAGGGGATTACTCCTTTTTTCAGTCCAGCTCGTGGCACGGGACTCATGTTGCCGGGACGATCGGCGCGGCGACCGACAACGCGACCGGGGTTGCCGGAATCGCCTTCGGTGCGACGATTCAGCCGGTCAGAACGCTCGGGCGCCTAGGGGGCATAACCTCGGACATTCTGGATGCAATGCGTTGGTCCGCTGGATTGTCGGTGCCGGGTGTACCGGATAACAGCAATCCGGCGAAGGTGCTCAACATGAGTCTCGGCGGCTCCGGCGCCTGTGATGCGGCTTGGCAATCGGCTGTAGATGATGTGGTCGGCGAGGGCAGCGTGTTGGTTGTCGCGGCCGGCAACAGCAGCAGCGACGAAGCAAACTTCACCCCGGCCAGTTGCGACGACCTGATCACGGTGGCCGCAACCGACCCAACCGGGGATCTCGCACGGTACAGCAACTTCGGCCCGGGCATCGAGATCAGCGCCCCTGGCGGGGATGTTCAGATGCCGGGGGGCGGCATTTTATCCACACTGGATAGCGGCACGAAAGCACCGACAGGCGATACCTATGGCGCGTACAACGGGACCAGCATGGCGACGCCACATGTCGCCGGTGTGGTCGCCTTGATGTTTTCAGTCAATCCGAGCCTGACTCCCGGCGAGGTCCTTGCAGCCCTTCAATCAAGCGCTCGTCCCTTTCCGAACGGCACAGACTGTGGCGATGACCCCGACCTGTGTGGCGCAGGGATTCTGGACGCTTATGCGGCCGTCCAGAGCGTCATAACCAGGTAAGGATGTCTTGATGGGCGCCCAGCCGCCGTGGGCGCCATCTGGTTCCGATGCATTCCCGGCAGCTTGAAGGCGGCCTCGCCGGGCTAGGTTAGAACCCGCCGCCCGCCGGTGTGCGAATGACAGCAGGGCTCGGTCTTCGTCACTTCGCACGGCAACACGACGGCCTTGCGAGGTCCGTTGGCTACCCCGCTGTGCTCGCAGTTACGGCGAATTCCGGAAACCGTTATGCCGGGTTGCGCATCGTAGCGCTCCAGGCTCCGAAAATCGTAGGTTGTGCCGAGCCGTGCGAGGCACAACCAACCGTCGGCGCAAGTTGTGCCTCCTGTCGTCAGCACAACCTACGGTTATGGAATTTTCCGGGAATCGCCTAAAGGCTTGATTGGTGGTCCCGCAGCGGTCTTGCCGATCGCTGCGTCCAAGGCATGCCGGTTCAATCCGCTCCCAACCAGGGCATCCTCTATCAGCTCAGCCATGTCCGCCGCTCGCTGCGGCAGTGCCCCGTCGGTCATCGTATACAATCCCCTCTTCTTTGTAGTTGTGCTGCTGCACCAGGAAATGCAGCGTCTCGAGGATGCCGCGCAACGCGTCCTTGTCGCGCGAATCGACCGCTAACCGGCCGGAGTGATGATCGCGTACAGCATGTCCGGCATGTGCGTGGTGTCCGTGGATGCATCGAAAGGCCACAGTTTGGATGGAACCGAGCGGAACAGCTCCCCGGAATAGATCACCTCGACCGCGTAGATCGTTTGCGCAGAGGGTGCCGCGCCGGTCGAATGCTCCGGGATCAAGACCGTGCAGGATTCACGAGAGCTGCATCCATGGAGTTGTCGGTTCCGTTGACCGCCGGGGTTGGCCGGGAGCGCACCGCTCTCGCTTGCAACGAGGAGGGCTTGAGCGACCGCCCGTGCGAGCCCCCCGTATCCGCTGAGCGCGGAGGGGTAGACGCCATTGAAGGAGCCATCCGCAAAGGTGACCTCGTAGAGGTTGCCTTGGATCTCGATACCCGTCACGCCGCTGATGACGCCATTGTCCACGGCGAAGGATTGCGCGTGGGCCGTGCCTGCAGCCCCGATGTATAGGGCGATCATGCCGGTACGAAACCCGTCATGGATAATGCGTGTTATCGTCATCATGCTCTCCGGTCGAGGTCGATGAGTGACTGTCCTCGCTCTTTCGGGGCGCAAGGTCAGATCGGCGAGACGGCGGCAACGCTCATCGCGCAGCCCGGCAGCGAGCCCTACGATTGTCGCGAAACGACAACACCCTGGGATCGACCACTTGCAGTCGTCTTTTCCGCTGGCCTGACGGCCCGATGGACTTACAGAACGCATCCCCGGGATCGCACCCGAAGATTCGGCGCGTGCGCCAGGCGCCTGGTAGACGCGGGTTCGGATGGATTGGACGCGAAATCCGTGGGGCGCCATTGAAACGCACGGATATACATCGCGCATTGCGAAATGTGGAACACGAGCGTCGCGGGGTCGATGCATTCCTTTTTGATGCACCGTCGCCTGTTATTGTCGCCCGTCAATCGAGAACGGATGTGGCCTTGTCCGTCACTCCGCCCATCGCGGCAGGCTGCGCAAGAGCGCCGCGCGCATGCGCGACACCGCGGAGCGGGTGTCACGAGTCCCTTTCTGTTTTGAGTGGCCCGCCTCACGATCCAGGCGAACGGATGCCGCCCGACGGCGTTGATTGCGCCGAGCCTGCGTCGACGCGGGGCGATGCCCTCGACCGAAACCACACCTGCTGCAACACCCCATTCACGGGCCGCTCTTGCCGAGCCGTCCGGAGCTGCCGTCAAGATGTCACTCTCCATTCACTCCAAGGTCTTCCTCACGCTTCTGTTCGCGTGCGTGCTGGTGCTGTCGGGCACCCAGGCGTTCGTGCACTGGTCGCTTCAACGCGGACTGGTCGAGCTGGCCGAGGCGCGCGAGCAGGCGCGGATCGAGATCATTGCCGAGCGTCTCACCGAGATCTATGCCCGGGAGGAGAGTTGGGCGCCGCTGCGCGCGTCGCCACGGCTGTGGCTCGGCGCGCTGCTGGGGCGCGATTGGCCCGCGGAGGGGCGTTGGGGCGGACCGGGCGAGGGCTCACGTTCTCCGCCGTGGGTGCGGCGCTTTCTCGCACCGCATCATCAGGCGGACGGAGGCGATGGCTTCGTTTGGCCACCACCGTCGGCGTTGCGGGACGAGCGACGGGGTCAGGGGCCGCCAATCGAGCTGCGTTTGATGCTGCTCGACGCCGAGGGCGCCCTGATCTATGGTCGGCCGGAGCTGTTGCCCGACACCCGGCGTTTTCCGTTGAATCTCGACGGTACGCCGATCGGTGCGCTTGCGGTCATCGCGGGTCCCCCGGTCGCGGAGCTCGCCGACCTGCATTTCGTCGAGCGCCAAGGCGGACGACTCTGGCTGATCGTGGCGGCGATGCTGGTGCTTGCGGCCGCCTTGGCCTATCCGCTGTCCAGTCGTCTGGTCCGGCCGGTGAAGGCGCTCCAGCGGACCGCGCGCCGACTGGCGGCCGGGGACTATGACGCCCGCGTGGCGATCGGAGGCGGCGACGAGATCGCTCGCTTGGGCCGCGACATCAACGCCCTTGCGGATGCGCTGGGGCGCAACGATCGGGCGCGGCGTCAGTGGGTCGCGGATATCTCCCATGAGCTGCGCACACCGATCGCGCTGTTGCGGGCGCATCTGGAAGCGATGCAGGATGGCGTGAGGCCGCTCGACCGCGCGGAGGTCGATCGACTCCACGGGGACGTGCTGCGGCTCTCGCGCCTGGTCGAAGACTTGAATGATCTCGCAACGACGGATCTCGGTGCACTCGCCTACCGCATGCAGGAGATCGATCTTGCCGAGATCCTCTGCGAGGATATCGATGCCTTCCGGACGCGTTTCGAGGCCGCGGGGCTCGAATTGGTCTTCGACAATCGGCTTGCCGGTCGGCGCGACGCGGCTCAGGCCGGGGATGCTCCGCTAAAAGCGGACGCCGGCCGTATCTCCCAACTCTTCGGCAACCTGCTTCACAACAGCCTGAGCTACACGGATCCGGGCGGAGGGCTGACGGTAATCCTGGACGCAGCTGCGTTCGGCGGCTATCGGGTCACCTTCGAGGATACGGCGCCCGGCGTCCCGAACGAGGATCTGCCGCGGCTCTTCGACCGACTCTATCGGGTTGACGCCTCGCGAAGCCGCCACACGGGCGGCGCGGGATTGGGTCTGGCGATCGCGAAGAACCTGGTGCTGGCCCATGGCGGGACCATCGAGGCACAGGCTGCGGCAGCGGGCGGTTGTGCGATCCGGATCGAGCTGCCGGCAAACCGAGGGGGGAAGATCTAGGCGAATTCCGGAAACCCTTATGCCAAACTGCGCATCGGAGGGCCCCACGCCGGACGAGCCGTAGTTTGTGCCGAGCCGTGCGAGGCACAGCCAACCGTCGGCGCAAGTTGTGCTTCCTATCGTCAGCACAACCTACTGGTACCGAATTTTCCGGACATCGCCTTAAATGAACCGAACCGCACTGCCGTTGATCCTCATCGTCGAGGACGAGGAGCGCTTGGCCGACGTGGTCGGCGACTATCTGCGCGTCGCCGGCTTCCGGGTCCATCACTTGGCGACCGGCACGGGTGCGGTCGCCTGGATCGAGCGCGAAGGACCGGATCTGATCCTGCTCGACCTCATGCTGCCGGGTCAGGACGGGTTGAGCATCTGTCGCGAGGTGCGCAGCCGTGCTCAGGTGCCCATCATCATGACCACGGCACGGGTCGAGGAGATCGATCGCCTGCTGGGACTTGAGCTGGGTGCCGACGACTATGTCTGTAAACCTTACAGCCCGCGGGAGTTGGTGGCCCGCGTCAAGGCCGTCCTGAGACGGACGAGCCAGGCGCCCGAGCACCGCCGGAGCGGTTTCTTGATACTCGAGCCGGAGCGATTGCAGGTCTCGCACGACGGCAAGGTCATCACGCTGACCGCCGTGGAGCTGGCATTGCTGGCCGCGCTCCATCAGGCTGCGGGCCGAATCCTCTCGCGCGACCACCTCATGGACCGGATCTATCCCGACAACCGGGTCGTGTCCGATCGCACCATCGACAGCCACATCAAGAAGCTCCGGCGCCGACTCACCGAGCTGGCGCCGGATGTCGAGTTGATCCACTCGGTCTACGGCGTCGGCTATCGCTACGAGGAGCCCGACGCCAACGAGACCCTCTCGCGGGGAGCGGGCTGAGCCTCGACCGTTCGGCTCCGACCCGTCCGCTTCCACGAAATCTGCACGATCTCTGCATAACTCCTGCACCCTGGTCACCTAACCTGCAGTACGTCGGGACTGGACTCGACATCACATCGGGACCTTCCCGAGACGCAACGAAGACATCAAAGGTGACACATTATGAACACAGGCAAGAGCTTTCGCACCGCAACCTTGGCGTTCGCCGTCATGGCAGTCATGGCCTCCACCTCGGTCTTGGCCGGACCACGCGGCTACGAGCAGGACCCGAGCGCGTGCGCGGACCAACGCATTGAACGTATGACCAAGAGCCTGGACCTGACGGCCGAGCAGCAGAGTGAGATCCTAACCATCTTGGAGGGGCAACGCGCGCACGC
The DNA here is from genome assembly GCF_041903745.1 of Thiocapsa sp. C2-2m. Lineage (NCBI taxonomy): Bacteria > Pseudomonadati > Pseudomonadota > Gammaproteobacteria > Chromatiales > Chromatiaceae > Thiocapsa > Thiocapsa sp. C2-2m. The sequence continues at coordinate 10,381 of NZ_JBBWVD010000012.1, read as the reverse complement.
GCTGCAACAGCGTAAGGAGGTACAGGCGCGCATCGGCGCCGTTCTCACGCCCGAGCAACAGGCCCGCATCCAAGAGCAGCGGGACGCGCGGATGGAAAGGCATCTCGATCGGCTCGCCGACCGACTGGATCTGAGCGAGGAGCAGGTTGACCAAGTGCGCACCGTCATGCAGACCAAGAACGACAATTCCGGCATGGCCAGAGGCGAGATCCGAGAGCAGATCAAGGCCGTCATGACCGAGGATCAGCTCAAACGCTTCGAGTCCCGCGGACCCGGGTCCAAGCGCGGAGGTCCGGGCGAACCCTGTGCGGAGGGCAAGACCCGCGGCGGGCCGGCGTTCTGATGCCACGGGTCCCGGCCGATGGCGTGTGGAACGCCCTCTGGCCGGGGCTCCTGACGAGCGGGAAGGGCCCACGAACGTTCGCGTGTCACCGAGATCGAGGACATCTCCGAAGCCAATAGCAAAATGAAAATGACGCATGTCGCTCTGGACGCGGTTTAGAATCGGGATGATTCTTCGCTCGATCATGTGCTTGGGCGATTCGATCCATCACCGATACGATTGAGGAGGACGCAATGGAGCTCAGACCACTCGGACGCACTGACATCCGCGTCAGCGCACTTTGCCTCGGCACCATGACCTTCGGCGAGCAGAACAGCGAGGCCGAGGCACATGCACAGCTCGACCGCGCGCTCGCCGCGGGGATCAACTTCATCGACACGGCCGAGATGTATCCGGTCCCGCCGCGCGCGGAGACCATCGGCCGGACAGAAGCCCATATCGGCACCTGGTTTGCGTCGCGCGGTTGTCGGGATCGGATGGTTCTGGCCTCCAAGGTGGCCGGCCCGGGCGCATGGCTGCCGCATCTTCGCGGCGGCAGGTCACGGTTGGACCGCGCCAATCTCGTGGCAGCACTGAACGGCAGCTTGAAACGGCTGCAGACCGACTGGATCGACCTCTACCAGCTCCATTGGCCGGATCGCGAGACCAATTACTTCGGCAAGCTCGGCTATTCGCCCGTGGACGACGCGTACAGCGTCCCCTTGCTGGAAACCCTCGAGGTCCTCGCCGATCAGGTCCAGGCCGGCAAGATTCGGCAAATCGGCGTCTCCAACGAGACGCCCTGGGGACTGATGGGCTTCCTCGCCCTCGCGCAGGAGCATGGCCTGCCGCGCATGGTCAGCATCCAGAACCCCTACAGTCTGCTGAACCGGACCTTCGAGGTCGGCCTCGCCGAGGTCGCCGTTCGGGAGGACTGCGGTCTCCTGGCTTACTCCCCGCTCGGCTTCGGCGTGCTCTCGGGGAAGTATCTGGACGGCGCACGTCCGGCCGGCGCACGCGTCACCCTCTTCGAGCGCTTCAACCGCTATTCCAACCCGGAGGCCGAGCGCGCCACGGCCGAGTATGTCGCACTCGCCCGCCGCCACGGACTCGACCCGGCGCAGATGGCCCTCGCCTGGGTGACGAGCCGCCCCTTCGTCACGTCCAACATCATCGGCGCGACGACCCCCGAGCAGTTGGAGGCCAACCTCGCCAGCGCGGATCTCACGCTCTCGGATGAGGTGATCGCGGAGATCGAGGCGATCCATACGCGGCAGCCGAATCCGGCGCCGTAGGCGTGGTAGATGCGAAATGATTCGCACGTCGCAGCGTGACGATGCGAATCATTTCGCACCTACGCGGGACCTCGCGCGCATGAAGATCTACGGCATCGACTTCACCAGCCGACCGAGTCGCCGCAAGCCTATCACCTGTCTGGAGTGCGGGTTCGACGGGGTGCGACTGGAAGCAGGCGAGCTGACCGAATGGCGCGATTTCAAGGGTTTCGAGACCGCGTTGCAGCGACCCGGACCCTGGATCGCCGGGATCGACTTTCCGTTCGGCCAATCGCGCACCTTCATCGAAAACGTCGGCTGGCCGGGCACCTGGGCGGGCTACTTGGATCACGCGGCAGGACTCGGCCGCGACGGATTCCGCGCCGCGCTCGATGGGTACAGGGCGGTCCGTGCGCCTGGCGACAAAGAACACCGCCGCGCGACGGATCGCGCAACCGGTGCGATCAGCCCGCAGAAGCTTTACGGCACACCGGTCGGTCTTATGTTCTTCGAGGGTGCACCGCGGCTGCGCAAGGCCGGCGTGAAGATTCCCGGGCTCCAAGACGGCGACCCCGAGCGGATCGTCGTCGAAGCCTATCCCGGCGTCCTCGCCCGTCGGCTCATCGGCAAGCAGGGTTACAAACACGACACGCGGTCCAAGCAGACGGCGCAACGGGACGAGACCAGGAAAAGGCTCCTTGCGCTGATCCTCGAAGGCGAGACACAACCCATCTACGGCCTGAAGGTCGAGGCGGAGCCGAACCTCGCCGAGGATCCGAGCGGGGACCGGCTCGACGCATTGCTGTGCGCCATCCAGGCGGCGTGGGCCTGGACGCAACGGGAGAAGGGGTTCGGGATGCCGGATTCGATGGACTTTCTGGAAGGAGCGATCGCGGACCCGGTCGGCGGCTGACGCACTGCTGTACATGCGATCGGAGCGGACCTGCGCACGACTCGGCTGGTTGCCACCGATCAGTTGACGCCGGCACCCTTGTTCCAGCTCAAGATGCCTCTCACGGAGACACGGAGAACGCGGAGAGCTCGAGATCTTTCCTCCGTGCCGTCCGTATCTCTGTGACTTCGTGAGAGGGTCTAAAAACCGATCGGTGCTACCGTCGGCGGGCATACCCTCTTGTGCAGTCTTCTTCTTCAGCAGCCGGTCGGTCCGTCGGAGGCCGGAGGCGATTCGCGCCCCGACACCAGTCCAGGATGCCCGCATTTGAGACCCGCGAGCTTGACCGCCTGCGCGACTGCCTCGGCGACGGGCAGACCCTGCAGCAGGCCGTGGATGACCCCGGCGTTGAAGACATCGCCAGCACCCAGCGTATCGACGACAGGCGTCGGGGCATAGGCCGGCACTCGCTGGACATGACCGCCTCGCACAAGGAACGCGGCACCTTCCGCGCCCCACGCAACAACGCAAAGCCGTGCATCGCTTCGCTCGAGGAGGGCCTCCAGGAAATCACTCGCATCCGCGAATCCGCCGGCACGCGCAAAGGCACGACTCGCCAGCAGCACCTGCGGCCCCGTCAACAGCGCATCGATCCCCGGGCGGCGTTTTTCGAGCTCGACCGAGATCGGCACATCCGGGGCCTCCTCGCGGACACGGCGGATCATCCGCGCCGTTTCCGGCGGGTTGCGCCCTTCGAAATGGACCCAGGCGAGTCCATCGAGCGAGACCCGACCGAAATCGTCCGCACTCAGCTCGGGCAGGTCCCGAAAATGGACGATGGTCCGGCTGCCGCCGGCGCGGCTGAGCAAGATCGAAGAGGTCGGGGTGGTCCCGGCGGGGACACGCACGGCATCGCGTATCTCGATGCCGTAACCGGCAAGGTCGGCGAGGATGAGGTCGGCCGCCGGGTCGTCGCCCAGCGTGCCCACCCAACGGCAGCCGTGTCCGAGTCGCGACAACACAGCGAGGCTATTGGTGACGTTGCCGCCGCGCACCCGGCGCATGGCGAGGGCACGCACCTCGTCGTCCTCGGAGGGATAGACTTCGACCTCGTTGACGAGGTCGAGCACGGCGATGCCGACACCCAGAACGGACCCGGCGGGATTAGATGTCTCGTGCAATGCGAAACCCCAGCATATCCAGACGCGTCCCCGGAACGAAGCGTGCGCGAACGTAGGTCCGCATCGAGGCGGACGGCTTGTTGAAGGCACCGCCCCGGGCGACACGATAGGTGCATGGACCGTCGGTGCGGGCGCGACCGTCGCTCGGTGCGCCTTCGTAACCCGCCTGATAACAGTCCGCGACCCACTCCATGACATTGCCCGCCGTGTCGTGGAGACCGAACGGGCTCGGGTCGAAGCTCCCTACGGGCGCGGTCGAGCGGTTGTCCCAGTCGCTGCCGCAATCGAAGCAGACCGCCCGATTCGGCTCCAGCCCGAACCCCCACCAGTAGGATCCGCGCCCGCCGGCTCGCGCCGCATACTCCCACTCGGCCTCGCTCGGCAGGCGGTAAGCGCGTCCGGTCTCGCGGGAGAGCCAGGTCGTGTAGGCACGGGCATCCTCCCAGCTCACACCGACGACCGGGCGGTTGCCTCGGCCCCATCCGAAGTCCCTCGCAAGGCCGCGGCCGGTGGCGCGGGCGAAGCGATCGTAGTCATTGAAGGTGACTTCGTAGGCGCCAATTAAGAAGGACGTGATCTCGACCTCGTGCGCCGGCCCGAAATCGGTCGCGACCGTGAGATTGCGACCCATCCGGAAACGCCCGCCCGGGAGCCTCGCGAGCATCGGACCAAAGCCGCCGTTGCGCAGCCGATCACGCTGCGTCGGGACAGAAACGATTGTTGAATCAGGAGGCTCGGATGTCGACTCGGAGGCGGGAGGCCGTGTACTCTCACCAACCACGGTCTCCGTTCCCGAGGACTCCGGGGAAACTGTTTCCGGGGCCGGCGGGCGGTCGGCACGCAGCCAGACGACGAGGAGCAACGCGAGCACCGGGAGAAGAAACAGCGGCCAGAGGCCAAGGCTGATTGAGCGACGTCGGGCTTGCGGTGCCTCTGCGGAGGGTCCGCGCGGCGGTGCCTGCTCAAGCAACACCGGCTCGCTCGCCTGCGCCTGCAGATCGAGCAGGGCCTGTCTCAAACGACTGACCTCCTCCTGCGCGGCCGTCAGAGAGAGCTCACGCCGCTCGACCTCTTTGCGCAGGCCGTCGAAGACCAGATGCTGATCTTCCAACACGTCCTCGAGACGGCGACACTCCTCGGTGATCGCGTCGAGTGCCTGCTCTTTCGCGCCGAGGGTCCGCTGCAGGCTGTCGAGCTCCTGACGAAGGGCAAATTGCTCGGCGGCCGAGGCTGCTCCACCCTCGACCGCGGAGCGCTCGCTCAACTGGCGATTGATGCGCGCGGCCTCCTGCTGGGCCTCGCGACGTACCTCGCCCAGGGCCTGCCGCAACAACGCGGTCTCGGCGCGATCGGCATCCGTTGGTTGTACGTTCGTTTCGTCGACCATTCAGGAGGGCATCGGATTGGTTGAAACGGCTTGAGCGTCGGGTGGCATCGTCGGATCATGCTGCGCGCGTGCGACGCGTAAGATTCGCATGATCGGCGGTCGGTTGCACCTTGGGTTGAACCTCCGCCGACGTCTCGGGCAACACCGAGCACGACACATCCAGCACGAGAGGCGGCGACCGCCCCATCCCTCGGACCACGCCATCGGCAGACGACAGGTCGACAATGCACGCGACACCCCATCCGGACAGCGGCTCCCATGACCACCCTCGGTAGCGTGGCAGCCGGGCATCTGCGGACCGCCGAGGCGGCCGCCGAGGCCCTGCGTGCCGGCGGCAATGCGTTCGATGCGGCGCTCGCGGCGATGTGCGCGGCCTGCATTGCCGAGCCGGTCCTGGCCTCGCTCGGCGGCGGCGGCTTTCTGCTCGCCCGACCCGCCGGCGCAGCGCCGGAGCTCTTCGACTTTTTCGTGCAGACCCCGCAACAACACCGCCCCGAGCAGGAGCTGGACTTCTATCCGATCCTCGCCGATTTCGGCGACGCGACGCAGGAGTTCCACATCGGACTAGGATCGATCGCGACACCGGGGACGATCGCCGGTCTCGTCGCGATCCATCGCGAGCACTGTCGGCTTCCTCTCGCAGCCATCGTCGCGCCGGCCTGCCGTCTCGCCCGCGACGGGGTGATCGTCAACAGCGTCCAACTGACTATCGCCGAAATCGTTGCGCCGATCCTGCACGCGAGCCCCGCGGCACTCGCACTCTATGCCGACCCGGAGCAACCCGACCGGCTCGCCCCGGTCGGCGCGCGGCTGTGCAACCCGCAGCTTGCCGAGACCCTGGAGCGGATCGCCTGCGAGGGCACTGATCCCTTCTATCGCGGCGACTTGGGAGTGCGCTTGGTCCGCGATTGCGCCGAGCACGGAGGACATCTGAGCGCGGCGGATCTCGCCGACTACCGGGTCGAGCGACGCGCCCCGCTCGTCCACCCCTATCGCGAGGCGCACCTATACACGAATCCGCCACCCTCGCAGGGCGGGTTCCTGCTCGGCATCACACTGGGTCTACTCGGCACCGTCGAGCCGGCCCGTCTCGGACGCGGCAGCGCCTCGCATCTGCACGCGCTCGCCCTCGCCCAGGAGTTGACTCAGCGCCTGCGTCGCGCGCAGCCGGCTGCGCTCCCAGAGCCGCTATTAGCGTCGCTCTCGGACTCGGCCCCGAGCATTCCGGAAGCCTATCGAAAGCTCATGGAGGGTGCGGCGACCTTCAGCCGCGGGACCACGCAGATCAGTGTCGCCGACCGCGAGGGCAACCTTGCCAGCGTGACCCTGTCCAACGGCGAAGGCGCCGGCTATGTGCTGCCCGGCGCCGGCATCATGCTGAACAACATGCTGGGCGAAGAGGACATCAACCCGCACGGCTTTCATCGCTGGCCGACGAATCGGCGGATCAGCTCCATGATGGCGCCAAGTCTTCTGGCACTGGCGGACAGGGGGTGGGTCGTGACCGGCTCGTCCGGATCCAACCGGATCCGCAGCGCCATCCTGCAGGTGGTCTCCAACCTGATCGACTTTGGGCTCGATCTAGAGGCGGCCGTGGCATCCCCCAGGATGCACTACGAAGACGGGGTGCTGAATCTCGAGCCGCCGATCGCGGACGACACGCTCGCCGCGATCGGCGCACACTGGCCGGCGCTGAAGGTCTGGAATCGGGAAAGCGTCTTCTTCGGCGGCGCCCACAGCGTGGCGGTCGCCCCGGACGGCAGCACGCACGGCGCGGGTGATCCGAGACGCGGGGGGGTTGCGCTCCAGGTGAATTAAGTCCCTTTGCCACAGTAATCGTTGTCGTTGTCGTTGTCGTAATCGACAACGACAACGACAACGACAACGACAACGACAACAATTAGACGGTGCCCAACTGATTTCCGACAGGTTACTTATTCACTCGAATACGGCCGCAGGATCATTTCTCCGCCGCGCAGGACCAGCTCCATGCGTCTGAGGTAGGCCATGCCGAGCAAGACCTGATCGCCCTGCATGTTGGGGAGGATGGTGGCGCTCAGGTCGTAGGCGACCAGCCCGCCGACATCCACACTCTCCAGCCGCGCGACCCAGGTGCGGACATCGCCGTTTCCGGTCTTGCTGATCCCGCCGGGTTGGAGCGTCAAGCCGAGCGTCTGGGCGACCATGTAGGGCATGGCGACATCCACGGCCCCGGTATCGACCAAAAACTCGATGGGTGTCCCGTTGATCCGACCCGTAGTCACGTATTGACTCACCTGATTCTCTTTGAGAACCACCTCGGGCACGTCACCGGCGCCGAGATAGGCGACCGGGTTCGGATTCGGATTCTCCCGGCGCTCCGCCAAATCGCGCGCCAGCAGGATCACCAGCAGACTCGCGAGCAAAAACACGGGGATCGGCATCTTGCGTCTGAGCCAAGCGACTGAGCTCTCTCGGATACGTTGCAGTCTGATCATCGTTCGTCGGGGTGCGTCGATACCAATGAAGCGCCGTCGGCGTTGACTCCGATGCCCGATCGCGGGGCCGGATCGCCGCAGGCCGCCCACCCGTCATTGCGCTTGAGCCATCGCGTCGATGCACGGGTTCGGTCCAGCTTAAACCGAAACCATAAAGATGACGAGGTTGTGTCGTCGAGCCGGCGTGGGCAGCCGTTACCACGACACAGATCAAGATGGTCCGAGGTGAGGACGCAGCGTCAGCACGCCGCCGCGCTGGATCAGTTCCAGTTGGCTCAGATAACTCATGCCGAGCAGGACATCGTCTCCGGGCATGTTCGGCAAGACCGTGGCGCGAACGTTGCGCGCGACCATTCCGCCGAGGTCGACGGTGTCGAGCCGGGTCGTCCAGGTCCGCACCATGCCGTTTGCGGTCTTGCTCATGCCGCCGGGTCTGAGCGGAAGTGAGAGGCGCTCGGCCAACGACAGCGGCAAGGCGACATCGGTTGCACCGGTGTCGATCAGAAAGCGCACCGGCGCACCGTTGATCCGGCCGCCGGCGATATAGTGTCCGGCACGGTTGCGTTCTAGGCGAACCTCGGGGACGCCGCTGCCGCTGTGCAACGCGACCGGATCCGGGTTGGGATTGTCGCGGCCGGTGATCACGCCGTCGAAGAACATGGCCAACAGCGCCAATCCGACGATCCATGCCGCAAACAGCATCGCCCGACCGACCTTCGATGGCATGTCGTCGGCGCCCGGCGGCGCGCTGTTCATCGGTCCGTCCATCGTCGGCTCCTCTTCGGGCGAAATGATCGCAGGTCGCGACCTCTCGCAATGTCCGGTCTATGGCCTTTGGCTACTTCTCCTTCAAGTGGTTCGCTCGGATCCGGGCCGGCGGGGCATGCCGACCCCGTGAGTGCGAATTGATTCGCACTCTGGAATCATCGGGTGCAAATCAATCCGTGCGAATCAATTCACACCTACAACCGAGCCGCCCCGGGCGAGGAGCGGCTCGGTCGAGGATCAACGCGCGGGCGCTGCCCCCTGTCCAGCCATGCGCTGGAACTGCACCCGATAATAGGCGGCCGCACTTTGACCGTTCGCGACGACGTCGTAGACGCGCCAGCCGGTCGGCGAGTTGTACATCCGAAACTCAAGCTTGGAGGGATAGCCCTGCGCACGCACAAGCGCCACGTTGACGCTGACGTCGCCGCGCGGGCCCATGCGCGGCGGCAACATGCGGATCTGCTGCCCCTGATAGTCCATCAGCCGGGACGCCAGGGTGCCAAGGAAATCGGCCTCCAACCGCGCCGACAACGCCTTCTTATCCTCGGCGCTCATACCTCCGGACGCCGGACCGGCCACCCATCTGGCCATCTGGTCGAAGTCGAAATAGGGCGCGATTTCGCGATCGAGGAAGGCGGCGACCTGAAGCCGATTCGGCACATCTTTAAGGGCGAGAAAGCCGAGGAGCTTATCCATGCCCTCTTTGAGCGTCGCGCTGGCCGCCGCTGCAGGACCCTCGGGCATCTCGGCACCCCGAGCCGGCGCCGCGGTCTGCGCACGCGCTGGCGGCTCGGCCGGACGCGCCGGGACAGCGGGCAGTTCCGGCATGGCGGGCATGGCCGGATACGCGCCGCCGTGGGGGATCTGCATCGGGCCGTAGCCCTGAGGCATGGGTGGGGGAGCGTAGCCGTAAGGCTGGGCGGAAGCGCCGGCGGCGGCTCCGAGTAAAACGAGGAGCGCCGCCAAAGAACGAGACTTCATCGAATTCCTCCTAAAATATTCTGTTTTTCGTCGTCGGCCAAGCGCCCTGTAGCCGCCCGGCAGGCTTGGAGCGTGCCAACGGACTCGGGGAAAAGCAAGCGGCACGGTATAAACTAACGGGCGTCGACAGGACTCGGAATCGCCCGAATCCGGCACACCACCATGAGGGAGGCAAACACGTCATGTCACTACCGCGCGTCCACTACCGGGTCGTCGGACAAGACGACTACGTGCTGGAGATCACCCTGGAGCCCACGGGGACTTATCGGATCGACTGCGGCGATCACACCAGCCATAAGCCACGCCAAGGCGCGCTCGACGAGCGTCAGACCCGCGAGATCGCCGCACTGATCGATGCCTTGGGCGCTCCCCGAGAGCACCCGGCACCTGAAGGTGCGACCGGGTTCATCGCCGAGCTGGCCCTCGGCGTCCCGCCCGACACCCGCGTCTATCGCGTCTGGGAAGGCGAGCTGGCGGAAGAGCCGGACGTGATGGCACTGATCCGCGCGCTGGAAGTCATTTGAGCGGCGTCGCGGTCGCCACGAAGGCCGCGAACGCCTGTGCCGGACTCGGCAGGACAACAGGGAGATCCCAACCATGACGCCAACCCGCTGCTTGACCGACGCGATGCTCGAGGTCGGCATGCGCCATAAGGCGCGCCTGAGCTTCAGCCGCGAAGAGGTCGACCACTACTGTGCCCTTGTCGGCGATCACAACGCGATCCATCGCGACCTCGACGCGGCACGGGTGCGGTTCCCGGATGCCCGCGACATCATCGTCCCGGGTGGACTCGTCCAGACCCGCATCTCCGCCCTTTTCGGAACCGAGTTTCCGGGCGACGGGACGCTTGGATTGACCTTCTCGCCCGAGCGCCTGCGCCGCCCCCTGTATCCCGGCGACGAGCTGGTCGTGACGCTTGAGGTCGCACGCCTGATCCGCGGCGGAATCGTCGAGATGCAGATCGCCATCGTCGACCCGCAGGGCAACCGTGTCAGCGAGGCAACGGCCAAGGTGGTGCCGCCGGACGCGGCCTATCGGGCTTGGTGGGAGGAGAATATCGGAGGCTGAGGGTTCGGGGTGCGGGGTGCGGGGTGCGGGG
>NZ_JBBWVD010000042.1:0-45912 GCF_041903745.1 Thiocapsa sp. C2-2m | reverse complement strand
AGGCGACGGGGCTGTCGATGGCGGCCGGCGGGAGGACAGCCGGCGCATCACCACCCGCACCCCGCGACACGAGACCGGCATGAGCTATTTCGTGCCTTATCGGGTCAGATTGAACTCCCTACGCCGGACCTCAATCCCATTGAATTCATCTGGAAAAGCATCAAGCGCGTCATCTCGCTCAACAGCATTCCCTCGCTTGGCGACCTCAAGCGATGCATTACAAGGTCTTGGGATGAATTGGCCATTCGTCATTCATTCGCGAAACATTGGATCGAGCAATTTGTTACTTCGATTGTTACCTACAGGTGCTCCTGAAAAGCACTATAATCAGGTAAACTATTGCACCTAAGCCCGAAAAGCCCAATTCTTCAACGCATTAAGGTAAGCAATTCGAGACTGCCATCATCAGTATCAAAAAACTCAACCGCAATGCGCTCTTCCTCAAAGAACACGACCGAAACCTGATACCTCCCTTCGCCGTACATCTCATCATATAGTGCCTGAACCGCACTCTCGAATTCCACCATTGTTGGCCGAACCGGCATGCTGCCCAGTCCTTCCTCGTAATAGGTCGAGATTAAGCAATCATGATGCCAGTCATCTGGACCGTACGCGTAGGCGTAAACGCGCTTCACATCTCCATAGAAGATAAACGTGCCTCGCGCGGCCTCTGTGCAGTAGCTGTATCGACCTGCATAGTTCCATTCCCCAACAATCGAGGCTGAACCTGGTCCGAAGCTAGCCACCACCGTCTTGTTGGCGGTGATATTGCTCAGGCTGCAGCTCGACTGAGTGCCGGTGCAGACGCCGCTCCACCCAATGAAGACATAGCCCGTGTTGGCAGTGGCTGTGCAGGTGCTGCTGCCGCCAAACACAACGCTGGCAGGTATCCAGCTCGCGCTGCCGCCCCCAGCAGGTGAGACGCTACCGCTGACGGTGAAGACCTCTGCGGCCGTCGGTACGATCGACTCAATGGCAAAGCCCTGCAGCTGGTCGCGCCAGCGCAGGGTCAAGTCGTAAATCTCCCCCTCGATCTCGATGCCATCAATGGCGAAGACACTCGGCCCGAGGGCATCGATGACCGTGTTGTTCGGATCGAGCCTTACCTCGGGCGCCTCGGGCGTGTGCACGATGTAGGGGTTGGGAAACGCGATGCTGTTGAAGCTGACGCCGCGATCGCGATAGTCCCCTAGGCGGTCAAAGGCGCGAATGCGCAGGCTGTACTGCCCGGCGGGGCGATCGCCATAGTTCAGCGCCATCGAGAAGCCCGAGGTCGCGGCACCGGGATAGGTACCGTAGACCGGGTGCGCGGCCACGTCCTCGCGCAGACCGCCCTGGGGGATGTCGAAGACGTAGGCGCCGTTGAGATAGGCCGCGATGCGCTCCACGCCCTGCGGCGCCACCGCCCAGCCGCGCAGGTTGGCCACGCCCTGATAGACCACGCCGGCGAGCGGCTCCTCGATGTCGAGGATGATCGCGGTGTTCTCGGCCGCCGGCAGCAGGACCGACCACAGCAGCAGGCTCAACAAGGCGAGCCTGACAACAGCCGCCCCGGCAGATGATAGGCAGGTGATCATTAGGTGCGTTCCTCCGGAGACCTGAGCCCGCTGACGCCGCGGAGGACCCACGCGTTCGGTTCACAATCGCTTCAACCCCACACCGACAAGGCCGAACGGCACCGTCTCATCACGGCGAGGTCGAGATGGCGAGTCGATGCGCAAACGCCACGCCCGGACATTGACGCCGAGCGTACCCGCCGAGTAACAATGACCCACCTGCGTCGCTTCGCTCCGACTGCCCCGGCCGAATGCCCGTGGAACGGGTGGCCGAATGCCGGTGGAATCGCCGGCCGGATGTTGGTGGAACAGGTGGCCAAATGGCGTGGAATGCGCAATCCGGCGTAGCCTTCAGCGTGATTGCGCTTTGGATGGGTCACGAGAGCGCCACAACGACACATCGATACGTCGAAGCGGACCTGACGATGAAAGAGAAGGCCCTCGCGCGGCTGGAGGAGCCCGACGCAGTGATCCCGCGCTATCGACCGCCCGACGCGCTCAGAGCCTTCCTTGAAGCCCTATAAACTATGTGAAGAGAGCATCGACTTCGGCACGCGAAAGTCCCGGAGCCAGCCCGACAACCTCACATAGTTCGCACCCTCACATAGGCGTCGCTATGTGAAGCTTCACATAGCGACCCGAAGCGGACATCCCCACGAACCGCGTGGGGGTGTCAGGAAATTTCACACCCCTCTCGCGGACGTCAGTCTCGAATCCGGGATTAAGACTGCTCTTGCAAACCCAGTAGCTTCCGCAACCGGCCGTCGGCCTCCAGCATCATCAACTCCTCTTCTCCCCCGATATGTACATCGTTAATGAATATCTGGGGGTAGTACTTGAGCCCGCAGCGCCGGAACATTTCGTCTTTCTCAAGCGGCATCAAATCGATCAGATGGTCGACATATTCGATGCTGTATCGGTCCAACAGCGCCCGAACGTCAACGCATTTCCTGCAGTTGCTTGTACCGTAGATCTCTACTTTTGCAGTCATACTGATCTCGAATTAGAGAAGTGATCGTGTCGCGAAAGGAGATGTCGATCGGACTACTTCTCGGTGTCTGCACGGTCACTCTCTGCACCGGTCCCTGACAACAGGAAACTGATGTAAGGCGCATAGAGCAGCACCTGGCCTTGCGCAATACCGAGCTCATTGAATGCTTCCGCGATGCGTTGCAGGCAGTGCGGGCTATCCGGCGTCTGCTTTAGCGCCTCCAAGGCAGCAAGCAAGACATCGATCTCCTGCGGGTCCACGTATCTGCGCAGCATATCAATCGATTCAGCGACTCCGTCGACGTGGACATCGACGCCTTTATCCGGGACGCGAAGCCGGCCGAAATCCTCCTCGATAATCCGTCGCCGCATAGTGCTCACGAACTGATTAAAGGTCTCCCTGTCCGGCTCATCGAGAAACAACTCAACCAGTGGCTCTCTGTTCACCTGGCTGACAAACGAAAGCGTCGAACCCGATATCAGAGGCTCAGGGTCCAAGACGTTCAAAACGACGCTCAAAGACTCCGTTCTGAGCGGCGACTTGATGATGTACCGAACCTCGTCATCGACAAGCTCAAACTCCCGAGAACCTTTGATCGCATGCTTCTGCGCGAGACTTGTAGTCATGGGGTACGGTCATGTCCGGTTTACAAGCTCTGTACGGAGCTAGGTTGAGGGGAAGGGCCAAATGGATCTTGAATTTCGTAAAGGTGGGTTCTTACCTGCCGGAATTCACCAGCAGACCCCTTGGCTTGCTCACCATACCTCAGCTTCGCCTGAACTGCGCCTACCTCGCCTACGTCGCCGGTGCCGGTCCACCTGAGGCGCAGCCTCCCGGAAGCCCCACCTTCAGCGGCAGCAACGAGCGTAGGCAGGTCGCCGGAGCAGCGCCGGTAAACGGCGCTTCGGGCCGACCCCGAGAAATTGGTACACGCGGAGATAAGAGGCACCTGATCGGCCACCCCCGCCTCAGACCGCAAATCCGCCCGAGCCGGCTCGCGGGTGTCAGGAAATGCACACCCCGCCGAACATGCCCAATCCAGTTGGGGGCAGCAACCGACCCATTACAGCCCCTGGCTCTCCGGCGGCATGAGTCAGCATCGGAATCGACACCGGACACTCGCATCGTTCACGAGTTGCATATACTGTCCCTGGGATCCCGGCCCCCAGGATCCCGACGGTTTCCCCGTCACCTCAAGCAAGCACCAGAAAAACCCTGGCCTGTCCCTGAGGTATCCCGCCCGACCAATACCCCCTTGACGCTGAACAGTCTCGTCAGCGCCTGCAATCAGAAGAGCACCCGACACCCCGTCGTGAACATGACACTCGGCGAGGTCGGCCATGTCGTCAACCAGTTGCGCGACCGCGGGCTCATTCAACATAAATTAATCGCTTACGCCTGCATTCGGCGTGGCTGCTGTGCGCCACGGGTCCGCGGGGTAAGTAACAAAGTAGAATTAGGTCGTGGTCCAGATCCGGCAACAGGTGGCTGCGGGGGGCCTGGTGGTAAGCATCGCCTGCTAGGACATGGATACGCAGGGCCCCGTCTTGCCAAAACCAGACCTTCGGGGTAGTCCGCGAGGCCGTCGTCCGTTATCCCGAGTCTCTGATCGAGATGGCCATCGAGAGCTCCGTGGACGGCACCGACCCACGTTTGCGCCTGGTACCCGGTTACCGCAAGCGGCTGCGCGAGCCGGTCATCCACGCGATCGACCATGTGGTGGCACTCGTGGACGGCATCCCCGCGACCGTGGCGGCCGGACTCGGCGACTATCGCAACGACCCCCGGCTCGTCGCGCTGTTTGCCTCCGCCGAGGAGATGCAGCAGGTCTTCGCCCGCGACCGGGCCCTGTCGGAGTATCTCTCCGAGAGCGAGGGTCGGGGCGCCGAGCGGGTGACCGCCCTGCTCATGGCGCGGCGGGAGGAGAAGCACATCCTCGGGATGGATCTGGTGGGCGACCAGGTGCGGCGCGACGTCGCCCAAGTGACGGTCAGCTTCTCGGGCCACCACCTGCTGGAGCCCCGATCCGTCGAGGATGAGTACAGGCGCTTCCTCAAGCGGCGTGCCTTCGATCACCTGCTCGCCTTGGCCCTGGCCCGGATCGCCGAGGCGCGCGTCGAGCGCGCGGATCTCACACGCCAGCGCGACCTACTGCAGCGTCAGCTCCGGATTTTGAAGCGCGGCACGCTGAGCTTCGATCAGCCCGACCCGGACGAGCCTGACGCGGCCGAAATCCAAGCGGAATTCGACGCCGTCTCGGGTCAGTTGCAGGCACTGGGCGCCGACGCGGGTCTGCTGAACGCCCATCTGGAGGTCGTCGCCGAGCGTCTCGCCGAGGCCGAGCGCCAGCTATGGTCGGAGGACATCGAGCTCTGCCTGGGGCCCATGAACATCCTGCGTGATCCCGGTGACCCATCGGCCCGCGTGATAGTTCTCCACGAGCTCCAAACCGCCCGCGGTGTACGTGCCGTCGTGCTGCCCGTCGCGATCGACCCGCGGGGTCTTCCCCACCAGGAGGATCTCGTCTCCGCCGCCCAGCGCTATCTCTGAGGGGGCACTCCCGGCGACACTCATATCAGCCAGCCGCCGGGGAACACGACCGCCGGAACGGCGCGGCATCAGCCATGTCCATTCGGCAGCCCTCATGCTATTCCTAAAGTTTGCTATGACTTTATGTGCGACCCATTGAAATCCATACTAAAGACCATCTGCTCAATGTTACTCCACGCGACCTGCTCACCCCGCTCCAAGCGGCCTTCTCGCAGACCGCCCAAGGCCAACAGCGCCAAGTCTGGTTCGTCTATACGCTGCTGGCAGTGGCCGTTCCCTTCACCTCGTCGATCACCTCCAATGTGTTGCGCGCGCTGCGCACGCTGTTTGGCCTGAAAATCGAGAGCCAGCGCTTTGATGCCTTTATGGCCAGCTCGATGCGTACCCCGCCCGGAGCATATCACCTCCGGATGCGGGAAACCCGACGACCCGTGGTGTGGAAGGGCTGACGGGCGCAACCCCGTCAGCCCGACCCGATCGACGACGGCGTCAGAATCCGCTACGTCTGCACCTGTCCATTCGCAATCCGCACAATGTGGCCGTCAAACGCTCGGAATGTAAACGACACCGGACGCTCGAAATATTCGGCTGAACGCTTCCTCAGGATTTCGATCGCGATCTCCTCGCCCAGCCGCAGGCTCCGTGTGTTGTCGGTGCGCCAGTGCACGCCCCCCATCGTCCTCCCCATTGCAACATTGCTTGCGATCTTGTTGAGCTCGCCGCCGATGGTCATGCACTCCGCGTCGGCGCCACCGTATTCATGAGGCTCACAGAATGCCTCAAGGTCTTCGCCGACCTTTCGATAGCCCGGCTGGAGCACTTTGAGCTCTCCGCCAGGCGGATCCTTGGGGCCGCTCTTGTCCTTCATCGCAGCTTCGTTGGCGGCAGCGAAAACGTCAAGGAGCTTCGCGTCCTCGTCGAACCAAGCCTTGAGCGTGGTCACGCAAGCGCCAGCCACCGTCGCGTGACCTGCACCATACGCGGGATGTGTGGGTGAGCCAGCGGAGAACGCCATCGGAAGGAAGTAGGTTTCTGCGCCGGAAATTGCCATGTTGTGCTTGGCGACTTCGGCCAGCGTGACGTCGAACGCCTCTTGGAAACCTGGACAGTCTTCAACCGTGGTCGGTAACCCGTATTGACGCGTGCATTTCTGATAACCGTTGAGTTGCATCTGGATCAGGCCGCCGTAGACCTCGGGGCGGGCGCGCCGATGCACCAGCCACTTTTGCCGCCAAACCACCTTTAGCGCACGGCTTGCGACCTCGGATACCAGCGTCAATAGGTCGGGGCCACCGAGCGAGGCGAAGGGACCCTCGCGGGTGTAGAGGTTGCCGCGATATGGGTTGCCTGCGTCGAGAATCGATTGTCCTGGCCGAAGTGCTCCGTTCAGTCCGTCCAGAAACAATGCGGTATTGAAATAGGCCTGATGCAACGCGTCGCGATTCACGAATCGCGCAAGATCACGCATTGTCGAAATATAGCGCTTGATCGGCTGCCCGTCGGCACCGAGTGGGTAGTAGGAGACGCCGCGATACAATTGGTCGGAATAGTTGTTGCAGTTGCCGTAGTCGCGCCCATACACATCCTTCCCGGTATTCTGCGCCAGCAGCCAGTCGCCGTGGGTGGTAAGAAAGTCACGCTTGGCGATATACGGAAATTGCTCCTGATCGACGGTCTGCGTTCCGTAACCGATGGGGCGGATGAAGAATTGGCTGATCAGCGGGCCGAATTGCTCGCCGATCAGCCCGCTGCGGAACAATGTCTGCAGCTGGACATCAGCGCCGTCCGCGGATGCACCCAGGTCGAGTGGCGCGCGCAGCTTGCCGGGGTCGGTGTCGTAGCAGAGCGCACAGTCGAACATCGTGTTGATCGCCTTGAGCGCGGCTTGGACTCGCTCGTCCACCGCATACCCGAGCTTGCCCGGTCCATCGCCGTCGTGCGCCGCAATGTCGGCGCAATCCATGTCGGGCTCAGGTGCCTCTCTGTGACTCTGGAATGCGAGCAGCGGGGCATCGCGCAGCAAGGCCGCCCAGTAAACCTCGACCATTTCTGCGGCGGCCGTCAGCGAGCGGCACCCCGGGGCGGGCAGCATTTCCAGAGACTTGGGGTCGGGGCCGAGAGCCTCGGTCGCCGCACCGGCGAGCGGACTGGTGAAGCGCGCGACTTCTACAGTGGGTTTCTCGGATACAGTGGGTTTCTCGGACTCGTCTTTGACAAATTTCGATTGTGCCGGGTGGGCAAGCGGCCCCTTGGGCACTTCCTCGAAATTGATCGGCATACCCGCCTCGATGGCGAGGCAGGTACGCTCGAACTTTCGATACGCTACCTCGTCGACTTCGCCGTATTCGTTGTGGGGCAGCGTCTTGTGAAAATTACCTATGAATGGGGCAGGCTCGTCGACCGCTGTATTGACAAGGCTTTCGTCGGAGTTCGGGGTGGGGTGTGGCATCTCGATGATCCTCTCATTGGCAGTGATTGATGACTACTTGTGTACCGTCCATCAGCTTGAAACCCAACAGTGCGTCAGAGAGATCGTCATTATTCTGCTAGCGGCAATCTGCGTTTG
Organism: Thiocapsa sp. C2-2m; assembly: GCF_041903745.1. Classification (NCBI taxonomy): domain Bacteria; kingdom Pseudomonadati; phylum Pseudomonadota; class Gammaproteobacteria; order Chromatiales; family Chromatiaceae; genus Thiocapsa; species Thiocapsa sp. C2-2m. Next base: position 38,249 of record NZ_JBBWVD010000042.1, on the reverse strand, counting down.
CCGACTTCGGCCGAACGCGCCCATCCTTGGGCGCGCGGGCGCGGTAGAAGCCCTTGGAGGGGTCCTCTGCATGGTTCGTTACCCGCGCTTCGGTGGTAAATCACATCAAATGCCTGGTCGTTGGCAAACACCTCGCGCACGTCGTCCTAGCGCGAAGTCAGCACCATGTTGCCAATCCTCGCCACCGGCTTCACGCGTCTCAGTACGCTGAAGAACCATGGCACTACGGCGAACATCGCGCTCCGGATCCCAGCCTTGAGACCCGACGGACCGGTTCGAAGTACGTCCTTCGAAGCGAGGGCGTTCAGAGCGACGCCAGATAGCGCAGAGCCGGCATGCTCGGCAGGAAGAAGTATTCGCCACCCGCCATCTGGACGAAGGTCTTCACCGGCACGATCCGCCGCAGCGGCTTCTCGGGAATGGTGAACGTGCCGCTCGGTCCGATCAGTGGATCGGTCTCGTCGAACAGACATGCGAAGTTCGGATTGAGGATCCACGTCTGCTGCACGAACTCGAACTGCCGCGCGATATCCGTATTGAGGCAGATGAAAAGGAGTCCTCGATCTGCGCCGTCATCGACGCGCGGGTCGGCGATGTCGGGTCCATAGTTGCGCCCGCGCCGCAAGATGCGATGATTGTTGGCGGCGTCGAGCATCGTCTGCTTGTCCTCCGGTGCCGAGGCAAGCCCGTCGCGCGGATTGCCGCGCCGGACATGACTCCCCAGCGGACATCCAAGCCCGTGCCGGTCGCGATCGAAGTACACGACATCATTGTCCGGTTGTCCGTTCTTGTCGGGTGGCAGGACTCCGTCCGGGCTCAGCAAATGACCGTCGCGGTCACGCCCGACGACTCGGGAAGCGACCCATTCGGCATCGACCGGCTGGCCCGCGGGTGGACCGGCGCCATTGATCTTCGCAGCATCCTCGTCCATCGATCGCCAGAAGGCAGCGACATCCTGCTTGAGCTCGCGCACCACCATGTAGCTGCCGTCCAGCCCGAGATCCCGCAGGTTCTCGCCACGCGGGTGCGGCAACAGCCCCGCATCGCGGGCGGTTGGAGAGTCGGGCACGACCGGACCGGCGGCGATCTCATGATGACCGTTCCGATGGCCCATCAGGATCTCGCCGAGAGCCACCCCGTTCCAAGCGTCTCGGGGAGCGTCGTCGCCGTTGCTCAGCGTGACGACACCTTCGGCATAGGGAGCAGGCTGCGACACGCCGTCGGCGAAACCGAAATGCTCGCGCGCAATGCCTTTTTCGTCGAGACGGAGCTGCAACGGCAGGCGATGGACGACGTGGACGCCGAATGGCGCGACAGCGCTTTCAACTTCGGCGCACCAAGCGTCCGCGCTCGCCTCGTTGTTCTCGTACAGCAAGAGCAGCGCATGGACCGTGATCGGCGTCTCGATCGGTTGCGCCTCGGCACCGGTCGCGCTGTGAGCTAAAGCCCGCTCCCGATCGCCCAGCGTCGTATTGCCGCTCCATTGTGGTCCGTTCTCGATGACCGTCGGCAGCCAGTCGGTGCCGCGCCGGTCACCCAAGCGCCGCAACCGGTCTTCCTGGAACATGCCCTCCCGAAACGGACGGTCGAAGCTATCCAAAGCACGGGCTTCGAGCCCCATCCTGCGCAGCCCGCTCCACGTGAACCCTATCGCAGCACAGCGCGGCTCTTTCCAATCGGCAACGGTGATCGGCGCGACCGCAGTCAATGCCTTCAGCCAAGCCCCGCCCCCCTGTGTCTTCACGCCGTTCCAATCGAATTCGAGGAACAGCGCTCGGCCTGTCGGCAGCGAAGCGAAGCCGCTGACGGCGATGCCCTGAGTCAGGGTGTCGTGCCCTGCGGCAAGGCGCCAATTCCTCCGATTCCGCGACGAGGTGCTCATAGGTCGTGGATCCACAGCGCGGCTTCCTCTTCGGAGAGAGTGGCTTTGCGAAGACCGAGCGCGACGCGGTAGTTGCGCTCGATCTGGTCGGTGGTCAGATCAGGATAGGCGGAGTACCAAAAGCGGCTGATCGCCATCGAATGGCGCGCCCATTCCTTGAACTGCCCCCCGTGACTCGCTCCGTCGTAGATGAGAAAGCGCACCGGCGGGAAACCCACTCCGCAGCTCCAAGCGAGAGACAGTCCCTCATGGGCCTTCTCGATGAAGTCATCGAGATAGCTCTCCCAGGTTTGGTCGAAGTTCGAAAAGAACATCAACCGGCTCTTGTTGTTCACCATTGCCCAATGCGCGAAGTGGATCGTGCGCATCGACCCCAAATAGCCGTCGCGCGCGACGATACGGAGCAACAACCCGAGGCCGCGATGTCCGACGCGGATCAAGATCGCGCGCAGAATGCCGGGCTTGATCAACACGATCGAGCCCATGTGGTTTTGCGGGATCCAATCTTCACGCCGCGCCATGCCGCGAAGCATCTCCGGGTCGACGGGGGGTGCATCCTGCGCGCTGTCGGCGCGTTCCAGAGCACGCAGCCAGACGAGGATGCCGGCGATGGTCGTGGGCACGCTCGCAATCCCGAGCGCAAGCCAGACGAGCATGTCTCCCCAAGCCAAGGCCAGGCTCCGTCCGGTCAGCAACGCCGAGAGAGGCGTGGCGATCGCGCTCACGATCGCGAGATACAGGGCCAAGAAGAACGCGATCGGTAGGAGTTGCCCGAAAAGCAACCCCTTCAGGCTGAACCGCTTCGGCGTGTCGGTGCCGGGCAGGGGCCCTGCGATCCGCTTGAGCCACGCCGCCAACACCACGAAGCCGAGGATCACCAGAAGGAAATAGACTCCCGGGGTAACGGCGAGTGCGAGCACCAGACCCGGTAGCGACAACGCCAAGATTGCCGTGACGATAAAGGCGCCTAGCTTGAGCCAGTCGGCGAGATCCTCCGCGAAGGGGATACGTCGGGGCGCTGGCTGATCCAGCCATTGGAATTGCCCGATCAGTTGCTCCCGCAGCTTCGCATGGATCCCTGCCGGGCTCAGCGTGCGATAGGCGCGATCCTCGGCGTCGAGCGCGACGCGGGTGCCCTTGAACAGCGCGAACTCGGCCAGGATGCGGTCGCGACTCATGCCGCGGTTACCGTGGTGGAAGACCGTGGGCCTTTCCGCGCGTACCTGTAGATAGGGGGCGATCGGCGTGCGCGAGTCAGTCGCGGTGACGGCATCGAACAATGGGCCGTCTTGGTCAAGCGGACGCTTACAGCAGCGCAGGAAGGTACGCAGCTCCGGCCCATAACAGGCTTCGAGCTGAGCCCAGAACGGACCGGGCTCCCCGTCGAAATTCGCTTCGATCACGAACAGCGGGTCGTAGTCGAAGCCCGGAAAAACGCTGAGCGACATAAAGTGGAGCACGGGCACCGCCTTCGCGAGATCGTCGAAGGAGACATCTCCGCCCGCCGGATAGGATCTGCTTCTGGGGCGCAGCTTATCAAGCAGGTCGCACAGGTGATCATGGCTCTCGGGTTTAACCTCGAGCCCAACCGACAAAGTCGTCTGGCGCACGTTTGATCCCCCAAACAAACGGCACCTGTTGCTTGTTCGCCAGGCACCGCGTCGTGATCGTTTACCCGACTCTACCGACACGGGCAGCCCAACATTTAGCCCGTGTATCGATAATACCGCAGCTTTTTACTCAAGGTAAAGCGGATTCACGTGGCGAAGATGTTGATCAGTCTTGGAATTGGGAAGTCCATGCGCCCGTGACCGTATCTTAGGATGAGGTCGACGGCGTGAGGCGGTCGGGCGAGCTCGTTGGGCGGGCGGAGGCGACGTCGGACGCGATCCCGAGCCGCGGCTGCAACACATCGAAACAATGCCGAGCGATTCACGGCGTCAACGACACCGCATCTTGACCCGCGCAGGGCTCGCGTTCCTCGTCCGAGGGTCCCGGAACACGGAGTCCGACGATCGGTAGAGGGCTACCGTCGCCCGGACGCTACGCACGGATGTGTCGGGTGCCCGTGCCACCCTCTATGAGACTGTGCAAATGTTCCTGCGATGGGCCCAAAGACAGCATGGCGTAGGCCGGGGTGAGCTTGCGAACCCCGGCATTTCAACCGGTTGCAAATCCGCGGATGCCGGGGTTTGTTACTCACCCCGGCCTACGGCGAATTCTTTCACAATCTCTATGCTCGGGAGCGTGTCGTCCATCAGCACGGCATCGATGCCCCCTCGGCGCATCGGGCAAGTGAGCCTAGGGAGCAGGTTTCAGTGTTAGTTGGTGGCGGGTTGGCCTCGGCAGGAACGGGCTTGGGGTACCGGAAACCCAGTCGTCATGGCCGCGTCGGTAGAACGGCGACAGCGGATGGCCGCTTTGGCCGGTGGGCATGTGCATCAGACCCTTTGCCTCGTCACCGGGTGAAACGGAAAACCGTTGCGAGGCACCGAAGTCCGGGCTCTGCGCGAGCGGCAGGTTCGCATCGCCCGGCAGCACCTCGCGAGGCATATCCAGCCATCCGGACAGCCACGGAACCGCCTGACTGAGCGGGTGGGCGATGTGCGCGGTATTCAACTCGCCCCAGGTCCGTTCAGACAAAGAACCATCGAAGCACGTTTGGAAACTGCCGATGTTTTCGCGTACCGCGGCGAGCACCTCGAGCAGCAATGTTCTCCAGCGGCCGAGGAACAGCGCCTCGCGATCGCGCAGAATCTTCAACATGTCCTCCGGCGCAAAGCGGTCTTTCTCGGAGAGCCGGTCCCGGATCTGCTTCGCCCGTGCGCCAATGTCGTAGCCGCCATCCCCGATCTTCTGCAGCGCGTCACCATCGACGACGCGCGCGTTCGCCGTCCAAATCAGGTGTGACTCCGGATTGACGACGCGCGGATAGTCAGCCGCATCCAGCCAGCCCGTCCATCCACTCCCATTGCTCCAGTCGGCGGGAACCATCGGATCGTATCCACCCTTCACCGGGATCTGACCGGCGATGCTCCAGCCAATATTGCCGTGCGCATCGCCCGCCACGAAATTCTGTGGCGGCATGCCCATCGTATTCGCGACGTCGAGTGCAGCATCGAGCTTCGCAACCGTTTCGAGCTCCAAGATCCTTAGGTTGGCGGCTTCATGACTGTGGGCGAGCCAGCGGACCGCCGCGTCGCTGCCGGCAAATTGAATGCGGTCGTCGACGGGCCCCAGCGGGTTTCCCTGATCCTGTGCTCGACCGGATCAGCCCGGTTGACGTTGATCCACTCCCGATGCTCGACAAACGCCTCGTCACCGTCCGGCGTTTGATATGTCCTTCCGGTTGCCCCAGGCCTGAGCACGACAGCGTCGGACCAGTCGCCGTAGCTATTCGTGTATCCCCACGCCACTCTGCCGTTGCTGCCGGCAACCACGAAAGGCGTTCCGGGCAGAGAGACACCGGTCACGTCTCTCTCGCCATCACCCGTTGTCATCAGGCGAGCTCGGTAGAAGATATTCGGGACCGAGAGGCCCAGGTGCATGTCGTTCGACACCAGCGCCCGACCGTGATCGGTCAGCGCGCCGCCGACCGCCCAGTTGTTGCTGCCGTTCAGCGCAGGGCTGCCCTGCTCTCTCGCCGGATCAGGGACAAGCTCGACGTTTCGGATCGCATAGTCACCAACGTCCGGCATCGCAACGGTCTCAACCATTGAGGCGACGCCGAACAGAAGGCGATGGATCCAGATCTTCATGCTCATCGGAGTCGGTGACCTTAAGGAAAGTGATCGCATGGGTGCCGCCGCAAACGCCGAAGCGCCGCTGAGTTGTCGGAGGGGCAGTCGGTGCGCGCCTCGTCGGTGGTTTCATCTCTTCAGAGAGACTGCTCCGCGGCGAGGCCTTCGACGACGCCGTTGAAGGATCCGCCAACCTGATAGATCCAGAATACGAGCAAGGGTCCGCATCCGCAGCAAGCATCCCATCGTAAACTGCGGTCACAACGCCGACCTCGCTGAATCGAACCGGCACCGGTATCCGGGGGAACAGACGCAAATGGTCAGGAACAACAACGATAAAGCCCTGGCTCGCCAGCAGTCGGCCGAAGCGGCGGTATTGGCCCTTCTTGACCAATGCCACCTGGAGGAGGGCTATCACGGGACAAGCGTCCTCGAACCGAAATCGCATCCTTGACATCACCACCGGCGTATACACGTCGGCTTCGTCGCCTTTGGGTAGGGTGACCGTCAAGTCCTTGACGGGCGACAGCGGAAGCCAGCTTGCGGCTGCCCGATGTCCGAAATCCGCCTCCGCCGCATGAGCTTGTTCAGGCTTGAGCCCAGACTCCATGCAAAGATCCACAACTGCCTTTGAGTGGCACGCGCCGGTTATCGTCGGCACCGATCGATACAACCTATACTGCCAGTTGGCGCCTAGTCATTCGGTGGCCTAGGGTTAAGCTACGCAACGCCTCTCCCAAAGCAGAGCCGGTCCGGGTTAGCGCTACGACGCCCGCTCCAGACCGAAGCGCAAAGAAAATGACAAGAAGCGGTGCTGTCCACCCCAGTCAAACTTAACCACGACGAGGAGATGATCCCCATGCCCATGAAAGCGATTTCGGCGGCCGTCCTCACTGCCTTTCTGACCACCCCCTTGGCTGCGGACCCGACGATGTCGGTCGGCCAGGCGAGGCCCAACAGTTTCTGGTGGCCCGACCAGCTCGATCTGCAGCCCCTGCGCGACCACAACCCGGCGTCCAATCCCTACGGAACGGATTTCGATTACGCGAAGGCCTTTGCGAGCCTCGACCTCGCAGCCCTCAAGGCGGATCTCAAGGCGTTGATGATCACGTCCCAAGACTGGTGGCCCGCCGATTACGGTCACTACGGGCCGCTGTTCATCCGCATGGCCTGGCACAGTGCCGGCACCTATCGGGTGACGGACGGGCGCGGCGGCGCCGGCGGCGGCCAGCAGCGCTTCGATCCGCTCAACAGTTGGCCCGACAACGTCAACCTCGACAAGGCGCGGCGCCTGCTCTGGCCGATCAAACAAGAGTATGGCCGCAGCATCTCCTGGGCCGACCTCATGGTGCTCGCCGGCACCGTCTCGATGGAGGACATGGGCTTTGAGACTTTCGGGTTCGCCGGCGGTCGGGCGGACGACTGGGAGCCCGACATCGTCTACTGGGGTCCGGAGGCGGACATGCTCGGCCGCGAGCGCACCGACGCCGAAGGCAATCTGCAGAATCCACTCGCAGCCACGCAGATGGGCCTGATCTACGTGAATCCGGAAGGCCCAGGCGGCAATCCCGATCCGCTCGCCGCCGCCGAGCAGATCCGCACGGCGTTCGGCCGGATGGCGATGAACGACGAGGAAACCGTCGCCCTGATCGCCGGTGGTCACACCTTCGGCAAGACCCACGGCGCGGGCAAGCCGGATGAATGCGTGGGCGCCGAGCCCGCCGCGGCGCCGCTCGAGCAGCAAGGACTGGGCTGGGCCAATCGGTGCGGCAAGGGCAACGCCGAGGACACCATCGGCAGCGGTCTGGAAGGGGCCTGGACCGCAGCGCCGACCCGCTGGACCATGCTGTATCTGAGCAACCTATTCGACTACGAATGGGAGCAGACCCGCAGCCCGGCCGGCGCAATTCAGTGGATCCCGAAGGATGGAGCGGCCGCCGGCACCGTTCCCGATGCGCACCTAGCAGGCATCGGCCATGCGCCGATCATGTTCACCACCGACCTGGCGCTGAAGCTCGATCCCACCTATCGCGCAATCTCCGAGCGCTTCCTGGAAAACCCGGAGGAGTTCGAGCGGGCGTTCGCGATGGCCTGGTTCAAGCTGACGCATCGCGACATGGGTTCGCGCGCCAGGTATCTCGGCGCCGAGGTGCCCGAGGCGGTGCTGCTCTGGCAGGACCCGGTGCCCACGCTCAAGCATGCTCTGATCGACGAGAACGACATTGCGACGCTCAAGACGCGCATCCTGGCGTCCGGCCTGCCGACCGGTCTGCTGGTGCGCACCGCGTGGGCCTCGGCATCCACCTTCCGCGCCAGCGACGGACGCGGCGGAGCCGATGGCGCGCGCATTCGCCTGGCACCGCAGAAGGACTGGTCGGTCAATGATCCGGACAGTCTGGCCCGGGTACTGCAAACCCTGGAAGAGATCCAGACGAGCTTCAACCGCGGTGCCGCCGACGGCAAGCAGGTCTCGCTCGCCGACCTGATCGTGCTGGGCGGCGCCGCGGCCATCGAGCTGGCCGCCAAGGATGCCGGCCATGTGGTCAAGGTTCCCTTCACGCCCGGACGCACGGACACCACCCAAGAGCAGACCGATGTCGAGTCCTTTGCCGTCCTGGAGCCGACGGCCGACGGCTTCCGCAACTACTTTGCGGACGGCAACCACCTGTCGCCGACCGCGTTGCTGGTGGACCGTGCCGATCTGCTGGGGCTGACGGTTCCGGAGATGACGGCACTGGTCGGCGGGATGCGCGCCATGGGCGCCAACAGCCGTGGCGCGCGCCATGGCGTGCTCACCGAACGCCCCGGCCCGCTGAGCAACGACTTCTTCGTCAACCTGCTCGACATGAACACCGTCTGGTCGCCAGCGGCGGACACCGAAGGACTCTACGAGGGACGCGACCGCGCGACAGGCGCGCTGAAATGGACGGCCACACCGGTGGACCTGATCTTCGGATCCAACGCCGAGCTGCGCGCCATCGCCGAGGTCTACGCCTCCGCGGATGGAGACGAGGCATTTATCCGCAACTTCGTCGCCGCCTGGACCAAGGTAATGACGGCCGACCGCTTCGATCCGAAGCGGGGCTAGGCAACAGTCGCTCGGGTCGAGGTTGACGTCGGCCCGGCCCGAGCACGCGAAGCGAGACGGCGCCCTCCGGAATCCCAGGCGGTTCGGATTCACGGTGGCGTGAAAAGCGGCTAGGCGCATTTTCCGCGCTGCCCCTTGGAAGGCGAATTCGAAACGGTTATGCCAAGCTGCTCACCGAAGCGCTCCACGCCCAGCGGGCCGTAGGTTGCGCCGAGCCGTGCGAGGCACAACCAACCACCGGCTGAGCTTGTGCTTCCTATCGTTGCGCACAGCGCGCGCCTTGCAGCAGCCTGAGCGAGAGCGAAGGCAGCTTCAAGGCGTCGCAGCTTGTGCGCTTGTTCGGCATTTCGTTTGACCCTTTATGCCGCCTTGTCGGGCAACGGAAGTTGAAAACGGCCTGCAACAACGCCGTTGACGGTGATGTCTTCGTCGAGATCCTCCCAGCGAAGGGCGTGTCCGTTGAGCTCGAGACTGACTTGCTTGAGCTCATCGTCTGAGGCGGCGCGCAGAATCTTGAATCGGTCTGCAGGAAATCCGACGACTCTTCCGTCCGTGAGCTCAAGGAATATCAAGCGACCTTCAGTCCAGGCTCGGAGCGCGCACGTTTCAGTTTCAACGGCCATGGAACTCATGAAAAGCCTCCAACAGGGTTTGCTGATGCTCGTAGACGAGCTGCTCGATATGCCTGAGATCGCTCGCTCGAATGCCCCGGTTGCGCGCAAGCGATATTGGCACCAACCAGAACTTGCATTCTCCGTCTGCGCTGCGAACGTGGATGTGCGCAGGTTCTACTCCCTCATCAGAATAGAAGTGGAAGCGTAAACCGCAAATGCGAAGAACGGTTGGCATCAGGGCTTACACCATGTCAGCCGAACGACCATCGACTTCATTGTCGTCGTGAACTTTCACTTTTGCAGTACCGTTCCATAGCGGTTTTAGTGCGTATGTTAGCCATGACCGAGGTCCCGTGATCGACCTGTGGCCCTTCCTGGTGCAGGCGGTCACATGATCGGGATGATTGCGTAGCCCTTGGCCTGATAACCGATCTGCGAGACGAAGGTGTTGCCGACATGCTCGATGCCCGGCAGCAGAGTCTTCGGATCCACACTGGTCAGGCGCGTAGCGACGGAGCAAGCCTCGGCACGGACGTTCGGCTTCTTTAGCATCGCCTCGAGCTGTTCGGCGATGCCGTCGAGATGCGCCTCGTCGTCGAGCGGCACGTCGGTGCGATCGGTGGTGATGAGAAGTACCGACGGGCCACGAAACGTGAGCACCATGTCCGGTTCTACTCCCTGGCGCTTCAGGTCCTCGTAGGTCTCGTCCATGACCTTCAGGTACAGCAGCGTTTTCTCGGCGTTGGCCATGTTGATATCCCAGGCGATCTTGCCGGAGTCGACGCCGGCCAGGGCCGCAGTGTCGGCCGGTTTGCCGGCGGTGAGAATGCCGGGAATGAGCAACAGCAACAGCAGGAACGGCAGACGGGCTTGATGGTTTCGCATGGTTGATCTCCTCGAGTGGTTGATGACGCCGACAGCTTCGGTGTCTCAGGGCAACAGGGTCAAGTCCTGCATTCGCTGATCAGCTTCGCCGGTTTGAATCGATTGAGCGCCCGGCAAAGGGCTCCGACGCCTTTGACGCCGAAAGGCGGGGGTCAAGGACAGCGGCGTGCGATGGTCGGTGCGGGATGCGGAGCGCTACCTGGCGATGGCAGCCCGGAAAGGCCTGCCGGCGGACGAAGAGCCGGTCTCGCGGCCAGATTCAAGGCGGCATTCAATACGGCGTCCACATGCCCGTCGCTCCGGACCAGATGGCCTAAGGGCCGTGCGCTGTGCCAATCGATCGAGGATCCGTCCGGCTCAGAATCCGGGTTCCCAGATCGGCCGCAGATCGAGCAGAAAACCCGGCAGCTCGGGATCGCCCGAGATCGATTCCAGGTTGTCGAAAACGTCCACGGGCTGGCCCGGACGGTAGACAAAGACCTGGCGCGCCTCCGGATTCAGCAGCCAACCCAGGCGCACGCCGTTCTCGCGATATTCCTCCATCTTGGCCTGGATGGTCTCGAGGCTGTCCGATTTGGAGCGGAGCTCAACGACAAAATCCGGTGCAAGGGGTGCAAAACCATCCTTTTCGGATAATGCGAGACCATCCAGCCGATCGCGTCGCACCCACGACGCGTCCGGGGAACGTGTCGCGCCGTCCGCAAAGCGGAAGCCGGTCGAGGAGTCGAAGGTTTCACCGCTGCCGTCCTTTTCCGCCCATGAGGTCAAGGCGCTGATCAATCTTGCATTCTTGCGGCCCGTTCGGATTCCTGTCGGCGGCAGGATCTCGATCTCCCCTTGGCCGTTCAGCTCGATGCGATAGTCCGGGTTGGCGCGACAGAGGTCGAGAAACACGGACGCGTCCTCCGCCGCGGGTGGCCACCGCAGCCGAAAGGTCCGATCCGGAACAGTCAGGAATTGGATGGTCTGCATCGCGTCACCGGTTTGAATGGATTGAGCGGCCGGGGAGCCGCCGACTGCGATCATGCGCAGTCTCCGAGTATAGGCGGTGGCTCAGGCAACGCAGCCGTTTGATGATTTCGGAACTAGCCTAAGGCGATTTCCGAGCATTGGCATCCCGTCTGCGCATGCCAGGAAGATCTGTGGGGCGAATTCATTCGCCCCTACGCCGGTAGATCCTTTCCCGGAAATCACCTAAAGATATATATTTCTTAATATCTTAAACCGCGCCGGCTCCAACGGTCGTCGAATCTGCCGGGTCCGATTCCGTCCAGCAACATCGCATACCGCTCCGGGCGCGGTTTAAGCGGCCGCATCTGCATAAAGCCACTTCTGGAAGTCGACAAAGAGTCCCTTGATCTCGACGGCGCCCCCGAGATCGGCGACCGCGTCGCTCAGCGAGTTTCGGTATCTGAGTCGAAGCAGTGGTGTGAGTTTCTCCGTCTCCAGCTCCTCGACACCGACCTGCACGTAATGCAGCAGCACGAAGTCGAGGAACGCCTGTTGGGTGCCGGAGAAGCGTGCATCGATGATGACCTTTGCCCGTGCCGCGCGTTCCTCGCGCGAGAGCGGCGCGACCGCGTACCCGACATAGGCGAGCACATCGAAGAGGTCGCTCTTCTCCGCCTCGATGCTCCTCTGCATCTCGGCAAGCTGGGCCTTTCCGAAGCCCTGCTCCGCGAGCCCCGCGAGCAGCCGCGCGCGGGTGTCGGGCAGGCTCCACAGCCGGCGCAGCTCGTCCTCGTCCTTGAAGAACTCGGGCAATCGGCCGAACAGCGCCTCCATGAACTGCTGGGCGGACATCGGCGTGCCGTCCGGGTGCCAGAAGGAGGTCACCGTCATGTGCTGGATCGCCCGCTCCTTACCGTCGGCGAGCTTCACGCGCGCCTTTCCCTTCTTCGCGCAGACGCAGGGGCTCTCGCCACAGACATGACAGGGCGGTTTCGGCTCCTTGACGCAGACGCAGGGCACCTTTCCGCACAGCGCGCAGGGGTCGGTCTCCTCCGGCTCGCACACGCAGGGATACGCGCCGCACCGCTCGCAGGTCTCGGGTGCGATCGGCTCCCCATCCCACTCCGGATCGCTGAAGTGGTGGTGTGCCTTCACGAAGTCGTAGATTGTGAAGTAGTCCTTGCCGTCGTAGAGTCGCGTGCCGCGGCCGATGATCTGCTTGAACTCCACCATGGAATTCACCGGCCGCATCAGGACGATGTTGCGCACGTTGCGCGCGTCGACGCCGGTCGAGAGCTTCTGCGAGGTGGTCAGGATGGTCGGAATGCTCTTCTCGTTGTCCTGGAAGTCGCGCAGATGCTGCTCGCCCAAGACGCCGTCGTCCGCGGTGACGCGGTGGCAGTAGTTCGGGTCGGTGCTGGTCTTGGCCTGGTTGACCAGGTCGCGCACCGCCAGCGCGTGCGTCTGGTTGGCGCAGAACACCAGGGTCTTCTCGCGTTGGTCGATCGCGGCCATGACGATCTCGACGCGTTTCCTCTCGCGCTCCGTGATCTCGATGATGCGGTTGAAGTCCTTCTCCTCGTAGCGCTTCCCCGCTTCGATCTCGCCCTCGACCAGGGTGTCGTCGGGGGTGTAGATGTACTCGTCGAGCGTCGTTGCGATCTGCTTGACGCGAAACGGCGTGAGGAATCCGTCGTTGATGCCCTCCTTGAGCGAGTAGATGAAGACCGGCTCGCCGAAGTAGCGGTAGGTGTCCGCGTTGTCCTTGCGCTTGGGTGTTGCGGTGAGCCCGAGCTGAACCGCGGGCGTGAAGTACTCCAGAATGGCGCGCCAGGTGCTCTCGTCGTTCGCACCCCCGCGATGACACTCGTCGATCACGATGACGTCGAAGAAGTCCGGCGGGTATTCGCCGAAGTAGGGCGCCGGCTTCCCGTCCTCGGTCTGCCCGCTCATGAAGGTCTGGAAGATGGTGAAGAAGATGTTGCCGTTCTTCGGCACCTTGCCTTTCTTGCGGATGTCCGCGGGGGCGATCCGCACCAGGGCATCTTCCGGAAAGGCCGAAAAGGCGTTGTAGCCCTGATCGGCGAGGTTGTTGCGATCGGCGAGGAAGAGGATCCGCGGTCGTCGCGTCGGCGCTCCGTCCGTTTTCCAGTCCGACAGGTTCCAGCGACTTTGGAACAGCTTCCAGGTGATCTGGAAGGCGATAAAGGTCTTGCCGGTCCCGGTCGCCAGCGTCAGCAGGATCCGGCTCCCTTCCACGACACCCCATCCCGCCGCTTTGAGCGCGGGATCGATGTGCTCGGCCCTGGTTTCGGCTTCGTTCATGGGTGAGTATGGAGTGGTCAGGGTTCAGGGTTCAGGGTTCAGGGTTCAGGGTTCAGGGTTCAGGTCGAGTTGGGGCCGCTCATCCCATCACGACTCGCTCGTCTTCAGTAGTGAAAGCGGGCCTGCGCGATCAGCAGCGCGTCATCGATCACCTTGTAGACCAAGCGGTGTTCATCAGTAATCCGTCGCGACCAGTAACCTGCCAGTGCGTGCTTCAGCGCCTCGGGCTTGCCGATACCCGAGAACGGATCGCGTTGGCAGTCGCGGATCAGTTGATTGATCCGATTCAGCGTCTTGCGGTCCTGTGTCTGCCAGTACAGATAGTCCTCCCATGCACGCTCGGAGAACACCAGCTTCATTCGACCAGGTTCCGCTCGACCCCGCCGCCCTGCTCCAACTCGACGATGGAATCCAGCAAACGCCTGGCGTTGTTGGGACTGCGCAACAGATAGGCGGTTTCCTCCAAGGCACTGTAGTCCTCCAAGGATACCATCACGACCGAATGGTCGGACTCGCCGGTAATGATGACGGGTTCGTGATCGACGCAGACCTGGGCGATGGTCTGCGCAAGGTCGTCACGGGCCTTGGTCAAGGTAATCGCTTGCATGGATTCGTGACCTCAGTATTTGATTAAGCCCTGATGTCTTCAGTGCGTCGAGGGCGATAAGCTTGCACTGAGACCTGAAATAGACCAGGCTTCCTGCTGCCATCAGCCCAGTTTCCGCAGCAGAAAAGGCGGCAGAACAGGGGCCAGAACCTTTTTCCGGCTGACACAGGCGAACCGGTGAAGGCGTGCCATGCCAGTGCTCAAATATACCTATTGGCAAGATGACAACATTTGGCTCGGTTACCTTGAAGAATTCCCGGATTGCGCGACACAGGGTGAAACGTTGGAAGAGCTACAGGATAACCTGAGAGACATTTACCAGGAACTGACGAGTGGCGCCATTCCGTCTGTACGCCGTGTCGGAGAACTTGCGGTCGCATGAAACGGTGCGAGCTGATCGCCAGGCTGGACACATGGGCTGCGTCCTGATCCGTCATGGCAGTAGGCCATACCTTTACCCATATCTCAAAAAATGAATTTCTCTCACGGAGACACGGAGACACGGAGACACAAAAAATATTACGGTAATTTCCGGAAAGCTCTATACCCACTCTATACCCACAGACCCGCATTCCTGTAGGTTGTGCTGACGATAGGAAGCACAACATCCGCCGACGGTTGGTTGTGCCTCGCACGGCTCGGCACAACCTACGGCGCTCGTAGCGTGGAGCGCTCCGATGCGCCGATTGGCATAACGGTTTCCGGAATTCCCCCAAAGAAACGAAAATGACTCCCATGACGACGTGCCGTGCCTTGATCCTGCCAATGCCTCCCGCCTGCCTGACCGGCTTCCGACCTTGGCCCCGGTGATGCCAGGCTTTTGTTCTTGGATGTCTCTTCTCCGTGTCTCCGTGTCTCCGTGAGAGTGTTTTAAAATCATGGCTAACGACACGGGCAGTAGGCGCGATTGGTATCAGAATCCGAAGACCCGAGAATCTCAATCGGGTACTCCCACAGGATCCGGCTCCCTTCCACGACACCCCATCCCGCCGCTTTGAACGCGGGATCGATGTGTTCGGCTCTGGTTTCGGCTTCGTTCATCTTAAACCGCGTCCATCACGGTATGCGTCGTTCTGAGTCATCATCCAGGCTGGCTCTCATCTGTGTCGTCGGAGTCGACGCGGTTTAATGGTTTATTTTTTCTCTTTTAAGCCGCGCCAGCGCCGACAACCGTTGAGTCTACCGAAATCGATTCAATCCGGGAACAGTGCATACCCTTCCGGGCGCGGTTTAAAAGTTACCGTTGAAGGCTTCGTGGAGGAGCGATTTCTTCAGGTCGTCGAGTGCGGAGATTTTGAGCTTGTAGATGGATTCGAGGCGTTGAGTTTCGTCTTGGAGCGCGTCTATACGCTCGACAATTTCTGTTTGAGCATCGACAGTTATTGGAATTGGTATCGGAATAGCGTTAAGTGCCTTTTGGTTAAGTTTTGGCTGAGCCGCCCCAGTAATGTATTCGTCGAGCTTAATGCTGTCCAGGTAGAACTCAACCAACCGCTGGGTCGCCATGTGCTCAAACTTTAGAATGTGCGCGTGATTGTTAACCCAGTATTTGCCCGAAACCGAAAATGCGATCGGAGTTGACCTTGCAAGCAAATTGGCTCCATCTTCAGAAACGAGCAGCGTATCACCATCGAAAATATAGTCACTGACATAATCAACGATACCGGAAGCACCGTAGTAAGGATACTCTCCGCTCTTTCTCACGTTCTTCGTGATAGGCACACGTTTGCTATCGAGGTTCGTCGATATTTTATCGACTGTTGTTTCCTTCCACCCGTCCCCTCTCTGCGTGAAAATTGCGTTCAACTCGCTCACAAAAACTGCCCGCGCATTCTTCAGATTATTCCCGGTATTCGCCTTAGCCGTCGCGATTCCCTCGAAGGCCAAGTCGAGAATGCGGACGATGCGCTGCTGTTCAGGGAGTGGAGGAACCTTGGTCGTCTGCGCATAAACCTCGTTGCGGTTTATGCCGGGCTTAACGCCTTTAGCCAGTTTCGGCAATTCAAGCGTTGTCAGTAGGTAGAAAATGAAGCGTAGGTCGTATTGGTGTTCATCGAATGTGACAAAGTAAGTCACATCGAGCGGCCAGAATTCTTCCTCCGTAAGGTTGATTTCACCCGCAGAACCCTTGCGCCCAATGATGATGCTTGGCTTGTCGTAGTAGAACTTGTCAGTGCGGCCTATCTCTCCGTTAGCACCATATACTGGGTGGCAGCCATCGGGCATTCGATCAGCAGCATCCAGCGGCTTGCCATACTCCAGTTGCAAAATTTCGCCGACAGCTTTTTCCTTCCACCCCGCCCTCACCCCTCCACCTCCGCTATCCACTCCTCCAGCTTCTGCCGCAATTCTTCCTTGCCCGGCAGGTAGAGCTGGTATTCGCGGGCGTGGATGTTGGCGTCCTTGGGCAGGGTGATTTCGACCAGCGCCTGGTGCTTTTTCTTGCACAGCACGATGCCGATGGCGGGGTTCTCGCCTTCCAGTTTGACGTAGCGGTCGAAGTAATTGACGTACATCTGCATCTGGCCGAGATCCTGATGCGTGAGCTTACCGAGCTTGAGGTCGATCAGAACATGGGAGCGCAGCAGGCGGTTGTAGAAGAAGAGGTCGACGAAGAAATGGTCGTCATCGAAACTGAAGCGCTTTTGCCGGGACTCGAACAGGAAGCCTTTGCCGAGTTCGAGCAGGAACTGGCCCAGGCGGTCGATGATGGCACTTTCGAGATCAGATTCGGAATAGCGGCTTTTCTCGGCGAGACCGAGGAATTCCAGCACCAGCGGTTCCTTGAGTAGGTCTTGCGGCTGGCTGACGATCTGGCCTGCGCGCGCCAGTTGGCGGATGCCTTCCTTGTCGCGGCTTAAGGCCAGCCGTTCGTAGAGACCGCTGTCGAACTGGCGCTTGAGCTCGCGCAGCGTCCAGTTTTGCCCGGTGGCTTCGATTTCATAAAAGCTGCGCTCGTCGGCGTTCTTGATGCCGAGCAGGAAGACGTAGTGCGACCAGCTCAACGAGAAGGGGCGCGACGATTGCCCAGGCGCTGTATGGACAATCTGGAATGCCCCGAGGCTTTCTTGATCGCCCTCGCTTGGCAATTGGCCAGACACTGTCTGGCTTTTTGTTTTCGATTGGCCAGACAGCGTCTGACCAATCCGGTTTTGGTACAGCAGGTAGAACTGCCTCATCGATTTGAGATTGGAAAGCGAGTAGCCCTTCCCGAACTCCCCGGTCAGTCTGTCCGCCAGCGCTCGAAGGATCTCCTGCCCATAAGCAGCGCGCTCTTCGCCCTTTTGTTCTTGTTCCACAATGCGCCGCCCGATCTCATAGTTGGTGCGTACCTGAACAAGATCGACGCCACGCGCCACGATGACGCGAGCGGAAGTGATGAGTCCACGAATGTCATCAAAGAATGACTGGGTAAGGTTCATAGCAGCCCCCTGATCTTCGCCAGCACTGCCGCACTCTCGGCATCCAGCGCGGCGATTTCGTCCAGGATGTCCCGAGGGCTGCGGTGGGCGACCGTCTCCCCGCCGTTCGGATTCTTCACCGACAGGTCATAGGTCGTCGTGTCGACGGTCGCGACATCCAGGGTCCAACTCTTCGGCGAGTCGGCAAAGTCCTTCTGCAAGGCCACGAACTCGGCAAGGTCGGCGTCGTTGAGGGGCGTGGTCTTGCCCATCGTCCGGCCTGGATCGAGCTGGTAGTACCAGACCTTGCGCGTCGGCGCGCCCTTCTCGAAGAAGAGCACCACCGTCTTCACCCCCGCCCCTTGGAAGGTCCCGCCCGGACAGTCGAGGACGGTATGCAGGTTGCTGGACTCCAGCAGCAGCTTGCGCAGTGAGACCGAGGCGTTGTCCGAGTTCGAGAGGAAGGTGTTCTTGATGACGACACCGGCTCGCCCGCCGGCGCGCAGGATCTTGATGAAGTGCTGGAGAAAGAGGAAGGCGGTCTCGCCGGTGCGGATCGGGAAGTTCTGCTGAACCTCCTTGCGTTCCTTGCCGCCGAAGGGCGGATTCGCGAGCACGACGTCGTAGCGGTCTTTCTCCTGAATGTCGGCGAGGTTCTCGGTGAGCGTGTTGGTGTGGATGCGGAGAGCTCGTGCTTCTCCGCCTGCGAGCGAAACCGCAGCTCGTCGATGTGGTCGATGATCTCGCGCAGGTTGTAGCCGCTGCGGATCTTGTTCTTGATCTCGCCGAAGATCTCGCCGATCTTGTATTCGATGGTATCCGGCCCGCTCGCCCGCTGCCTGAAGCCGTGCAGATAGGGGAAGAGCTTGCGGTCGACAAACTCCACGAGGTCATCGCCCGTCAGTGCCTTATTGTGATCGAGTCTGCCGTCCCGGTCCTTCGGCGCCGCCCAACGCTCCCACCGATAGGGCGGATCGAGGATGTCGCTGTAGGTCCGGCCTTCGAGCTCGGCCTCTGTCGCCCGCTCCTGCTCCAGGTCGTCGAGATATTTCAGGAACAAGAGCCAGGAGGTCTGCTCCGTGTAATCCAGCTCCGAGCTGCAACCCGCCTCCTTCCAGAGCACATCGTCGATCTTCTTGAATGCCTGTTGAAACAGACGTCCGATGTCGTTCGTAACTGCCACGTCCTCGCTCCTGCTCTGCTGATTAAACCGCGCCCAACGGGGTATGCGATGTTATTGATTGGGATCGGCCCCGGCAGACTTGACGACCGCTGGAGCCGGCGCGGTCTTCGAAATCTTCGCGTTTGGCGCGACCTCGCCGGCCATCGGGGCGGGCGAAGAGGACGACTGCAAGTCGTCTATCCCGGGGACGCCGCTTCGCGGCGATCGGCGGGGTTGCGAATATCCCGACACGCCACGCGGGAGCATTGTAACGAAGTTCGCTTATCGTTCCTCGAACACTGGCCGAATCGCCGAATGGTCCGCTGTCGCATGGTCGCGTGGTCGCGTTCCGGGACGCGGAGCCAGAGCCCAAGGCGCACATACGCCTCGTGTGCTCTATGATCCCGGCGGGCGTTCAGCCGGGTTCAGCCCCTGGGTCGGAATGATGCTCCATGTAGTATCATGAGCGCATGAGCCGAGCGGACAAAACACTCGACAAGATGCGCGCCAACCCGCGGGATTGGCGGATCGACCAACTCAAGGCGGTCGCCGATGCGCATGGCGTGGAGTACCGTCAGCCTGGAACCAGTCATGTGACATTTCGTCACCCGAACGGCACCAAATTGACGGTTCCGGCCCACAAACCCATAGCACCTGAGTATGTGAAGCGCTTTGTCTGGTTCATCCAGCAAGGTACCGGAGACTGACCATGCATACCCCCATTCCCGATTACCCCTGCGAGATTTGCCCCCTTCCCGAGGGCGGATACCTCGTCACCTTTCCCGATCTGCCAGGCTGCATGGCCGACGGCGCCACCATACCGGAGGCGCTTGAGAGTGCCCGCGATGCCGTCACGAGCTGGATTCTGACCGCGCGCGAATTTGGCGACCCGGTGCCCGAGCCGGGCAAAGGCGGCGAATCAGGGCGGTTCGTGCAGCGCGTGCCCAAGTCGCTCCACCGCAAGTTGACTGCGCGCGCCAAGCAAGAGGGAGTCAGCCTAAATACCCTCGTGCTGGATTTCATCGCCGAGGGGATCGGACGACGCGAATCGCATCCCTGATCGAATGGCGCGTTCCTCGATACATCCAGCGCAAGATGCTCGGCGATCCCGTCTAAACCGCGTCCAGAGCGACATGCGTCGTTTTCATTGTTCGTTTAGATTCGGAGATATCCTTGATCCCAGTGAGACGCGGTTTAGAGTTTAAGATTTTTAATACTTTAAACCGCGCCGGCTCCGACAGTCGTCGGAGCCGGCGGGGCCAAGCCATCCACCAAATTACGCATACCGCACCGTGCGCGGTTTAGATTCAACCAGGCATTCCGGGTCGTTTTGGTCCCGCAAACTGTCGTTCCGTCGCGCTCACCAAGGATCGTCGATCCCGGCGTTGTTGTAGTCCCTCATGCTTTCCAACCAATCCGGCATCCCTTCCTTGACGATCTGCTTCAACTCGACCAGATCGTCCTTGCTGACCAAGCCTTTTTCATGCATGAAGGCGTAGAATTTTTTGAGGCTTGCTGCATTCTCCTTAATGCTGGCTTGGCTTGACCACATGGCCTTCCTGATAAACCAGTCGCCGAGAAACCAGCTGACATGGTCCACGCCGTCTCTGGCCTCGAGCGCGTCCTCGTAAAGCAGATAGTCGTTGCTATAGAAATCGATATTTGTACGATGCTTCTTGACGACCTTTTCGGACAGGCCGGACGCCTTGAGCCAAGCCACGAATTCCGTCAGCAGAATTGCGTTCTCGGCCCGGATCTTTTCGCACGCGTCTTCGTATGCTTGGTAATCGCTCATGTTAAGAGACTCCAGGGCTTGCGGGTCTAAATCAGCCATGGCGGACGTTTCCGCGCTGGTTTTCCCGGCAACGCTCAGCGCACCGGCAGCGCAACCTCCACCCGCCCCGTCTCCGTCCACGCCCGCCGTTGCGGGCGATACATGTCCTCGACCGTCGCGGCCGGGTGGCTGAAAACGCCCGGCGAGACGGCGCGCAGCCGGTAGGCGAGTTGGAAACGGGTCGGCTCGCTTGGGCCTCGGTCGACGGCGGCGACGAAGCGGTCGGCGCGGAATTCGAGATGCTCGGCGGTCTCCTCCAGGCCCAGCCAGGCGATGTCGGCGATGTCGCCGGCCTTGATCAGACTGGGGTTGTCGATCTCGAAGCCGGCGGGGAGCGGATCGTCGACGATGAGTCGGGCTTGGCGCTGCGCGTCTGCGCTGACGGTGATGACGGCGACCATGCGATCGCCTTGGGTGACGGCGGAGGGGTCGATGCGGCGGCCGTCCAGGTCGTAGTAGGCACGCTCGATCCGGTAGCCGTCGCCGCCAGCGGGCTCAGGTGACAGCGGAACGCCGCCGACGCTGACGAGCGCCTCCAGCGGGCGTTGGCCCGCGTTTCCGACGATCAGCGGCAGGGCGGCGGCGGTGTCGGCGCCGAGCCGGCTGAACCAGGGACCGCTCCAGGGCTCGCCCGAGAGCGTCAGTTGCGGCTTGTCGGCGCCCTGCATCAGGGCACGGGCGGCGAGCAGCAGCCAGGCGTCGTCCTGCGTGCTGGTGTCGTTCGCGTTGACCCATCCCTGTTCCAGACGTCGGGCGAGGGCCTGCAGGTCGACCGCGCCGGTCGCGCTTTCGGCGGCGAGGGTCAGGACGGCCGCGCCGTCGCGCAGGTCGGAGCCGAAGTCGGACCGCCAGGCGCCATCGTCGTCGCCCTCATCCAGCATCGCGACCGCGGCACGGAAGACCGTATCGGCACGCGGGCGGTCGCCCATGAGTGCCAGCGCCGCACCGAGCTGGGCCTTGGCCATGGGTGTGGAGAAGGCGTCGAGCTTGGTCTCGGCGTAGTAGCGCAGGTCGCCGATGGCGGCGCGACCGTTGCGGGCCAGGACATAGAGCGCGTAGGCGATGTCCTCGCCGCCGCTGCTGAAGTCCGGCACATAGGCGAGCCGGTTGCGTAGGTTGTCCAGCGTCATGTCGAACGCGCGATCCGGCACTTCGTAGCCTTGCTCGCGTGCACGGGTGAGGAAGTCCCCGACATAGGCGTCGAGCCAGCCGTCGTCGCCGCCCGCACCCCAGAGTCCGAAGCTCCCGTTCGACGCCTGATTGGCCAGCACCTCGCCGATCGCCTCGCGGACGCGCTCGCGGATCTCGGTGTCGGTCCCGAGACCGATGGCGGTTGCCACCTCGTTGAGATAGAGCATGGGCAGTGCGCGGCTGGTGAGCTGCTCGGTGCAGCCGTAGGGGTAGCGATCGAGCCCAGTGACCAGACCGGCGACGTCCAGCGGACCGGCGCCGGTGATTGAGACCGCGAGCGCCCCCGTGCCGGGGAGCATCTCGGACCAGGCCGAGGCGTCGAGGCGCAGCTCCCCGCCCGGGGCAAGATCCACGACCGCGTTGCGCGAGACCAAGGGGGCATTGGAGCGGACCGGGATCCGCAACGCCTTGGTCAAAGCCTGTGTGGAGCCCGGGCCGTCGGGCGTGCGCAGGACCAGGCTCAGAGTCTCGTCGCCCACGGAGACGGCATCGATGGGGATCTGCACGGCGGCGCGTCCGCCCTGGGCCAAGGTCAGCGTCCGCTCGGTCTGGTCGGCGGGAATGCGCACATGCCCGCCGTCGGTCGCCACCGTCAGGGTGACCTCGCCCGCCGGTCCGTCCACATGGGTCAGCTCGAGCAGCAGGCGCGAGCTGTCCTCGGGCGCGAGGAAGCGCGGCAGGCTCGCCATCATGACGACTGGATCGCGCACCAGCAGGTCTTCGACCGCGTGGCCGACGCCTTGTTTGGACCAGGCCATCGCCATGACCCGCAAGGTACCGTTGAAGTCCGGGATGTCGAAGGCGACGGTCGCCCGGCCTTGGGCGTCGAGACGCATGATCTCGGACTGGAAGGCGACCAGATCCTCGGTGGGCGGCGGTCCTTCGAGTCGGATCATGGCGCCGTCGCCGCCGGAGCGCACCGTGCCGGGCACGCCCTGCATGCGGTCGATGAGCTGGCCGTAGAGGTCGCGGACCTCCATCCCGAGACGGCGCTGACCGAAGTACCAACGGTCCGGCGCGGGCGATTGATAGCGCGTGAGGTTCAGGATCCCCAGGTCGACCGCCGCGAGGGTCACGTAGACCGGCTCGCCGGCCGGGGCATTGGCGACCTGGATCGGGATTTCGAGCCGTTGGCGCGGGCGGATCACCCCTGCGGCCGGATCGAGGCCGAACGTCATGTCGAGCCGTCGATCGCCCGGATCCACCCCGGCCCAGGTGAGCCCGATCGCGCGTCCGGGCATGCGCCGGGCATCCAGATCCATCGGCCGGTAGAGCGTGGCGGTGACATAGGCGCCCGGCCCCCAGGCACGGGTGACGGGCAGCTCGACCGTCGCACCGCCCTCGGGGACCTCGACCGTGCGCATCTCGATCAGCCGGTCGTCGATGACCATCACCAGGGCCACACCCGGGAAGCGCGGCTCGATGCGCGCCTTGAGCGTCTCGCCGATCCGATACTCGGCCTTGTCGAGCGAGACCTTGAGCAGATCCGGGGTGTCGACGGCGCGCGGTGCGGCATACCAGCCGGCCTCGAAGTCGAGATCCACCGGAAGGGCCGTCCCGTCCGGGCCTTCGACACGCAGACGATAGCCGCCCCACTCGACCCGCGCCTCGATCCGCGCGGCGCCGGTCACGGCGTCGATCTGGCCCGGCTCCAGGGTGCCGGAGGCGACGCGTTGGGTCGAGACGACCGGCTCGTAATTCCAGCTCCCGTCCGACTCGTACCATTGGAAATCGGTGGTCAGACGCGAGAGTGTCCAGCGCAACCCTTCGGGCAAGCGGCGCTGGTCGCCGGGGGTGTCGTCGGCATCGACCAGGATGATCTCGAAACCGGCGTTGCCCCCCTCCTCCACCGCGTCCTCGAACAGGGGCTTCACACCGATGCGGGGCGCGCGGGTTGCGATCGGTAGGGTCAGGCTGCGCTCGACCGGGCGTCCGCTGCCCTCGAGGAGACGCACGCGCAGATCGGCTTCGAGCGGTCGACTGGTGGGCGGCAGGTCGGGCAGTTGCAGTGCAATCTCGGCCTTGCCTTGGTCGTCGGTCCGGGTGGTGGCGATCGGCTGGCCGACCGGCTCGACCGGCTCGCTCGCCAGACCGAATCGGAACCCGGGAAACGCGGCGAGGCCCTGCGCGGGCTTGACCTGCACCTCGCCCTCGACGGCAACACCCGCGGCAGGTGCTCCGAAGAGGAAGCGGGCGTCCAGGGCGATCTCGGGCAGGTCGTCTGGATCCAGGGTCTTGACCGGGCTCTCCAGATCGAAGGCGAGGCGCTCGGGCTCGAAGTCCTCGACCAGAAAGGTGACCTCGGCCAAGGGCGGGGCCTTGGGGTCGCTGTAGGTCGCTGCACGCCAGGTGCCGCGCATGGCGGCGCGGCTCAGGTCCAGCGTCGCCCGATAGCCGCCGAGGCCCTGATCCTGCGTCAGGAGACGGCCGTGCTCTACGCCGTCCGGACGCTTGAAGGTAAAGGTGATCGGCAGATCCGAGACGGCATCGGCCTTGGCATCGCGCACCAAGGCGGTGAGCTGGACGGTCTCGCCGGGGCGATAGGCGCCGCGCTCGGTGACCAGATAGACATCGAGCGGCTGGGGGGCGGGCCGACCCGTCACGCCCCGGTCGCTCAGATCGAAGGGTGTCTGGGTGAGGTCGAGAAAACCATAGTCGCCGTCCGGACCCTCGGCGACCAGGATGACGGGGGCATTGCCGCCGGTGCCGCGCAGCAGGCCCGGCTCGAAGCGGGCATGACCCTCGGCATCGGTGGTCGCCTCGCCCAGGATGTCGTCGTTGAGCGCAACCAGACGCAGCTTCACGCCGGCGACCGCATCGGCACTCGAGAGCGAGCGCACCAAGGCATGCAGGCCATCGTTGCCCGAGAAGCTCGCAAGTCCGAGATCCGAGACCAGGAACCACTGGGTCGCGAGCGCTTCGGGCTCCTGCATGGCGTTGTGTGCGCTGGCGGTCATGGCGTAAACGCCGGGCCGCAGGTCATCGACCAGCTCGCCGACCGGTACCGAGGTGGTGACCTCGCGATTGAGCCGGGTGTCGGCCGGGGGTTTGACCTCGATGTGGCCGCTCCAGATCGCCTCGCCGGAGCGATCGGCGATCTGATTCGCGTCCCAGGTGGAGAGCTGCTGACGGAACCGCCCACTCGCGACCGCGGAACCCAGGGCCCGGTCGCCGATGCGATAGACCGCCGCGTCGATCCGATCCGTGTTCACCGAGACGACCGGGATCGCCGGATCGCCACCTGCAGGCAGGACATAGGCACGCCCCAGGAAGCGGACCATGGGCGCGCGGTCGCGCACGAAGATGTCCAGATCCGACGCCTTGGCCAGCGTCTCCCCGTCCGCCGCCGGGAGTCCGGCGCGGACCTGGATGCGGTAGCGCGCGCCGTGCTCGACCCCGTCGATGCAGATCTGGCGGGCCTCGACCTCGATCGGAAGATCGGTGCGGTCGGTCACCCGCACGAAATCGGCGAGCTGGCCCCGGTCGCGGGCCAGCGGGTCGCTGAATTGGAGACAGATGCGCGGGTTTGCGGCGTCCGAGTCGACCTCGTGTCCGGTGACCCGGAAACCGTGCTCGCCGACCAGACGGTCGTACTCGGCGCGGACGGAGGCGACTTCGACCAGCGCGAGCGAGGCGCGCAAGGCGCGGATCGCAGGGCGCCAGTCGTCGCGCTCGGCGAGTGTCCGCGAAAGAACTGCCAGGGCATCGGCGCGCTCGGCGACCGCTGCGGAGCGCCAATAGGCGTTGACGGCCGCTGCGGTCGCGTCCCGCTTGAAGGTTTGCCGCGCCTGCCAGTCGGATGGCGAGGCGGCCATCGCCGTGCGGGCGAGATCGAGCCAGAGGCTGCGGTCGTCGGGGGACAATCGAAGGGCTGCGGCGTAGAGGTCCGCCGCCCGGACCGGATCGCTTGCCGCGAGGCGCCTAGCCTCGGCCGCCAAAGACGCGGCCGGCTGATCGCGGGGGGGAGCCTCGGCGATGCGCGCCGACAGCTTGCGGGCGGCATCCAGCTCGCCGCGCGGGAGAAACCGCAGATCCGCGCTGCGAGTCGCGGCGAGATCGGGCGGCGAAACGGTCGCCTGACCGATCCGAACGCGACCGGAGACGGCATCCGGGAAAGGACGCGCGTCGGAGGCGGAGGCCTTGAGGAAACACCAGCCCGCCTTGCTGTTGAAGGTGAAGGCGTGGCACCGGGCGTCATCGAGACAGGCGTCGCGACAGGCTTCGAGATCGACCCCTTTTAGCGTCTCGTAGTCCCCGCCGAAATAGTCCATGCCGGGCGTCAAGAGGATGCTGCGCCCGCCCCCCGCGGCCGCTTCGCTGGGCGTCGGCCACCCGATCGACAAGGACGCAGCGAACAGACCCGCCAATAGACCCGCCAATAGACCCGCAGGCAAGCGAAGCGAGGAACCGAGCATGACGACACTCCTGTGGTCACCGACACCGGTGGGTCCGGACAACTCTAGTGCGCGTTCCGCCCGAGGTAAAGAGAGCGGATCAGCGACGGCAGGCGCGCAGCTGTGCTCCGTAGGTCTTCGCTTGCTGATCGACCCGGCGAGCGACACGCACCAGCCAATCCTTCTTTCGATAGGTCCCGCGTTGGAAGCCGCGATGACCCTCGTGATAAGCGAGATACTGACGGTAGCCATCCCCTTTCGAGATGCCGAGCGTGCGGTGGGTGACGTCCGTGTACCAACCGACGAAGTCGACGGCATGGTCGAAGTTGGTCCGCGCGGCGCGCCGATTGCCCGTCTGCTCGCGATACCAGTCCCAGGTCCCGTCGATCGCTTGGGAATAACCATAGGCGCTGGAGACGCGCCCGGGCGGCCGGGCGTCGTGCCGGAAGCTCGACTCGGCCTGAATGATGGCCAACTGGACCGCAACCGGGGTCCCCCATTTGCGCTCGGCCTTCTTCGTCGCCTTGTACCAGCTCGGGCGCTCGTTGAAAATGGCGCAGGCGTCGAGCGGTTTGGACGGCGGAGACGGCGCCGAGGCACAACCTCCGAGGAGCGGAAGCACGAGGCCAAAGAGGCCGAGAAGGCTCAATCGCGCATGCTGCGACGCGGGCCATTCACCGACGCGAGCCGAGGTCGTCGGCAGGGCCGGCAGGACCTTGAGGGCCATCGGACGGCCCGACATGGCTGGGTTCGGTCGTGGTCTCTCGGTGCGAGCGCCCCGATTGTCTCGCCGACTCATCCTCCTGCACCGACCCCGCCAACCGCGCTCGATCCAACCGACCCCGGCACTTGGAGAAAGCCGAAATCGTCCGGCGCAGTCGAAAATTCTTGCTGAAAATCCCTTAACACTCATCGAAAGTAAGGGTTAATATCCGGTTGCTTGAACCATTCGACGGACCTCCTCACCGGGGGATGCGTCGACCACTCGCCCACTGACCGACCCGAAAGGAGGGTTCTCCATGTTCAAATCAAAAGACGCTGCCTCGACGGAGACAGCGAAGAAAGCCAAAAGTACCGACCAGGGCTCGCTGATGATGGCCCTCTTGCCGTCGGTGATCCTCTATGTCGCCGCCGTCGTTCTCATCGCACTCACCCGCAACGATGCGACCGGAACCATACCCTACTGGGAGACCTTCGTCCCGGTCGTCGCCTTCATCTCTTTGCTCTCGGGCTTTGGACAGGCCTATATCCGCGATCAGTCTTACCTCGTCTACACCTTGAAGCAGGTCCTGCACTGGGGGATCGTGATCGGTCTGCTGTGGCTGCTGCACACGCACGGCGTGCGCGCCGCACTCGACGATCAGAAATACCTGCTGGTGCTGCTCTACCTGCTCGGCCTCGCGACCCTGCTCGCCGGCCTGCACATGGATTGGAAATTCGTCTTCTTCGGTGCCTTCCTGGCCTTCTGCACCTACATCCTGGCCGCGCCGGAGAATGTCGCCATCCTCGCCCCGATCGGGGAGGCCTTCGGGATCGCCAACGCGCAAGACAAACCGATGGCCATGATGGTCGGCACAGCCGTGGCCGCCTTCCTAGCCAGCAGCCTGGTCCTCATCGGGATGCGCGGCGCCATCCTGTCCAAGCGCGTCAGTACGGCGAGGGCCTAAGGAGATCGTATAAGGGTACGCTCGCGTCGGGCGTCCGACGCGGCGTCCCAGTCCGGAGATCCTGCCCGACGCCCCATCGGACCATGGTCCAACCGGGACAAGCGCTACGGAGGATCTGCGCGCCGGGTCGGGAAACGCGTCGCTGCACGACAATACGACAATACTCGGGGCGCCACGGGTCCGCAAGCCGCGGGCATCGCCCGCTCGGAACCCCCGGCACACCCCGCATCTCGGCGTGAGAAGCGCCGTTTAGTTGATTTCCGGGAAAGGAACGACCGGTGTGTAGGTTCCAATTCATTCGCAACTACAGCCCCTTCGGGTCTTGCGGGCATATGCAGTCGGGATGCCTATTCCCGGGAAGCACCTTAGGATCTCAGCACCTCGGAGGGCGGCACGAAGCCATAACCAAGCGCCTCGGCCACCGCCGCATGCGTGACCTTCCCGTCGCACACATTGAGCCCATCGCGAAGATGCGGATCGTCCCTCAGGGCAGTACGCCATCCCTTGTCGGCCAATGCCAGCACGCAGGGGAGCGTCGCGTTGTTCAAGGCGTAGGTGGATGTCAGGGGCACCGCGCCGGGGATGTTCGCAACACAGTAGTGAAGAATCCCGTCCACCACAAAGGTCGGCCGATCATGTGTCGTCGGACGCGAGGTCTCGAAGCAGCCGCCCTGATCGATCGCGACATCCACCAGCACGGCCCCGCGACGCATCTCGCCGAGCATCGCGCGCGAGACCAGATGCGGCGCAGTCGCGCCCGGAACCAGGACCGCACCGATGACCACATCCGCGTCGCGCAGCCCTTGATCTAAGGTCGCCCGATTGGAATGGATCACCCGTGCGCGCGACTCGAAATGTGCCGCCAACCGATCCAGAACCGCCGGGTTGCGATCCAGAATGGTCACGTCTGCCTGCAAGCCCACCGCCATCTGCGCCGCATTGAAGCCGACGACACCGCCGCCCAAGATCAGCACCCGACCGGGTGCCACTCCCGGCACACCCCCGAGCAGCACACCCCGACCGCCATGAGCGACTTCGAGGGCCGTCGCTCCGGCCTGAATCGCCAGACGTCCCGCGACCTGGCTCATCGGCCGCAAGAGCGGCAGACCGCCCAGCGCGTCGGTGACCGTCTCGTAGGCGATGCAAACCGCCCCGGAGGCGACCAGATCGCGCGTCTGCTCGGGATCCGGAGCGAGATGCAGATAGGAGAACAGGACCTGCCCCGGCCGCAGCCATGCCCGCTCCTGCGGCTGGGGCTCTTTGACTTTGACCAACAGCTCCGCCCGCCCGAAGACCTCCTCGCCCGTCGCGCAGACCTGCGCACCCGCGGCCCGGTAAGTCTCATCGCTCGCACCAATGCCGTCACCCGCGGCAGTCTCGACCAGCACCAGATGGCCCCGATGGACCGCCTCGGCCACCGCTTCCGGCGTGAGACCGACGCGGTGCTCATGGGATTTGATCTCGCGCGTGACCCCGATCAGCATGCTCATGCTCCTGCGCTTTCCTCGTGGCGATCCGGCTTGTGCAATCCCCGAACAGCGTCGTTATTTCGACGGATGCGCGGCCCCTGTACCGCAATCTGAGTATGGCCTCGAAATCCCGTTCCGACTAAAGGGCTCGGCCTCGACGCATGGCCTCGTTCAATGAGTCGGCCACCCGGAGCCTCAGGGACTCGTGACAATCGCGTCGCGCTGTTACGCATATCCTCGGCGCTCTGGGGCACGGGCCACGACGGCCGAAGTTACAATCAGAGTCCGGCGCGCGCGACGGCACGGGGCCGACACGCCACCATGACGCCGATACGCGGCGGGTCGGGACATCGCGGCCGACCGCTCGCCTCCGCGAGGGTGATGGCGTAACCTTCGACCCTTTGTCGATCGTGAGAACACAAACGTGACCGCCATTCGCAGCCGGCATACCGGACGACGGGATCAACGCGGATTCATCGCCGCAATCGGCCAGTGGCTCGACCGCAATATACTGGAGATGGGGCGCGAGATGCGGCTCTCCTATCTGCCCCCCTTGATGATCTATGTGGCCTACGGCATTCAGGGCCTGACCGCCATCGTCGGCACCTTCTTCGTCAAGGACTATCTCGGGCTGCCCGCATCCTTCCTGGCGGCACTCGCCTTTTGGGCAGGGATCCCCTGGGTGCTCAAGATGCCCCTGGGGCACTTGGTCGATCTCATCTGGCGCCATAAGGCCGGCCTGGTCTATCTCGGCGCGTCCATGCTGACCGGGAGCCTGTTGATCATGCTCGGCCTGCTGGCGGAGCGCGAGGCGATGGCCGCGGTGATGCCGGTGGAAGCCTGGTATGTCTTCGGCGCGCTGCTCGCACCGACGGGCTATGTGATTCAGGACGTGGTCGCGGATGCCATGACGGTCGAGGCGGTCCCGCGGGTCGACGCCGACGGCCAGCCGATCGACGGTGCTCGGCTCAAGCTGATGCACACCACGATGCAGACCCTCGGGCGGATCGCCATCATCGGCGGCGGAGTGATCGTATCGGTCGCCAATATCTCGCTCTTCGCCGCGGTCGAGACGATGACGGAGGCCGACAAGGTCGCGACCTATATCCTCATCTACCAGATGGCGCTGGCCATCCCGGTGATCTCGGTGCTCGGCGTCGCCCTAGCGAGCCTCATCAAACGCCGTGACCTGCGTCGCCTCGTCGCCAAGGGCCTGGATGAAACCGACGCCAGACAGCGCCTGGAACGACCCGCCCAGATCACCACGCCGAATTGGTGGATCCTCGGGGGCAGCCTGGCCTTCGTCGTCTTTACGCTGGGGATGGGCCTCACGGACGTGCCCTACAACCAAGAGATCATCTTCATCGGCTCCATGGCGATCGTGCTCTTTCTCATGTCGCGCTTGATGCGGGTCCTGGACGCCGAGGCACGGCTCTATCTCCTGGGCACGGCCATCATCATCTTCGTTTTCCGCGCCATGCCCGGACCGGGCGCCGGCGAGACCTGGTGGATGATCGACGAGCTGGCCTTCGACCAGCAGTTTCTGTCCGTGCTCTCGCTGATCGGCAGTACCCTGGCCCTGGCGGGGCTCTTCATCTTCCGACGCTTCATGGCCGAGCACTCCATCGCCCATGTGGTCGTCTTCCTGACCCTGCTTTCGAGCCTCTTCTACCTGCCGATCGTCGGCATGTATTTCGGGCTGCACCACTGGACGGCCGCGGTGACCGGCGGCATCGTCGATGCCCGCTTCATCACCATCGTCGACACCGCCATGGAATCCCCCCTGGGACAGGTCGCGATGGTGCCCATGCTGGCCTGGATCGCCAACTCGGCGCCGGATGACCTGAAGGCCACCTTCTTCGCCGTCATGGCCTCCTTCAGCAATCTGGCCCTCTCGGCCGGTCAATTGGGAACCAAATATCTCAACGAGATCTTCCTCGTGACCCGCGAGGTCAAGGACCCCGTCAGCGGCGTGGTGAGCGTGCCGGCGGATTACAGCCAGTTGGGGGACTTGATGATCGCCGCCCTGGTGATCGGCTTCGTTCTCCCGCTGGTCGCGGTAGCGCTCGTGAAGGTGACCCGGCTGCGCAGCGCCTGAGGCGTTGATAGACCGAAAGACACCGGGCTCGCCTTGCGCGGGTCCCGCGAGGCGACTAGGTTCCGGATCGAGAACACCGTTGGCTACGCAAGAATGTGAGGTTCCGACATGATCACGAGCGCAACCGCACCCCGCCGGGCATCGTCGCTTGCTCGTGTCTTTCGGGTCTCGGTGACGGACTACCATCGCATGGGCGACACCGGCATCCTCGGACCGGACCTGCGCACCGAATTGATCGACGGGGAGATTGTCGAGATGCCGCCGATCGGACATCCACACGCCGGGACCGTGAATTTTCTGGCGAACTTGCTCAAAGATGCCGTGGGTCCACACGCCGTCCTTGCGGTTCTGAATCCGGTGTGGCTAAACGATCACAGCGAGCCGCTGCCCGACATCGCCTTGCTGCGCCCGCGCCCGGACTATTATCGCAACGGACACCCGGGGCCGAAGGGACAGGACGGCCGCACATCGTGGGCACGCCCGGCATGACCGGCCTGGCGAAACATCTTGGCCCGGGCCTGGATATTCGCCAAGGTATCCAAGTGACGGCAGTGCGCAAAGCGAGTCGCGGCTGGACGCTGACCCTGCCCGGCGAGGTGCAGGTCTTCGACAGCGTTGTCGTCACCGTGCCCGCGCCGCAACTGGCCGACCTCCTCGGAACCGAGCATCCGATGTCCCGAGAGGTCGCCGCGGTGCGCCTCGACCCCTGCGTGACCTTGATGGCCGCCTTCGACCCGGATGCCCCGCGACCCTTCATCACCCGCGCCGATCCCGACGACCCGCTGGCCTGGATCGCGCAGGACAGCAGCAAACCGGGGCGATCCGCGTCGGTCTGCTGGGTCGCACAAGCGGGCACGACTTGGAGCGCCGCGCATCTGGAGCTGGCCCCCGACGCACTCGTCGCGCTCATGCTGAGCGACCGCCTCGGCAGGGACACGAGTGCCGTTCGATACGCCGCCGCCCATCGCTGGCTCTACGCCCGCGTCTGCGTGCCGCTTGGCCGCCCCTTCACCCGCGACGCCTCCGGAACGCTCTACGCCGGCGGCGACTGGTGCCTCGGCCCGCGGGTCGAGGCCGCGTGGTCCAGCGGCGATGCCATCGCTTGGGACATCCTCGACTCCTCCACCCCCGAATAACCGTTTGGGCATCCGACGGCGAGAGTCGCACAACTCCGCCGGTACGGACCCCGAGGGTCCCAAGGCGACGCCTCGCTCGGCGAAACGGCATCTCCCGAGACGGTGCGCACGGGAATGGCTTGAGGCCCCCCGCATACGCTCGTGAAACGCGGGCGGCACAGCATGTGCCGCGGATCCGTCAATGGAGAGGAGGGCCGCGCGGTTAAACCTAAGAAGAGCAGGTCCAATCCAGGACTGCGGGACGTGGTCATTCGGCCAGAAGCGGCCCCTCGTCCTTGGAGTCTCGGTGACGGCATCACGCAGCTTGCCGTTGGTCGAGTCGCCGGGGTCGGTGACGGCTGGCCCCCCTCTCCGGTCACTAAACTTCGGTGGCGATCGGGAAGAACTCGGCCAGGAGCCGTCTCCCATCAACCGGAAGCGGGTGACTCTTCGATCCTGTTATGTGAAGCTTCACATAACAGGATCTATGTGAAAGTTTAAATTAATTGAAGAACGAGAACCGGCTCTGGCGTGGGTTTGGCCTAGAGCCGACAAGAGCTTCACATAATTTAGAGCGCCTCGAGGAACTAACGCAGCTCGTCCGGCGGCCGGTATCGTGCGGGCAGGTTGGCCGGTTCCTGGAGTCGCGCGAGGGCCTGCTCTTTCATTGGCCAGGTTGGCTTCGACGTACTGGTGCGTGGTCGCTGTGGATTCATATCCCAGCCACAGGGCGATGACATTGAACGCGACACCGGATTGGAGCATCACCATCGCGGTGGTATGTCGAAGCGCATGGGCACTGTGCCCGGTGAGCCCGCGCGGGCATAGGCTTGCCGGATCGCCTTGGCGACGCCATGGGGGCCGAGCGGCCGACCCTGCGGCGCGATGCACCGCACGAAGACCGCTCGAGAGGACGTCTGCGTGCGTTCGAGGCGCAAATAGTCGGCGATGGCTTGGCCGGTGGTCGGCGGCAACGGCAGGCTATCGGCCCGCCCACCTTTGGTCCGGCGTAGCGTGAGCGTGCCGTCACGCCAAGCGATGTCGTCGAACGACAGGGCCGCAATCTCTCCGCGCCGTAAGCCCAGATGCAGTGCGCAACGCACGATGGCCGCGTCGCGACGCGCGGATAGGCCATCTTCTCCGAGCGAGGCGACCAAGCGTGCGACTTCCTCATCGCTCAACGCCTTCGGCAGCGCTGCCTGCCGCCAGTTGGGCGGCGAGACCAACACCCCCATCAGCCCCTGCACCGGCTCTCCGCGGGTGACGCAAAAGCGCAAATAGCTGCGCAAGGTCGAGATCAGGGTCGCGGAACTGTGTGGCTTTGTGTACGAGGTTTGCTGCCGTGCCAAGAACCGTCGTAGCTGCTCGGGCAGGATCGCCGAGAGATCGATGCGCCACGTTCCGAATCGCTCCACCAGCAAACAGCGAACGATGCGGAGCTGATGTCTGCGTGTGGAGGCAGCAAGACCGCGAACCTGCTCCAGATGCGTCTCGAAGCGCCTCAACTCCTCCTCGACCGGCGTCGTTGCCGGCGCGCTCTCGCGGATCACACCGTCGGCGCGCAGAACAGCAACTGGTGCTTCGCCGGCCGGGGTCCGCAGTCGAGTGAGCAGCGGACACTCGCCTGGGCCATGAACTTCGTAAACCGTCCCCGGAATTCGCGTCCCCGGAAATCTGGCTGGTCGTCAGCCCTTCGGGCTACACCGGCAAGACCGGGCTGATGCTTTGCTGCCCGATGACGACGCAGATCAAGGGTTATCTGTTCGATGTCTTGAACGCTGGTGATCGTCCCGGGACTGCCTTGGCCGACCAAGTCAAGAATCTCGATTGGGTGGCCCGTACCGAGGAGGGCCGATATCTGCTGCACGAAGGCGCAACACAAACGGCGGGTGTCCACCGCAGCAAGGAATGAACCGGGGATCGGGATTTGCTTCGATGAACGAAACATCATCCAGAAAGAGGTTCGGGGGTGCCTTTGGATCTCTGTCGGGTGGTGGTGTCACAACCGGCTCAACCTTACGGGGCGGTCCCGCTGCGCCCGCCGGCCGATCGGGAAGGGGACCGGCCTCGCCTTCGGTGTGGTCCGATGGCTCCCCGGTCGACACCGCGCTACGGAATGGGAGTACGGTTATGCCGGGCCGGTAGACATTGTACTTGGCGTGCGCATCACCGATGTCGAAATGCTTACGGTCGCCGTCCCACTCCAGTGCCCCGACCAGGTTGTGCCAACGCACCAGGAGCATGGCCTCGCGGCCAGACGCATCGGACTGTCCTTTGGCGTGAACCCCGATCTGCGCGGCATTGACCATGGCGTCCTCGATCACGGCCCTGTCCCCGTCGATGGCTAACCGGATGTGTCCCCCAAGGTTCTCGGCCGTCAAGATGTTGTCGATCCACCCGTGCTTCCCTCGCGCGTTGTCCAGCAGCGCGACGAAAGGTCGGGTGTCTTTGATCGTGATCCCGGCGGTCATGTCCAGGTCCATCGGCTTCTGCCACGACACCTCGGTGTCCTCCAGTTGCAATTGCGCGTGCCACGCCGACGCACCCGCAGACGCGGTTCGACCCGTGACGCGAAAGGCGTCCAGCGCAATCGCAGAGCCGGTGATATCGAAGCGCATGTCCAACGCCGAGCCGTCGCGGATCAACAGGTCGATTCGCAGATCGCCCGACAATTCGGTTTCGTCCAGTGCGATATGGACGTCATCGGCGACCAAGAGGAGCGCGCCAATCGCGGTGTCGGGACCGAGCTTCAGATCTCCAACCAGACTCGCCTCGCCCGAGACCAATGAGAAGGGCACATGCGCCGGTAGGTAGGCGTTGTAGCTGCTCATGTCTCGGACCCGCGCCGAATGGAGCTTCAGCGCCACGTCCGCCGCGCCGGAATCCTCGGCGAGGGGATCGGTGACCAGGACCTCGGCATCCAATCGCACCTCCCCGATGCTCGGCTCGGCCTCGCCGCGGCGATGCAGGACCGCGTCCGTCAGGGCGACATTCAGCCGAAGCCGCGGCCTCTTGCCGCCTTCCTCGATCTTCAAAGAGGCTTGCCCCCGGCCGTCGATCCGATGCTCGAGGAGCCCGAATGCCAGTTCCTCCGACGGCATGGTCAGGGTCGTCCCTTGCGCCGGCCAGCCATCGACGAGCCGGATCTCCGCATCGATCTTGCCGGCGCCGCTCAAACCGAGGTTCAGCGGACGGTTCAGGAGTTGCGCGATCCAGTCGAGCTGCGAGACGGTCAGGGTTGCCGACAGGTGTCCGCTGGCCGTGGCAAGCAGCGCGCCGAAGCTCCGCTCGGCCAGGGCCTTTGCCACGACGGGGACCTTGTGCGCACCGGGTTGTGCGGCCTGCACCGGCAGGGTC
Organism: Thiocapsa sp. C2-2m; assembly: GCF_041903745.1. Classification (NCBI taxonomy): domain Bacteria; kingdom Pseudomonadati; phylum Pseudomonadota; class Gammaproteobacteria; order Chromatiales; family Chromatiaceae; genus Thiocapsa; species Thiocapsa sp. C2-2m. The sequence continues at coordinate 2,469 of NZ_JBBWVD010000042.1, read as the reverse complement.
AGGGCGGCCTCGTTCAGTGTGACCTCCGCCTTCCAGGGCTGCGCGTGCCTGGACCCGGACGCGGAAGGCTCGACGGCGGCGACCTCGGTATCGTCGATGTGCAGCGATGTCCCCGAGAGATCGAGGATCGTCCCGTCGGGGCCGCCCAGGGTCGCGCGCAGTTGCAGCCGAAGGTCCGTCGTCGCGTGCCGATTCCGGGAGCGTACCTCGGCCCGGTCGGAGTCCACATCCAGCTCCAGCGTCAGCAGGTCGGGGTCAACCTGCATTCGGCCTTTCACCGTGCCTTTCCCGCCAACGATGCGCAGATCCCACTTCTCGGGGAGCAACCGGCTGTAGACGGCGAGGTCGGGCGCCTCCATCGCCGGGATCGTCAAGGTCAGGCCGAGGTCGGTTCCCTGCTCCCCATCGCGCGTCTCGGCATGCAGAAGGGCCTCGAGCCCGTGACCGGAAAATAAGGGCAGAGCCCGCGCGTTTCCGCTATCGGTCGCTCCGCTCGGCTGCCCGGCCATCAGGGCCGCCTGCACCGCGTCGAAGCGCACCGAAAGATCCGCCTGGTCCGTATCCTTTGGATCGACCAGCAGCTCGACGATGCCGTCGCCGGTGAAGACATATCGCGAGAACGTCATTCTCAGCTCGTGGGCTTCGACGGTGAGCTCGCTGCCTCCGAGCAGCCGGCCACGGGAGTAGTTGACACGGCCGCGCAGGCGGCCCTTTCCGCTCAGGTCGATTCCGCCCAAATCGCCGATCAACACGGCGAGGAAGCGCAAGTCCTGCACAGGCAGGTCGATTTGCGCATCAAACTCGGGGACGGTCAGGGCCGCGATTCCGGTGGCCTCGGAGATCACGAAGGGCGGTATCTCGATCCTGCCTCTGATGGATGCCTGGTCGGTCACGTGTGGTACGTCGGCGATCTGCAGCGACTCGAGCATCAGGTCCAACGCCCCGCCCGCGAGACTCACCCGTCCGGCTCGGGTATCCAAACTGAAGCTCCCGCGGACCTCGCCGGGTAGCGTGCCGCGAAGATGGGAGACCCAGAACGTATGTCGGCCGCGGACATGGATGTCGTCGATCCGCAGTGCAACCGTTCCGGAGTCCTGCTCCGGCTCCGGCTCCGCGAGGGCCGCGGGGTCGCGATGGCGGATGACGGGAAAGTAGGAGCTGATCGCGGCTTGGTCCTGCTCGGAGGTCGGCCGCGGGCGCAAACGCAGGTCGATGTCGACGAGATCCAGATCATGCACGCGGATCTCGCCGTTCAGGAGCGGCAGCAGGGAGATCGAGGCCGCTGCCTGCACTGCCTCCACCTACCACTGCTCGGTCGCCGTCTGCCCGTCGGCAGCGACGCCACGCAGCTCCACGCGCAACGGATACCAGCTCCAGGCCTGCGCCCAGCCGACGGCGAAGCGGTCGGGCTGTATGGCGTTCAGGTAGTTCTGGGTTGCGGGCAGACCGAGCGCGAGATTCACGAGAATCAGGTACAAGCCTGCCGGGACGAGGAGGATGGCTGAAAGTCCGGAGATGAGTCGTTTCATGGTCGCATCGCGATTGATTGCAGGACTGCGGACTCGGAATACCGGCGGAGCCGAGGCGGCCACGCCGTCAGCGATGGCCGCACCGACCGCCAACTTTTGCGGTGTGCTCATGCCCTACCGATAGGCCAAGGCTCATGGTGTTGCCGCAGCGGACGACGCTGCAATTTCCGACGTCGATCCGTCGACGATTAGGTAGACATGGCATGCCGACATGATGAGCGCCGCTGTCAGGGAATTCCCGACGGATTAGTCCCCATGTTTCCGGACGCGGGCCGTCTCTACAATCTCCGAGTCAAGTGCGCCGGCAACCGATTTCGCCGATGGGCTCGCCGGCGGTCCGGATGACCGGCAAATCACCGGACTCGCGCGCGGCGACACCCTGGCTTCAGGATTCACCCTAAACCGAGGCAACCGACATGCAACCAAGTCGTCCTATCCAGACAGCCGCAACGGTGCTGCTGACCCTGGCACTCGCCACGCCCGGCGCCGCTTTCGCGTACGGTACGGATGATGCCATCCGAGACTGCGAGAGCCGGATCCGCAGCGAATACGGCATCAGCGACCTGCGCGACGCCACGGCCGTCCAGTTGAGCGACAGCGAGAAGCACTTCACGGTCGAAGGTAAGGCCAAGGTCGACGGCAAGAAACACCACTGGACCTGCGAGGTCAAGAATCGTCACGTGACCCGGGCCGAGTACGACGGCCCCAAGCCCGAGGGGATGAGCACCGCCGCGAAGCTGGCGGTCGGGGCCGCCGCCGCGGTGGCCGCCGGGGTCGCGATCGGCGAGGCGAACAAGCACGGCGGCGAGAGCCACTCCGGCTCGGGGGGCTCCGGGGCCGCCGGGCTCCAGGACCTGGTGGGCGCGCGGGCGAGCAGCGGCGAGGCAGAGCTCGAAAGCCGCGGCTACAGCTACGCCAAAGGCGAGAAAGGCGGTGGCAG